>JAUWXF010000026.1 GCA_030616475.1 Desulfobacterales bacterium
GGGATGAATTCAGCGATGCCAAAGCGGCCCTTCGAGGGTATGCTAAGAGCGGTCTTCGCTCCAGCATCGTATTTTCGGCCGGAATCAACCAGGGCTTATTCAAGTATATGACCAGGTTTCGGGACTTTTACAGGGACGAAACGGGCGAAACCAAGAAAAGGATCGTTCTCAAGGTGAGTGACTTCCGCTCTGCCCTCATCCAGGGCAGGTTCCTGGCCAGAAAAGGACTGGAGATTTACGAATTCCGCATCGAATCGGGGCTCAATTGTGGCGGTCACGCGTTTCCCTGCAACGGCAATTTGCTCCCGTGCCATCTCCAGGAGTTCAAGGAGAAACGAGGGCTGCTTACCACAGAGTTTCAGCCGCTGATACAGGAGTACTACAAGAACATGGGTTGGAAATATCCCGAGTCAGTCTTGAACACTCGTCCCCTCATCACCGTGCAGGGAGGGATTGGCGCCAATGGGGAAGTGCGTAGACTCACGGAGGATTTCAGCATTGATCTCACGGGATGGGCCAGCCCTTTTCTGCTCGTTCCGGAAGCCACCTGTGTGGATGTCCGCACCCGTGAACTCTTGAAACATGCCGGGGAGGAAGAACTCTACATGAGCGATGTATCACCGCTGGAAATCCCTTTCAGCAATGTACGCAAAACAGGATCGGAAATATGGACCCGCAACAGGGTGGCAAAAGGCAAGCCCGGTTCCCCCTGCCCGAAGCATTTCCTTGTATCCAATACCGAGTTTACCAAGACGCCTATTTGTCTGGCCTCCAGGCAATATCAAAAGATGAAACTGGAGGAGATAAGGAACATGGAGGTTTCAGACGGTGAAAAGGAAAGGCTTTGCCGGAAGGTTGTGGAAAAAACCTGCATTTGCGACCACCTGGGGAATGGAGCCCTTATTGCCCTGGGCATCGCCAAGGAGAAGACAGCCCCTCAGTCGATATGTCCCGGTCCCAATATCGCCTGGTTTAACAAAACATACACCCTGAAAGAGATGGTCGACCATATCTACGGGAGAGGCCCGTCGCTGGTTTCATCCGAACGTCCACATATGTTTGCGAAGGAGATTGTGATGTATGTGGACTATTTTGAAGTACGGGTAACCCACTGCACGTACACCCCCAGGGAAATCAGA
The DNA here is from genome assembly GCA_030616475.1 of Desulfobacterales bacterium. Classification (GTDB taxonomy): domain Bacteria; phylum Desulfobacterota; class Desulfobacteria; order Desulfobacterales. The sequence continues at coordinate 1,140 of JAUWXF010000026.1, forward strand.
ACACTTCAGGCATTCAAGAAGAACCTCGAAGAGGGTATGGACTTCTGTCTGAGCATTGCCCAAAAACAGCCGTATCAGGGAGAGAACCTGGCCTCCATCCCTTCCTGCGTGGAGAGGCAAAGAGAGCGCCTGAAATCCATCTTTGCCGATTTTGAAAAGAATAAGGACCTTTCGCCCCTTCGCTCCTCGTAGCGGTGAATGACTCAATAAATACCGCAGCATATAACCTCTTCTCACAGCTTGATTTCAAAAAGAACGGAAAGATTTATGAAAAGCAAATTCCTATTCCTTACACTTTTTCAATAGGAGTACAGCATTATGTCCCCCAAACCCAAATGAATTATTCATCGCAACATTCACCTCACATTGTTCAGCTTTATTTGGCACATAATATAAATCACATTCAGGATCAGGATTTTCATAATTGATTGTCGGAGGAACAATACCTCTTTCCATCGCGAGCAGACAAACAGCGGTCTCAACGGATCCAGCTCCTCCTAAAACATGACCCATCATTGACTTGGTTGAACTGATCTTAACCTTGTAAGCATAATCCTTAAACACTTTCTTAATCCCTTTTGTCTCTGACACATCATTGTCAGGTGTTGATGTGCCGTGGGCATTAATATAATCAACATCTTTATAGCTGATCCCAGCTCTATCAAGGGCAAGCTGCATAGCCCGCGCAATTTCATAAGAATCTGGATGAGGAGCCGTAATATGGTATGCGTCGGAGGTAAGCCCGTATCCGGCAAGCTCAGCATAGATACGAGCATGTCGTTTAAGTGCGTGTTCAAGGCTTTCAAGGACTACCATGCCAGCACCTTCACCCATAACAAAGCCTTTACGTTCACGGTCAAAAGGTCTACTCGCCTTTTTTGGCTCACCATCATATTCCTTACACAAAGCCTTCATGTTCATGAAGGAACCTACAGCCAAAGGAGTAGGATTACCTTCTGTACCGCCAGCGATCATTACATCCGAATCACCTAACATTATATCCTTAGCAGCATATATGATTGAATGAAGCCCGGTTGCGCATGCGCTTGCGGCACTCATGCTTGAATTGTTCAGTTTGTATTTCATACTAATATTTCCAGCGGCTGCGTTTGGCATGATCGTAGGAATAAAAAAGGCGCTAACAAAGGAAGCGCCGTTTTTGCCTTTGCTTTCCCTCAAAAAGAATTGTTCCTTTTCATTCTCAATTGTTGATAATCCACCAATTGCTGCTCCGACAATGACTCCGATGTTTGGATTCTTGTCCTTAAGGGGCAGTTGAGCATCTTCAATTGCCTCATAGGCAGCGGCTAAACCATATTGGCTAAAAGAATCAAGTCTTCTAACTTCCTTTTTATTCATGCCATAGTCTAAGGGGTCAAAATCCTTAACTTCTGCCGCTATCTTACAATCATACTTAGAAGCGTCAAACTTCGTAATTCTGTCTACACCCGAAACTCCTTCTTCAAGAGAATTCCAAAACCTCTCTTTTCCGCATCCGATCGGCGTTACAACCCCGATACCTGTTATCACAACCCTTCTCATTTTCTTGAGCCCTCCCTATGAGCAACATTCAAGGATTTTTGGTAACTACTCAGGTTCAAAGTTCCAAGGTTCAAGGTAAGGAAATTCTTATACTATCGAGTTAAAGGCCTATCCCGTCAATCGTGACACCACAGTTCGGGCACTTGCCGTCTGTAATCACATTTTTCGATATACGATAACCCCACCGCTCAATCAAGGGCTGGCCGCAACTGTAGCAGATTGTATTCTCCCCTTCGTCTCCGGGCAGATTGCCGCTGTACACATAACGGAGCCCCGCATCAAGACCGATTCGCCGTGCCTGGTGAATACTCTCCGCCGGTGTAGGCGGACGGTCTGTAAGCTTGTAGGTAGGATGAAAACGGCTGATGTGCCACGGCGTCTCAGGGCCAAGTGAGTCCGCAATAAAGGAGGCCAGCTGGTGAAGTTCTCCTTTATCATCATTGAGCCCGGGAATAAGGAGTGTGGTAACCTCCACAAAGATCCCAAGAGACTTCATCAGCTTAAGGGTCTCCATCACGTGCTTTCGCTTGGCGCTGCATTGCTCTTTATAAAAATCATCGTTAAAGGCCTTCAGGTCCACATTGGCTGCATCAAGGTAGGGCCGGATCATATGCACGGCCTCGGAGGTCATGTAGGCGTTCGTCACAAAGACATTGAGGATACCCTTTTCGTGTGCAAGCTTCGCCGTATCATATGCAAATTCAAAAAACACGGTCGGCTCGGTGTAGGTATAGGCAATGCTCCGACAATTTGCCCGCTCTGCGGCGCTCACCACATCTTCCGGGCTGTAAAGGTCCCCCACGATCATCCCTTTGCGGTCTGCCGGGAGCTGGGCAATATCAGCGTTCTGGCAAAAACGGCACTTGAAATTGCACCCAACCGTGGCAATGGAATACGAAAGTGAGCCGGGCAATAGATGATAGAGGGGTTTCTTTTCGATGGGGTCCACATGCTGGGCAATCAGCCTTCCATAAACAAGGGTTTTTAGAATTCCATCCTGGTTTTCGCGAACCCCGCAGATGCCCCGTTTGCCTTCCTTAGTAAGGCAACGATGGTTGCACAGGTTGCACCGGACCTTCTTATCTTCTAATCGTTCGTACAGATAGGCTTCCATTTGTCATTTGTCGTTGGTCAATAACCGAGTGCCTAAAGTGAACTAAAGTGAACTAAAGTGCCTAAAGTTAAAGGGCCAAAACCAATCTTAAAAGAAGTCTCTTCTCCGCCGAGGCGGATCAACTTTAGCTCACTTTGCCCACAGTCACTGGTCATTTGTCATTTGTCAATCATCAATGGTCAATCATCAATCATCAATCCTACGTCTTCATCAACCCTTGGGCAGCCCTTCTGGGCCGGCCCACATACCCAATTGGTACATTGTGGGTCCGATATCGTGGCACAAGTATCACCACCATGCCTATGAAGCTCCCAAAGGGGCACCTGTGAATAAGGGGCCACCTTTCAAGATGTTGGGTGTATTTCCTGAAGCTAGCGGGCAGATGGAGAACCGTTCCCCATCTGAGAGGCGTTTTGCCCAGAATCTGCCGGACATGTCGTTTAACCTCCCACACACTGAAAAACCTGGCCCTATTGTATATGCTTTCTGAAAACATACCCCTCAGCCTTCGCTCGATCCCCTTGATGGCGTATCGGTTTAGAACACCCAAAAAAATGCGGTTCTTTGCTACACGACATGCCTCTTGAAGGGCCTTTTGAACATCGTCTACAAATTCCAGGGTCGTAATAAAGGTGGCAATATCAAAGCTGTTGTCCTCAAAAGGGAGATCTTCGGCCAATCCCTGATGCAGCTCAGCACGGTGCCCGAGTTTTTCTCGCGCAATGTCAAGCATGTAAGGCGATGCGTCGAGACCTGTTATGTCCAGGCCCATCTCCAAAAACATAAGGAGATGTCTACCCGTACCGCACCCTATGTCTAGGACCCGCTCCCCACGTACATGACCAAGCAGCCCGAGCAGAAGCTGATCTTCAAGATCAGCAATAAACCGGTTTTCAGGACTTTGATACCAGTTGTCGTATTCCCGGGCTGCCTTGAAGTCGAAAACATAACCCATGTCTGATTCCTTTACATTGAAAGAGGCCTCCTGATCAAGGGAAAACATGGCAGGAACTTAGCCCCGCTTCGCTCCCCAATTGGAATAATGGAATGATGGAATGGTGGAATGATGGGTTTAAAGGAAGAAAAACAATTAAGAAATGATTCTTTTCCGCTTCTTTTCCCAGTATTCCAGTATTCCATTATTCCAATATTCCACCATTCCATATTCATGGCAAGGAACAATTGCCACCGAAATATCTATAATGTCAAGTAGTTGTAGAACTTCCGAGACATACAATTACGACGTTATTCTGCCAAATGGAGTCCCTCGGGGAGTTCTTCACCAAAGACGCGTCCTTGCTCAGATGCACTCAGGGGGACCATTTCGTACAATCTTTGAGCCAACCGTTCGCCATCTTCCAATCCCTGGAGTCTTTCCATGATGCGATCCCTGAGATTTGGATCAAGGTCCCTTTCCCGATCTCCGGTAAAACAGGCCATTTGAACCACACAAAATGCCGTTTGATTTTGTTTTCTCCATTCTGCTTCAAGGATCTGTTTTATCCAGCCTCTGATGGTCCTGACCGGAACAACTGCGTTTAAGGGCCCGTAGAGAGGAATACGCGAGCCAATACGCGAAAGGACCCACATATTGAGCCCTTCACCGCGGGATGTCCCGATGTGCTTTATGAGCGCTCTGCCTATCTCTTCCTTAATATCGACGGGAAGTTGTTCCAGGTTGGCTATGGTACGCCACATCTCGGTCCGCTCCTGTGGAGAGACCCGGTGTTGCCTTGTTCCTTTTTTCTTGCCAGGCAAGAGGACTGGAGAAAGATCGCGGAAAAGCGCCATCTGCTGGCTCTGATTCAACCCGCCGGCCACCCGCCTCCACAGGATCCACCACTCCACCCGGCATTGTTGGTCACGCGAAAAGATAATACCGGCATGATAGAGCTTCCATATCTGTCTCATTCGATAATCATCCCCGGTATGACCGTATCCGGGGCGAAGACAAAACCCAGCGAGATTCACCCACCTTTCTTCATGTCTGGCGCTCTTTTTTCGATGGTCCGGCTCTTTTAGAAGCGTGTCCAAAAGACGCCTCAAGACCGGAACGGGCCAGCCTTCCTTATTCCTGCCGACATCATTGCGCAATGCTTTCATTACAGTGGCGGGTGTGACTTGATTGTCGGAAGGTGGCTTTTCCGTGGTAAACCCCGTTAGAAGGTGTGGACGCGCCTTTAAACCCCGCCCAAGCTTATCGGTTTTTTCACCGCGGCATAAATGGCGGGGCTTTCTTTCTAACGGGGTAAATGCAAGTCTCAAGGTCTTCAACGCTCTATCTATTGATTTCTCTGAAATTGACTCTTTTTTCGGCTTGTCTTTGGGCTGTTTTTTGTCCCCTGTCTTTTCACTGACATCTGGTCGGATCTTGAACTGAAGCCTCCATCGATGATCTGTCTCCATGGAATGGCAGGCAAGCTCTAAAGTTCCAACCTCTGTGAGGCGTGCGCAAAGGTAAACCGGTATTTTGCGGACAACCCCTTTTTTCCCGTACCGCAAGACGGTACAAAGTGGAGGGAGTTGAAACAACGAATCTTCACACACGGTTAACACCTGGCCGAGCTGATCGCCGGTCCTGGAATTGGAACTGTAAAGCGAAAAAGAGACCGGCTGGTTGGCCGTTACCTTGAATACCGGTGATTCTATCTCCACTTCTTCCCCTTCTTCCATCCCCCGGGGTATGACACATACGGCGCTGATTTGGCCTGGCTCTTCTTTTGTCGTATCGGTTGGTACAACCCTTACATAATAGGAGCGAGGACTTCCACCCACGATGCGGACTCCGCGCCCCCTGCGCACCATACCATAGTATGCGGCACCCCGTGCCACCGCCAGGGCGAGCAGATCGTTTTCAAGCACCACAGCACGCCACCGATCTCCCCCGGCCTCTGAAAACCATCCCGATACGATCTCTAAAATACGTTCTCTTAAAATATTGGGGGTGAATACGCCGCCGTTAAAAAGAATGGCATCCGGTCGCAATGACAGCATGGCGTCAGGTTGAGAAACACCTGTGTTCCTTGTCTGGTGTTTTCTCAAAAACGCCGCCAGATGACGTGGAATAATGGGATCTGCGGCAAAAGGGAGCCCCCACTCCTGAATACCGATTCCAGTTCCTCCAATTGGCATTTCATCGGGTTGTGCATATGGAAAAAACCCGTTGATGATCGTATTTTGCACATCCTCCAGATTGAGAGAGTCAGACAGGGCTCCCCCAATGATTCCTCTGCCACGTCCGGGAAGGCTAATCGGAACGCTCTGAGGCTGCCCGCCTCCCAAAATCTTTTCCTTTGCGCTTCTGCAAAGGGATGTCAGCATATGCCAGCGAAGAGAATCGAGTCTCTTTTCACTATTTCCTAACATCCGGGATTCGACCAAACGGGCCAGCGCCAAATCCATATTGTCGCCTCCTAACAGGAGGTGTTCTCCCACGGCCACGCGTTCAGGGACCGGACCGGTCTCTCCTTCCTTTACACAAATCAGGCTAAAATCGGTCGTCCCCCCTCCAATGTCACAAACAAGGATGACCGTTGCCGGACCAACTATCTTGTCCCAATCCGCTTCGTGGCGGGCAATCCAGGAATAGAAAGCGGCCTGAGGTTCTTCAAGGAGGGTGATATGCACAAGCCCCGCTTTTTCCGCCGCCTCTAAGGTCAACTCGCGAGCAACTTCATCAAAAGAGGCAGGCACCGTAAGGATCAACTCCTGTTCCTCAAACCTCCTGGTGGAATCGCCCCCGGCTATTACATGGTTCCATGTGTCACGCATATGTCTTAGACAAAGTGCAGAGGCTTCTACAGGAGACTGTTTTGAAACCTCTCCGACGTCTCCCCATGGAAGAATGGGGGCCTTGCGATCCACGCCTGAGTGGCAGAGCCACGATTTTGCAGAAGAAATGAGTCGGCCGGGAACCTTTGCACCCTGTATGCGGGCGAACTCTCCCACAGCAAAATCTCGGTTCTCTGCCCAGGGGAGATCAAGGCTTCCTGCGGGAAGATCGTGACCTGGTGAAAGGTACAGGAAAGAGGGAAGTCCTTCACGCTCGGCGATCTCGCGCTCGGCAATCAACTGGGAGATAGCAAAGGTTTGAATGGCACCAACGCCACCGGTGGGGTACTTGCGGGTATCAATGTATGTAATTGCAGAATTCGTTGTGCCAAGGTCAATACCTATGACATACCGTGATCTTTTTCTGGTCATCTGCTTAATCTATGATTTGATGATCTCATAAAAAGTTAAAAATGCTTCCTCTCCCTTTATTGAAACTCCTTTTCGTCCCGATAAATCCCCCCCAGCCCCCCTTTTTCAAAGGGGGGGAGGTTTTAAAAATCCCCCTTTGTAAAGGGGGACCGGGATGCAATCAGCGTAACTACTCAGGTTGTCAGGTTCACGCTTCACCGTTGACCGTTGACAGGTTAATCTCTGAACCGTGAACCTTGGAACTTTGAACCTGAGTAGTTACTATTTTAGCCCAATGAAACAACCGGATTAGAGGGAGTTCCAACAGCAATCAAATATTGAACCGGGTAACTGTCTGAGGGGTTTAGTGAGCCTTGAGAAAGAACGGGGAGATAGACGGACCGCACTTAAATGCTCAACAAAGATCGAACCTTCCTGGTACGATTTAACAAGTGGCCGCAGTTCTTTCCTTAGGCTCACTTAGGCCCGAGTTTTACACGGTTCAATATTTGATTGCTGTTGGAGCGACCGTGTTTTTAAGGACCTAAATTGTTACTGAATTTCTATCATTCGATATTGTTTTGGCGCAAGGTTGCGCCAAAACAATGCACTTCGTGTCGGATTTCGAATTTGCGACATCACGGCTGGCGAACATTAAATTCAAGCTTCCAACGCCTGGCCCCCGAAACAAACCAGAGTTCCAGGGTCCCTATCTCGGTCACCTTGATGCGCAACCGCACCCGTACTGGAGTCCCCTTCTGACCCTCTTCAGCAGGCAGCTCGGTTTCCAGGGGGACAAGTTCTTCAATGCCTGCCATCTCCGCGGCTCGTACTGTTAACTCACGCGCGGTCGCATCAAAGGAAGCAGGTACGGTCAAAAATATCTCCTGCGATTCCAGAAGGAAATCCGGGGCTCCCGCGGCAATCACGTGGTTCCATGCATTGCGAATACGTTTTAGTAATCTGGATGAGGCTTCAATTGGAGAGATATGTGGAACTTCTTCACGCGCACCCCATGGCAGTAGCGGGGCCGTCCGATCCGCGCCGGAATAGCTGAGCCACGATTTGGATGACGAGATGACTCGATCAGGGACTTCAGCTCCTCGTTCTCCGGCAAAAGTTCCTACCACAAATCCTGTCTCGTCTTGCCACGGGAGATCCAGGCTCACTTGAGGGAGCTCTCCTGTACCCAGCTGGTAAGAAAACGAAGGCAATAGTTGTCGTTCTTCCACGGTGCCAGGGGCTACGACCTGGGGAATACGAAAAAGACGGATTTTAGAGCCGTCGTCTTCGTGTTCAAATGTATCCGTATAAGCGACTGCGCAGTTGGTCGTTCCCAGATCGATGCCAACTATATATCTTGATGGTTCCATTGGTTTCCTCTTGTCTTAGGAATGAAGAAGAAATAACTTCCCCAAAACGGAAATTAAATCCGAAGCACGAAATACGAAACAAATCCGTACTGTTCTCAAGGCGTGAGCCGCAAATACGAATGCTCAAATGTTCAAAACTAAGAACAAAATTTGATGTATTTTATAGTAACATATTGGCATTTCAAGGATTTTGGACATTTTCATTTTGAAAATTTGGTCATTGTTTCGAATTTCGATATTCGAATTTCGAATTTTTGACGCCTTCAGTCGAGTTGCCAGTAAACTATGTTTACGATTGGGAGATTTATTATTTTCCCGTCCCTTACTCCGTTTGCTCCATTTCCACCTCAGCAGGGGCTATGACTGTATGCTTTTGGCCTTTGGGCTGGTCAGGGAGGTTTATTTGTGTGACCTTCCAGCCGGAGTGCTGGAGAACCCCCTCAAAGGGTGGTCGGCCTGTTATATCTCCCGTGAGTCGAATTTCAGAAGCATCAAACCCTTCGGAGACCATGACGGGCTCCCCCTCTTTTTCTGACATGACCGGAGCAAAGGTGACATATTCATGCAGGGCATTTCTGCAGTCCTGGTGAATGTGGCGGACGGCTGCACCAATTTGAGCATCCGGGTATCCCGTGATGTCTTCCTGGAAAAAATCAATCAATCTTCCCTTGTTTTGAAGTATAGACAGTATCCGACACGCCCCGATATTTATTAGATCCCCACCGACAGTTTCTGTCGGCCTTTCTTGTTCTGCCGAAATCTCTGCCTCCATCCTCTTAGGCCTTTCCTCAGGGATGACCGCACCGTCCTTGACCAACCTCCGGAGTAACAAAGACATGATCAGGATCGCAACTAAACCGGCTAGAAACAATACAGATGGAATATAAAGGCTTCCCATCTCGCGAAGTCTTTGCAACTCCGTCAAATGAGGCACCAGCTCTTTTTGAGCTTCAGGCTGGATCGCAGCTACAGCCCTGTTGAGATCCTTCAGGGTCGGATCGACATAAGATTTTGCGGCAAGATAGGCCCCTCCTGCCAGAGCCGACATGGTCAGGATGACAATCAAAAACGTGGTTCCAACCATTTTTTTCATTGTAGAACTCCTCTCTTCGTCATTTTCGTATACGGGCCTGCAAGGTGTCTCCGTGCAATCCGCCTTTTCCATATTGATGCCACGGAAAATTAGGACCTGTGCGGTTAGTACATTCATGATCTTGGCAATACAACTAAAATCCCCCCCGCCTCCCTTTAAAAAAGGGGGAGCTTGAAAAGTCCCCCTTTTCTAAAGGGGGATTCAGGGGGATTTCTAACGCCGGCAAGAAATCAGTAATGCTCCCGATTACAACTGGTTGTAGACTTTCGAGACGTTCTTTGCTTGCCCCTGTCAAACTTTTTTGGTCGAAAAAACTGAGCTGTAATTTTTCTTGATTTTATTCGCTTCATCCAGTATAGAACATGCACTGTTTCCATGCTGCCGGCCGTTTTTGGACTTAGTAGACTTGTTCGAGCAGTAGCACCAGGGCAGGCACAATAAACCGTGTAAACCCAATAAACACAACTGTGTGAGGGGGGAGACCAATGGCCAGCATTAATAAAGTAATCCTCATCGGCAACCTCGGAAGAGACCCGGAAGTTCGCTACACGCCCAGCGGAACAGCGGTAGCAAATTTCAGCCTTGCGACCACGGAGAACTGGACCAATAAGGACGGCGAGAAGCAGTCTCGCACGGAGTGGCACCGTATCGTAGCATGGGGCCGATTGGGAGAGACCTGCGGAGAATATCTTTCAAAGGGTAGCCAGGTCTATATTGAAGGAAGCATCCAGACAAACGAGTGGGAAGACCAAGAAGGGAACAAGCGAAAAACCACAGAGATTAGGGCCTGGAGAATGCAAATGCTTGGAGCCCGGGCTCAAGCGGAACCGCTCTCAAATGAAAGCTTTGGCCCCGAGCCAGAAACAGCATCTAGCGCACCAGAAACACCATCTAGCAACCCAACAGAGGACGACATCCCGTTTTAGCTCTCCGACGGAGGCGCTACGAACCGGAGGCCGTAAACAGACTTCCAGCGACGAGCGTCGGGCTCAAAAAAACAACCCCTGCCCTATGTCTTGTTTTCCTCTTCCAGTTTTTCTGGCTCTTGGGGCGCAGGCTTTTCTTCCAACTCTCCAGAAGTGGCTTTCTTGAAGTTCTTGATCCCCTTTCCAATACCGCTTCCGATCTCAGGAAGTTTGCCCGCCCCGAAAATGATGAGAATAATAACCAGAATTATGATTAACTCTGGCATGCCGATTCCGAACATTTAATCTCCCCCTTATATACAGCCTTTAAGAAAGTATTTTTCGCCATTTTAGTTTTGAGAGCTTGACAGAATTAGGGTCAGTCCTTTCCTCCAGGTTGTTCGAATTCCTTCATAAGGTCCGTGAATTCCTTTGACTGTTGGTAACCCCTCACAGATTCCTGGTAGGCAATCCACTTGGTCCAAACCTCCATCCAGGCGTCATTGTACCAATAGAAGGCTGGATCTTTCTTTTTCTGAAGGCGCTGAACATATTCGAGGTGTTCTTCAGCACAACTCTCGCACAGCCGATAAGGAAGTCTGTTACGCTGATCTTCATCCGAAATTCCGATCTGTGTACCGCATTTGGCACACTTGTGCGCACAATGGGTACACTGAAGGATCTTTCGGAGCGATTGAATCTTTTGGGCCCTAATAATGGCCGCTTTTTTCTCCTTACCTAACTTTAATCGCTCATCTATGGAGATAATATCTGCCAACTTTGTGCCATCTTATGTGGTGCACACAAGAGAACGCGGCCTGTTCTGCCCTTTTGTTAACACCAAAACCGGGTAGTGTCAATCATCGCCCCGTTCGATCGCTTTCCATAACCTTTGCATAGGCCTCGTTAATCTCTGTCATCTTCCCTTTGGCCAGTTCCTGAATCACGGGGTCTGTATCCACAAATTTGTCAGGATGATACTTTTGAGCGAGCCTCTTGTAGGCAGCCTTGATTTCCCGTGACCCCGCATCGTAAGGGACTTGAAGCACGTCATAGTACGGCTTAAGCCTGTTGAGGCTGGTACACAACAGCCCGTTTTCCAGGAGTTCCGGATTTTTTTGCAAGGTGTGCCCCACCAGAAGACCAAGGGCAGCCCCAACCGGTCCCCCCATAATCCAGCCTATGCCTGCCCCGAGTACCTTATGAAGCTTTGCCTTCTCTTTCTCGCCCATTTCACAAAGTATTATCCGGCATTTGACCAATCGAGTCAAGCAGAATAACCTGCTTGCCTGAAAGGGATGATTATGTTAATGACCTGCTATGGTTCAATTCAAAGGCAATGCCCTGGCCGTCCTCATCGGGAGCCTTCCCATAGCCGACCATGACCGGGCCATTCGCATGGTCTTCAAATCTACACCGGAGATTCCCCTGTGGGTTCAGCTCCCAGCCTATCCGGAAGAGGGCATGATGGTCCAGTTTCTGCCTGGCATTCCCGGTGTCGTCCAAAACCAGGACCGCGTCTTCATTGATACCTCAAAATCAACCTTTGAGGACGACTTGCTCAAATTCTACGAAAACTACCTTGCGATAACCGAAGGCGGCTCACCCCTGGATGGCACGCGATTTGTCCTTACCCAGGAGACCGCAAGAGGCTTCTTTACCCTGCTCGATGTGATGAGATCAGCTCCGCGGTTCCCTGTAGCTCTCAAAGGCCAGATTACCGGACCCATGACCCTGGCCACAGGGTTGACAGACCAGCACAGACGCGCCCTCTTCTACGATGACCGGCTCCTGGACGTGGTGGTCAAAACCCTTGCAATGAAGGCACGCTGGCAGGTGGAAAAATTGTCACAATGGGGCATTCCTGCCATGATTTTCATGGACGAACCAGGCCTGGCCGGCTTTGGCACTTCTGCCTTTATCAGCATATCGCGAGAAGATGTATCCCGGGTTCTCTCAGAGGTCATCGACGCCATACATCAGGCAGGGGGTCTTGCCGGGGTTCACGTGTGCGCGAATACCGATTGGTCGTTAATCCTGGATTCCGCGGCCGATATACTCAGCTTTGATGCTTACGGCTTCTTTGACCGGCTGGCCCTGTATGAGGCATCCCTCAAGACCTTTTTCGACCAGGGCCGAATCCTCGCCTGGGGCATCGTCCCCACCTCAAGCAGCCAGGACATTGCCAGGGAAACAGCCTCAAGCCTGGTGGCCAAATGGGAGTCGCAGGCCGGTCGACTGGAGACCCTGGGCATAGAACGTACAAAGATCCTGGCACAGTCTCTGATTACACCGAGCTGCGGCACCGGCTCGCTCACCTCAGATGAAGCAATCAAGGTGCTCGAAATGACCCGTGAGGTGTCACAGACCTTGCGCTCTTAAGGTTAGGCATGAGAACACGCATCCTTTTTCCGTGTATGACCTTGTTGTTTCTCATTTGTGCATTCGCCAGTAGCGTGTACGGTGAACCGTTCAGGGGTCCGTGGGGAGAGCATGGTGCGTATAGGATTGCGGATTGCGGCCTGCGGATTGCGGATTTAACGAATCCGCCTCAGGCGGAGCATGAAAATCGGAGGCTCCCGCCCGCCTCGCCTGAGCGAGAGCGATCGCGGGCAGGTTGTAAAATCAACCCTCTTCGTTTCCTCGTTAAAGTCTACAGGAACTACATTTCGCCAATCGATGGTAAAACGTGTCCCATGTATCCCTCCTGTTCGAAATACAGCCTCCTTTGTTTTGAAAAACATGGGTTTTTCGTAGGATGGGTGATGACTTGTGATCGGCTGCTCCACGAGGCAGATGAAATGCGCCAGGCTCGTGTCATTTACATAAATGGTGTAGAAGAAAGGTTTCATGACCCCTTAGAAAATAATGATTTCTGGTGGCACAGTGAGCGCTGAGCGGGCAGGATGGCTTGTGGCCGCTGTAACCATCGCAATCTGTCTCTTACCTGTCTATTCGTACCCCGGCCCGGCAGTTCTCCTCGATCCCGACCGTCAATTTCAGTTTGCCGAACACTATTTTCAAAAAGGCGAGTACTATAGAGCGATCGGAGAATACGAACGGTTCATATTTTTTTCCCCGGAGGCCAGGCAGGTAGAGCTTGCCAGGTACAGGATAGGGGTTGCCTATCTTAAAGGTGAGCGGTATCAAGAAGCCATTCAAGCGTTTGAACGGCTGATAGATGAATACCAGACTTCGGCGTATGCGATCAAATCTTATCTTAGAATAAGCAAGGCATATGTTCGGCTCAAGCGCTATGATGAGGCCCTCATCGATCTTGAGTGTTTAATAACCATTGCCCCTGATCAAAACATCAAGGATGAAGCCTATTATGAAAGTGGCTGGGTATATCTGGAAAAGGGGTTGTGGGAAAATGCACAAACCTGCTTTGATAAGATCTCCGCTCAAAATCGAGAAAAATACAGGCTCAAGCAATTTTTGAAGGAACTGGACAAGAAAAAACTCCTCAAGCGTAAAGATCCTTCCATTGCAGGGCTGCTCGCTGTTGTGCCGGGCGCAGGCCACCTATATTGTGAAAGATACAGGGATGCATTGGTTTCCTTTTTGGTCAATGGGGCATTGATTGTTGCTGCTTATGAGGCCTTTGATCACGATCACAATGCACTTGGTGGAATTATCACCTTTGTTGAGGTTGGTTTTTACTCCGGTAACATATACAGCGCGGTCAGCAGCGCCCATAAGTACAACCGGGAGGAGAAAAACCGCTTTTTGAGGTATTTGAAAGAGCACGCGAAGATAAACATCTCCTTGGGAGGGTCTGAGCCGAACAAGGCGCTTATCCTTTCCTGCCGGCTCTCCTTTTAGAAGCGGCGTAACATTTTCCTCTATTAAAACTTCCCCTTCCTTTTCCTCCAAACCGCTCCCACAGGGCATGATATTTGCAGTTTTGTATCTATTTGCTCTGCCGGAAGAAACGCAAATTTTGGAGCTGTGCGGTTAGCACATTCCCCGCCTGTCGGCAATGCCGTGCAGTGCGGGGGAACGTATCACTCATGGGGTGCCATGGACAAACTCGTTTGTCCGTGCAAAAGGCGTTGACATGAATATCAAAGGATTACGACTGGTTAGTACTTCAATGATCCCGGTGATGTGTATTCTTCAGATTTCCCGTTGCCATCCATCAGTTCCAGTCATTGAACGGAAAAAGGGCACGGACAAACAAGTTTGTCCATGGCACCCGTCCTGAGTCATAACAAAATCGATTTAGGCTCGGAGCAATGAGAGTGGGGTCTGTTTTAGTACCAAATAAGACAAGCCACTTTCCCTGCTTTCGTGCTTTTGGGATTGATTTGAATAGTTCTAACCGCACAGGTGGCAAATTTTTAAGCCCATCTGCTAAGAGGAGATCATTATATCTACTAAGCTGCCATTGCCTTGCGGATCGATTCTGCTTGTTTTGATCACTCTCTTACTTGCCCAGTCTGTGCTTGCCCAGCCCCCGAGGCCTGAGGCATCAGAGGCGGAGGCAGAAATTCGATCTGCCGACGAGGTTGATTCAAAAAAAACCAATCAGGAGGCCATTGAAAAGCTCCGCCGCATGAACAAGGAGGAGATCGAAGCCCTGGATCAAATGCTCGCTAAGGCCCTGGTCCTTTACTACGACAGGGAATTTGCCCGCGCTTTGCCTATTTTTAAGGAGATAGCGGGCAAGGTGGAAACCATGGACATCATGTTCTGGGTCGGCACAAGCGCCATGAATGTAGGCGAGACCCGGCTGGCCATCCGGAAATTCAAAAAGATGCTCGCCATCGACCCCAGACTGCACAGGGTCAGGCTGGAACTGGCAACTGCCTACTTTACCATGGGCCACTACGATGAAGCACGCCGGGAACTGGAACTAGTGCAGGCCGCCTCCCCTCCTCAAGGGGTCCAGAAAAACATAGCGAGGCTACTCGCCGCCATTGAAGAGAGGACCAAAAAGGTTTTCTGGAACCTGCGGCTTTCGGAAGGGTACTTATGGGACGACAATATCAACGCCGGCCCTGACAAGAATGAACTCGCAGTCCTCGGGGGGACTCTTACCCTTGATAAGGAATCTACCAAATTGAAGGACGAAGCTACGGTTACCAATGCTGCAGGCAACGTAATCTATGACATGGGCGAAAAAAATGGGCTCATGTGGAATACCACTGCCTCTTTCTACAAGTTGGCCTATCGCGACTACAGCGACTTCAACTACATGGC
Source organism: Desulfobacterales bacterium (assembly GCA_030616475.1). Taxonomy (GTDB): domain Bacteria; phylum Desulfobacterota; class Desulfobacteria; order Desulfobacterales. The sequence goes on from JAUWXF010000026.1 coordinate 16,554, forward strand.
GATGGATGTCACCACCGGTCCCTGGTGGGCACGCCGCAGCGATATTCTAAAGGCTCCTTTTGGATATACGAGGCTCAAATACGGCAATAAACGGCTTTCCTATGTCTGCCATGTGGACCCAAACTATGAGTACCATTTTAACCAATACTTCAGCCTTAAGGGCCTCTATTCTTACAGCACTACCCACTACTATGACAGCAGTAACTCCGCTCTGGACAGCAGGAAGAACCGCTATGAGCTAACACCTAATATTTATCTTCTCAATCGCAAGCATATAATGTCTGCGACAGCAGGCTACGAGGATCACCATGCCGATGCCGACAGGTTTACTTACGACGGCCCCTACTGTGCGCTCTCGTATTTTGCCGGGTTGTCGCCCGGCACTGAGCTTTTCCTTAGGTATCAGTGGACCCAGAGAGACTATGACGACAAGCCGCTGCTCTACGATAAACTTCGCGAGGACATGCGCCACAGTTTCACGGCGGTCTTGAGTCAGGGATTTCTAACATATTTCTTTGCCTCTTATTCTTTTAATTACACGGACAATAGTTCAAATTGCCCACTTTATGATTTTGATAAGAGGACCCACACTATTAGTGCGGGGTGTCGATTCTAACGCATCTATCTCGAACATCACGAGGGACATTCAAAAAAAAGGCTGGCCGGTGATTGCACCGGCCAGCCCAAATCCCCCCTTCTGCCTCTGTCTGTGAAAACTATCTGGTGCCCTGAAACATCCCGGTTGCATGGGCATCGTTTGCATTGTCCAGTTTCCATACCCCGCCGATAGCCTCGGCATTGGTGCCGTACACCGAACCGCGAGCTTCTTTTGAGTCAGCAACTTCTTCAGAACCTGTTACCCCTATTTTCCATGTTCCAGTACCAGGGTTCACTTCAAACCGACTACTTGTAATGAAACCTCCGCTCGCGCCATCTATAAGTACGCTATAGCCGCCTCCGGAAACACCCACCTCGAAATTGGATATTGAACCTGACGCAAAGTCTACGTGGGTGCTGAAGTTTCCGGACATATTTGCGCCTCCGGTGTCTGTCCAGTACGTCCCGTGTGCATCGCCGCTGTAAGTCCCGGATACCTTGTTTAACGCAAGGTCGCTCATCCGGGCGTCTGTGGTATTATCGCCGAAGATATAGTAGCCTCTGTTATCAAAAAAGTAAACATCTACGGATTGGCCAGGCATGGATTGAGTTTGTGTCCAGTATCCCCATTTCATGTAGGCATTGTAACCGAGTTCTCCATGCTGGATAGTAAACGGAAAAGCGGTGGAGGTAATGTTATCAGTTTCTATGTCCAATCTTGTGATCTTTGGATCATCATAATCTTCACGTCCATCTACTTGCATTATCAGATCAGGAGTAGGGAGCTGATCGCGCGCGGTACCGCTGCTGGAATCAAAATCCTGCAGGGAATCACTCAGATAAAGATGCTTGAAGGTCTTTGTTCCATCGTCCATGGTGAGCATTCCAGTAAAATAGCCGAAATGTGTGGTTGGCCGTTGATCGACTGTGCCTTCAACAGTTATGGCGGTTTGGTTTTGAGTCACATCTACAATATCACCCGTATCAGTAGTAACTGTTGTAGTATCGCCGGTATCAGTAGTAACTGCGGAATCGGCCTCGTCTCCACCTTCCTCTTCAGCGACCTCTTCCTCCTGAGTTGATTCCTCTTCGTCCCCTGCTTCTTCCTCAGTGGCTTCCACTGGCTCCCCAACACCCTCGTCGCCTTCACCTGCCTGCTCGCCTTCAGGTGCCGGTGCCTCGGTATCCGACATAAACTGCTCGGCCATGCCAGGATCCATGTCCTGGACATTACCGGTACCCAAACAGCTTACTTGCAGGTTCTCGCCTTCACCAACCATTTGTGCGGTGCCGTCTACGGGAGAGTAAACCTCCACCTCCCCCTCAAAACCATAGACTATGGTCTCTGCGTCGCTGGGGCTTGCCTGTGCAAGGTCCAGAAAAGTGACCTCAACCCCGAACTTGGTTCCGCGAACCCCCATCACGGCAGTTTGTGTCTCGACCGTGAAGGATACGTCTTTGTACCTGAACAAGGGGATCACATAGAACATGGCCTTGCCCTTCAGCATCCTGATGGTTGACTTCTTCTTCTGCAATTCGTGGTCGTCGACAAACTCCTCGATCGCTATTTGCGTATCAGAACCCATGGTGATCACATCTTCCGTAGAGAACTTGATCCGGCAGCGGGACCCCTCTAATGCGAACAAGGCATCCTGTTGGAAGACAGCATCGCCTGGGGCCGCAAAGTATGCTTCACCGGTTTCCCCGTGAAGCACCACTACGTGACCGGTGACGGTCTGGATGAGACCCACGGGCTCAGCACCGGAAGCTACATAATAGTCTTTTACATCGAGAGCCTGCAACGCCTCAGGAAGCGCCTCGCCGGGTACGGCATTTCCCCTGTCTAAATCAGTATCTGCCCGGGAAGGTGCTGCCTGCAACCCGGTAAGCATAAGTGTTACTGCAAAGAGCACAACAAGAATATGTCGTTTCATGTCTACACCTCCATAGCGTAGTGACTTCGCTCGGGGCCTCACAAGAAAACACTCGCGTTATCCCCTATCTGGATTGCTATCAGAATTCGGCGGAAGCGCACTATAAAACAAAGCCAAAACCTTTCTGTCAATAAACCCTCTAGTTCTACTGAGCTCGCCCGGTCACTCTAAAAATGCCATAAATGATGTGCCATTTGTCATAATATATATGTGTGTGCTCATTGAAACGCTGATAGAGAGAGATGTAAGACGAATTCAGGGAAATAAGCTCGATGCTCATATTGGCCACCGCCCCTTGAAGCAACAAGATTGATGCCAGATTGTCGCCGCTCACTCCCTCAGTGGCCTTGATGTCGCTGATCGCGCTAGCAAGATCCCCCTTCAATTGGGTGATGATCTGCTCACTTTCCGCCTTATACAGATCAAATTCTTCCTTGAAAGCGTCCAAACCCTCTTTCTGGAGATCCAATTCCTGCCGTAGTTCGACCAAGAGTTCGTCCATCTCCGCCAAGTCTATCTCGATTTCGCTGCTCAGTTGGGCAATTTCGGCCTCCAAAGGCTGAATATCATCCTGGTTGGCCGCAGCGTCATCCTGGAGCGCTGCCAAATCGGATTGCAGGCTGGCCAGAGTGTCCATTGCCCCTGTCAGGGTCCTGGCGACTTTGTTGGCCTGGCTCTCCAAGGCTGAGATATCATGTTCGTTGGCCAATATCCGCTGCTCCAATTCGGCAAAATTCCCTGTCATTCCCAAGACTTCGGCTTGAATCTGCTCAACTTCAGCTTGAATTTCGGCGATTGCCTCGGCCAGCGCGGAAAAAGGCTTGCCATTCAGGTAGTTTGAATTTGTCGATCCTTCGCCGTTTCCTGAATTGCCGTTGGGTTTCCCCGCCTCTGCGATGGCAACAGGGAAGACGAAACAAAGCACTGCAATAAGCGCTAACACCTTGTTTCTACACATTTTTTGTCCTCCTTTCAGAAAACAATTTGTGTGAAATCCCTGCAGCGGCTTGTATGTCTCCCCAAAAAAAAGCCCATTCCTCACGAAAGGCAAAGAATGGGCTCAACTATTCAGCTTGTCCGCTGGTTGGGCAACCCCGCTACCCATCATTACCGGGCCGGAGGCTTTGCGTCCCACTCTTTCGAGAGGTTTGCCTTTTTCACAACTATCTTACTTCTCGGCACGAACTTAAAAAAACTTTAGAATTATTTTCCGGCAAACGAAAAAAAAAGAGCCTAAGAGCAAGTTGTCAATAGCCTGACGGCCATGAAATCCTACAACCTATTGACGTTAAAGGATTTTTCGGGCTCTCTTCTTCCGCTTTACGCCTGGAATGTTGGAATGTTGGAACAATGCCGTTTGAACCCATACAGGCTGTTGCCCAAACAAAAATTCCTTTGAGCGGTCATTAAAACGTTTTTTGCTAATAAATCTTGGCGAAGCGAAAGATCAGCGATTTCAACTGTTTGAGCCCGAAGGGCGAGTTTTGAAATCGCCTGGAGCAAGCCTTAGATTTATCAAAAAACGTTTTAGACGAAGCGAAAAGGGATTTGGGCAGCAACCTGCATACTGTTGACACTCAACAATGATTCTTGTTAACATTTGAGAACATTGGCAATACAACTTTGAAGTCTTAAGACAAATTTCGTGCTCTGGGCCAGGGAAACCCAACAAACCCAATAAACGCCACAAACCCAACAGACCCCTTGCGTTATGCCCGTTTATGAATACACGGCCCTTGACGGGTCCGGCAAGAGCGTAAACGGCATCATTGATGCCGACAGCCCAATGACAGCCCGCCGGAGGCTCAGGGGTTCAGGTATCTTTCCGGTCGATGTGAAAGAGACGTCCTCCAGGCCCAGGGATCTGCGTTCCGGCCCGGTCTCAGTATCAGCTCTTCTCAAGCGAATCAAACCAGGGGAGGTTTCTGTTGCGACGCGTCAATTGTCCATATTATTGGGTGCAGGGGTGCCCCTGGTTGCGTCTTTAGAAGCTCTGATTTCGCAAATTTCCAACCCACTCCTTAAGAAGAGCATGGCTCAGATCAAGGAATCCGTCAATGAAGGGAACAGCCTGGCCTACGCCCTATCCAGTCATCCAAGAATATTTTCGAATGTCTATGTTAACATGGTGCGTGCAGGTGAGGCATCCGGGTCTCTTGACGTTGTTTTGGAGCGTCTGGCAGATTTGGGTGAACACCAGCAGGCCTTGAGAGGTCGCTTCAAGGCCGCTCTGGCCTATCCGGTTTTTATGTTCTTTATCGGAACCCTGGTCCTCTTCTTTCTGATCACTTTTATCGTACCCAATATTACACAAATTTTCAGAGAGATGCATCAGACCCTTCCTATCCCTACCGTGGTGTTAATTAGCGTTAGCAATTTCCTGAAGTCTTTCTGGTGGCTTATCCTGCTGGCAGCAACAGCCGGTATTGTTATAATAAGGCAGTTAAAAAACACCCCAAGGGGCCGTTACGTGTGGGATGAGGTCAAACTCCGTATCCCCGTACTCGGACCCATCAACAACAAAATGGCTGTAGCTCGGTTTGGAAGGACGCTCGGCAGCCTGCTGAAGGCCGGTGTGCCTCTCATATCTGCTCTTCAAATCGTCCGGAACATTGTCGACAATGTCATAATTGCCGACGTAATTGACAACACCGTGGACGAAATTCAAGCGGGCAAAAGCCTTGCCAGCCCCCTTGCTCAAAGCCGATGGTTTCCCTCCATGGTGGTTCAAATGATATCTGTGGGCGAGCAAAGCGGGGAGCTGGAGGCTATGCTGAGCAAAATTGCAGACACCTATGATAGGGATGTGGAATCTCAGATCATGGCCATGACTTCCATGCTCGAGCCGGTCATGATCCTGGTCATGGGCTTGATCGTGGGGTTTATCGTTGTATCTATATTACTGCCTATTTTTGAGATGAACCAGATGATAAGATGAAAAAATAGGGATTGAGGGATTCAGGGATTGAGGGATTCCGAATTATAACAACTTTAGGCACTTTAGTTCACTTTAGGCACTTAGATTGAGGATTAAGGTAATGAGGGTTAAAGAAATGTTGCAAACCAAATTGGATGATCGTGGTTTTACACTGATTGAACTCATGGTCGTTATTGTGATCCTTGGCATTCTGGCGGGGCTCATTATTCCCAGAATCATGGGAAGACCTGAAGAGGCCAGACGCATGAAGGCCAGGGTTCAGATCGAAAGTATAGAGACTGCCCTGAAGCTATACAAGCTTGACAACGGTAATTATCCCACCACTGAACAAGGGCTTCAAGCCCTGGTCGAACCTCCTGCAGTAGGCCAGCTTGCCAAAGCCTGGCGCAAGGGTGGGTACCTGGAAAAAGGGAAGGTCCCCAAAGATCCATGGGGAAATGAATATGTGTACCTTTCCCCGGGCGTTCATGGCGACTGCGATCTTTCCTCCTATGGTCCTGACGGAGAACCCGGAGGGGAAGGTAAGGATGAAGATGTAAACAGTTGGGAACTTGAATAAAATCGCTGCGCGATCCCGGGAGGAGCATTGGAGTGTTGGTTTTAGAGGGATAAGAAAATGATCTTTTTCCGCTCTTACTATCCACTACTCCACTACTCCACTACTCCAGTACTCCAACACTCCATTGTTGCGGGGGTGATTTCAATGCGTTGCAAAGTCTCACAGACACATATTAAGGAGTCCAAGCTGGAAGAAAAGGGTTACACCTTCATCGAGTTAACTGTTGTTGTCTTTTTGATCGGGCTGACACTGGTCTTGACTGTCCCGAAATTTCGTTATGCCATGTTGACCGATGACCTGAAGGCCACTGTACGCCGAATGGTGGGGACCGTCAGGAGCTTGAGAAACGAGGCAATCCGGGAGCAAAAGATCTACACACTCAATTTTGACCTTGAATCAAATCGGTTCTGGATAGAGTCGGCAGACATGACCGATGAAGGTCGAGATTTTGCTTACGAAAAGGCCTTCCACCTGCCGGAGGGAGTTCGCATACTCGATGTTTGGTCCAGAGCAAGGGGCAAGAAGGTCGACGGCAAGGCGGCCATCCGGTTTACTAAGAAAGGTTATATCGGACAATCAGTTATTCATCTTGGGGCAGAAGATGGCAGGGAATTTACCCTTGTATTGCGCCCCTTTTTGGGAAAAGTCAAAGTCCTTGAAAAATATGTAGAATTTGAAGGTGTTTGGTAACGCTTTAGTTCTTTGAAACGATCGTCGCCAACAGGTGATTTAATTCTAAACCTGCTCAAACTCGGGCATAAGTGGGTGTAAAGAAAGAACTATGAATATCATTGAATATAGCATCAGTGGTCGCGGACATCGTTTGACAGTTAGGAAAATGTGCGAATTTGCCGTTCTTTCTCAACATCCACTAATGCCCTCAGACAGTGAGCCGCTTTAGAATCAAATCACCTGTTGGCTCCATTGGCTCACTCTTTCAAAAGACTAAATTGATACGGTATTTGATCATATTTTCGATGATAAAGCTATTTCAATGAGTTATAGAAATTTCGAGACATACGGTTTTACACTCTTAGAGGTCATGGTGGCCATGGCCATCATTGCCATTGCCCTGACGGCTGTGCTCGGGTCACAGTCTCAGAGTCTGTCGCTGGCCAGCGAAGCGAAATTCATTACGACAGCCGCCTTTCTGGCCCAGGGTAAAATGGCAGAAATAGAGGCTGAGAAGGCGGAGGATCTCACTTCTGATTCGGGTGATTTCGGCGAGGATTTTCCGGGCTATGGTTGGGAACTGAGCGTGAACGATGTGACACTTGATGAACCTGAAGGCGTCTCGGAACATCTCAAACAAATTGATTTGACTGTTTCCTGGGAAGACCACGACGAGTACGAATACCGTCTCAGGCTGTACAGGTTTGTGCCAGTAGCGAAGTAAAAGGATGCATTTCCAGATTCTCATGGTTTTTCAGATAAATAATTTCAAAATTCGGGAGTCATCAGCAGAATCAACTCATTACAAAATCCCCCCTACCCCCCTTTACAAAAAAGGGGGGGGCGTGACACTTCCCCCTTTTGTAAAGGGGGACTGAGGGGAATTTTTTTGGAGCCAAATGTGTGAAGACCTATAGTACTGAGAATTTTGACAAGATTTGCTCTGAATTTTGTCACCGCAGAGACACAGAGGGCACGGAGAGGTCTCGCTCTCAGCGTTCTCTGCGTCTCTGCGGTGAGAATCGCTTCGGTTTTACCCTTCTGGAGATCCTTATCGCCATGTTCATTTTTGCCGTCGTTCTTTCAACAATCTATACCTCTTATACCGGAACTTTTCGCATCGTGAACGAGACTGAATCTCAGGCCGATATTTATGGAATGGCCCGCGTCGCCCTGGAAAGAATACAGGAAGATTTGGAATCTGTTTACATTCCAAAGGATGCGAAATCCCCTGAATCAGTTGAGGACAGCCCATTCGTAGTCGAGGACAAAGAGATTAAAGGGAGAAGTGCTGACTCCCTTCGTTTTATCTCCAGAGCGCACCTTGTCTTCAGCGAGCAAGAGCAAGCTTCTGGAACAGCCGAGATAGACTACTATGTTAAAGAGGATGAGGAGGGAGAGGGTCTTGTGCTCTATCGCGCAGACACGCCGGCGTTTCAAGAAAAACCCGAGGAGGGCACCGGGGGATTGGTGCTGTGTGACAGCTTAATCTCTGTGAATTTTACCTATTATGACGATGAGGGCGAGGAGCACGACGACTGGTATTCCACGAGCGAGGAGTTCGAAGATAAGATACCCAAAATGGTTTCTGTCAAACTGGAGTTTGAAAACAGCACAGATATTGAAGCACCCTTTACGTTCATGACAAGTGTCGCACTTCCACTGGGCCAGGAGTAGTTAAACGTCTCGGGGTATCTACAACCTATTGGAACCACAGAGCTTTTAGTGAGGTCGATTTGTGCCATCCATATGGAGTGATGGAGTACTGGAGTACTGGAGTACTGGGTGTTAAAAGCGGAAAAGATTGTTCTTTTTATACCTCTAAACCCAACACTCCAGTACTCCATTGCTCCAACCCGCCCGCCTCGCCTGAGCGAGAGCGATGGAGGGCAGGTACTCCAATTGGGGCGAAGCCCCTAAATTTGGGAAGGTTTCTTCGAAACAGCCGCGGGATGGCCCTTATTCTGACAATCTTGATCATTAGCCTGATCGTTGCGTTAACGCTCCAGTTCAATACATCCATGCGGTCTGATTTGCATGCAGCCGCCAATCTCCGGGATGGCATCAAGCTCGGCTATATTGCCAAGTCAGGATTCAACTATGTGCTTGCGGTTCTTCTTGATGACGACAATAGTGTCGATTCCTTTCATGATACCTGGGCAGATTCAAAGAGCTTGTCTGAGAATTCGGCTGGCCTGTTTGGAGACGACAGGTTTGAGGTCAAGGTTTCAGACCATTCGGGAAGGATTCAGATCAACAAACTGATTATAGAGGACGGAAGTTATAATGGTGACCAGGAAAACCTCCTCATGCGATTCTTGAAATCCTTCGGCCTTGAAGAGGAAGAGGTGGAGAATATCGTGAATGCCATCAAAGACTGGATCGATGCGGACGATGACGTGACCGGGTTTGGCGGTGCGGAAAACTCTTACTATCAAACGCTGGAAAGACCTTATTCCTGCAAGAATGCCCCCGTGGAATTTCTCAAGCAGTTGCTTCTTGTCAAAGGCATCAGCAAAGAACTCTTTTCCCACATCTCCCCATACTTGAGCCCTCATGGTGATGATGGTAAGATCAATATCAATACGGCAGATCCTCGGGTATTGGGTGTCCTTTCGGAAGAGATCGACGATGAGATGGTGCAGGATATGCTCGCATACCGTGACAACGAAGACAACGACCTAGTAGGTGTAAATTGGCAACTGAGGGTTGGCACAACCATTGTCCCCGAGCCTCAAGGCTTGCTCACCACCTCAAGCACCTACTTTGAGATCACATCAAAAGGTTTCAAAGGGGCCATGACCAAGCAGATCACGGGCATGGTTGAAAGGAAAGAGGACGGATTCGATACCCTCTCATGGAAAACAGAGTAGCATGCTAGAGAAAATTCTCGGACTTGACATAAGCTCGCATTCGGTTTCGGCAGTCCAGGTTAAAGGTGGGCTGAAGGGGCATCACGTCACAGCCTGCGGCCATGTAATGATCGAAGAGGCGGGGGGCTTAGAGGAGGCCTTGAAGGCACTTGTCGAACAGGTAGGCCCTGAGGCTGATATCTGCATCAGCTCGATCCCGGGGGAGCATGTATCGTACCGGAATCTCCGAATGCCTTTCAGAGACAAGAAAAAGATCAGGCAGACGCTTGCCTTTGAACTTGAGACAATGGTCCCTTTTCCAGTCGAGGATTTGCTTGTCGATTTCACTACGGTTGACCGGTCGGATCAAAGCGAAATCCTTGCCGTCTCTGTCAAGCAGGCATATATTTCCGAATATCTGGCGCACTTGCAGGCCAACGGAATCGATCCCGCCGTCCTGGATATCAGCGGCGTGCCCACGGCCTGCTGGCTGTTAAGGCAAGCGGGAACACCCGATGACGGACTCGTGTTGGAAATTGGGCTCAAGAGAAACACGATGATCCTTTATCTCAAGAGACGCATCGCCTTGGTTCGCACCTTTTCCTTTGACGGCAGTGCCATTGCCCGCCATGCGGACACCCAGGCGGCTGAGCAAATTGAATCCTGTCTCAGGTCGTTTTGCACAGAGGTTCAGTATACACTCCATGCCTTTGGATCTCAGACCGCAAAGACGGTCCGTCCCCAAAGGGTTTTTATTACGGGTAGCGGAGCCCTTTATCCGGATACAGAAAACCTCTTAGAGCGATTTCTTGATCTTCCGGTTGAGCGGATCGACCTGACCACGGATCCAAGGATTCACATGGACGAAAATATCGCTGGAGTCTGGAATCCTGAACTAATGAACAACGCACTTGCCCTGGCGGTTCGGGAAGCCAAACAGAGCCTGGGTTTCAATTTCAGGAGAGATGGATTCGAGGTCAAAAAACAGTATTTCCGACACAACAAGGAGATTCGAAAGGCCGCCGCCTTCTTAATAGTCGTTATATGTCTTCTGGCCGTTGATCTGGGTGTGGATAACTACTTTTTGAAGAAACGGTATAACATACTGGATCAACAAATCACACAGGTATTCAGACAAACGCTTCCTGACGTGAAACGGATTGTGGATCCGGTCCATCAGTTGAAGGTTAGAATAAATGAAATCAGCAAATCAGCCTTGTCGCTTCCTGGCATTAGTGCAAAAAGGAAGGTTCTTGACCTGCTAAGAGATATCTCGCTGCGGGTCCCTGAATCCGCGGATGTGGACATGACCCGCATAGTGGTTGACCCGGATGCGGTTCTGATCAGGGGTGAAACTGACACATTCAACACCGTGGATACTATCAAGAAAGGACTGGAGCCCTCAGCCTATTTTGATGCGGTAACCATCAGTTCTGCCAATCTTGATCGATCCGGAAACCGGGTTCGATTTGAGATGAAATTGGAACGAGTTAGGTGAGCCATGAAGCTTGCAAGACGTGAAAAATATCTTGTATCGGTCGCAGCCTCCTGTATAGCCATTTTCTTAGTGTTTCAGTTTGTGATCTTTCCCTTCTTTGAAAACAGAAGGCGTATTCAAAGGGGCCTGAAGGCCAAAGAAAAGGGGCTGGAGGAGATTGTAAAGCTGAGGGCTGAGTATGATACCTACCAGAAAGGTTCTCAGGGCATACAGCAGACCCTTGCCAGGCGAAAAAAGGGATTTACGCTCTTTTCCTTTCTTGAAAAGGCAGCGGGTGAGGCTGAGGTCAAACCCCATATCAAGTCTATGAAACCCTCCGTCTCGTCAGGCACGGGGCCTTACAAAGAATCGATGGTTGAGATGAAATTGGAGGCAATTACTTTGCAGCAGTTGGTTGAATACCTTTATCGTATTGAATCACCGGATGATCTGGTAAACATTAAACGCATTTCAATTAGCCAAAACAAGAAAGAACAGGGCTGTTTGGATGCCATTCTTCAGGTCATAACCTTTCAGTAGGAACATTTATCATTTGCCATTTGCCATTTTTCATTTATCAATGACCAATGACCAATGACCAATGAGTGTAAATCACGGCTGTTGGCAATGAGAAAATCCTTGTCCGTCTGCTGCGTATTTAGTTTTGGGGAAAAGGTGTCAGGTTTCGGGTTTCAGGTGTCAGGATTGAGAAACTTAAAGAGCTGAAACCTGAACACTGACACCTGGCCATTGAACTCAATAACCAACAATCTTGATTTACACCCATGA
>JAUWXF010000338.1 GCA_030616475.1 Desulfobacterales bacterium
TCAGCACTGCCGTTTTACTTTCCTGACACCTGAACACTGACACCTGAAACCTACATGTGCCCTGAAACCTGAAACCTGAAACCAAAACGGGATAAAGATTTAGGTCCATATAAGAATTAATCTAAGTGCGAATTTATTAAGCGAACGATGAGACATAACTTGGATTTGGTCGTGGTTATCATGGCCGGAGGGGCAGGAACAAGATTCTGGCCGTTGAGCACGGAAGAAAGGCCGAAGCAGTTTCTTGACCTGTTCGGTGACCGGACCTTGTTGCAAAAGAGCTTTGATCGCGTTTCGAGTCTTGTGCCTCCTGAGCGGGTACTGGTTTTAACCAATGCCGCCTTTGTCTCGATCGTAAAGGAGCAGCTTCCCCAAATTCCGGTCGAAAATATTATCGGAGAGCCCATAAGGCGTGACACTGCTGCTGCTGTGGGTCTTGCTGCGGTGCTATGCCGCAGACGTTTTGGCAACCCTGTAATAGCAACATCGACCGCGGATCACCTGATCGAACCCGTTGCTCTATTCCAGAAGACCCTGCTTTCAGCGGTCCGCAGGGCAGCCGATGATAATACCCTTTACACCTTCGGCATTGAGCCGACTTACCCGGCTACAGGTTACGGGTACCTGGAACGTGGCATGCAAATTGCTGTTGATTATGATTATGAGGATGAGGATGAGGATGATCACGGGATTGAACACTTCCGGCTCCTGCGCTTCAAGGAGAAGCCAGACCTGGAAACAGCCTGCCGGTACGTTGAGTCGGGCAGGTTTTACTGGAACTCGGGCATGTTTGTGTGGACCGTAGATGCTATATTGAAAGAGATCGAGATCCACCTGCCAAACCATCACAAAGCCCTTTCCCGTGCGGCTGCGTTTTATCAGACTACACAGTGGGACCATGCCATCAAGGCAGCATTTGAGTCGCTTCATGCTGTGTCAATCGACTTTGGCGTGATGGAGAAGGCGCAAAACGTGTGTTGCGTGGTATCCAGGTTTTCCTGGAATGATGTAGGGGGCTGGCTGGCACTGAAAAGCTACCTGTCAGAAGATGAAGCAGGAAACCGCTATAGAGGGAAAGCTATGACGCTGGATGCAACAGATAACCTTGTCTTCTGCGAAGACCCCAAGGAGACCATGATTGTGATCGGGGTCAAAGACCTCGTGATCGTTCGGGCAGGCTCGAGAACCCTGATTACTCACAAGGATCGTACCGAGGATCTAAAAAAGCTTGTTCAGGCTATGGAAAACAAATAACTTATCATTCGCTTAATAGGGATAGACTTTTGTTAATTTTGAGAATCTATAAAAAGATATATATATTCCTCAGGTTTCAGGTTTCAGGTTTCGGGTTTCAGGGGAGAACGCAGTGACAACGAGGA
>JAUWXF010000226.1 GCA_030616475.1 Desulfobacterales bacterium
GAGTGCTGGCCAAGAAGTACCGGCACATTCGCTCTGACGTTCAGCCGGTGATCGACCAACTTCTGGCTGGTGAGGTCATGGATGACCAGGTGCCCAGAACGCGCTATACCATATTCAAGGTGCGGGTGCGGAACAGTGATATTCGGAAAGGAAAACGTTCTGGCTATCGGCTGATCTACCACCTCAAGACGCCGTCAAACATCATTCTTGTGACGATTTATTCCAAGCTAGATCAGGCGGATATCTCGGCTGAGCAAATTCGGCGCATTCTGATTGAGTTTGACAAGGACTTCGCCTCACACCCTGAGAACAGTACGGATTTGACCTAAGAAGGCATCTGGCTCTGGCGGATCAGATAAACCAGAAAAGCCCTACCGCATTAGGGAAACGGGGTGCTCAGAAGTGGTATTTCATTTCCACTTTCCCGTCCGGGCTGGTCTGTGCTGGATGTTCTATACACATTGTAACCATTAGAGACTATTGCGGTTTTAGAAATCACAACTTCCCCACGAAAATGTGTTCTTTCCAGGGGAACCCACTACGGTCCCAGCCTCAATTTTTCGGTCTCATCCCCGAACCCACATCCATCTTATCGGTTGACCCGAATCTTGGTCCAGAACTTGACAAAAGTTGCGATATCGGTTAGGAATCTTTGACAAAATCGTCTGGTGGGCGATAATAGATGGTGGCAAGGAATCATTACCCAGGACTTGGAGAAACTAGGCACAATATGTTGAGAACAAAGACGGCTTTTAGGCCGTGTCATATCAAAATTAGACCCTATCAAGGGGATTGATTATGTCAGCAAAATCATATCTGCCATCCTCAACTGATCTCGCAGGTGCTCCCAAGAAAGTTGCGTACGAGCTTCAGATGTTTCGAAACTCCACCGCTATATTTCTGGGTCTTCCTGAGTCTAGAAGAGACCGTAATCTCCATAATATCTCCCTCGAAGCGGCACTTTTGCACGCTAGAAATTTGCTTGATTTCTTCTGTGGAGGTCAGACCCCAAAAGATGATATACGAGCAGCCCATTTTGTCCCATCAAGTGCTCTATCAAAAGGCCAGGACTGGTGGTCATCCACCAAACTACCCACTGTCAACTCAATGCGAGAGGATATGAACAAAAGCCTCAGCCATCTTACATATACTAGAGTTGGTAAAAAGCCCTCTTGGGATTTGGCCAAGTTTCAAGAAGAGCTTGAAGCTGCTTACAAAGAGTTTAAGAGCCTATTACCCGAGGAAGAACGTAAACTATGGGTGGTCTAGGGCTAACCGCGAGCCACCTGAAAATCCCCATGCGTAGAGTGTGATTGGGAGAGCTTTGATCGGGTTTCAGGTACCTGAGCATGACGATGGACAATTCTTCATTTCTATATTGGTCAAATGAATCACTTTGGGAGATTTCGCAATGAACAAATGGCATAATTTCCGCTTTAGAATGCAGTGGCCTGAAAACGAGAACCCAAAATTGTGGCTCGACCTTTTTGTCGTTGATACTCTAATTAGGGAAGTGCTTTCAAGCCATAGGAAGAAGATAAAACTTTGGAGGTTTCATCGAAGGGCAGCAAGAGACAACTCAGGCCACCAACTAAGTCTTATTTGTTATTTAGCGCAAGAAGATTCAGTACTGATAAATGATGACATTCAGAAAAGCAACACCTTAGAAATACTGAAAACTAATGGATTTCTGCGAGAATTTCTTCATCAAGAGGATGGGTCTGATATCAAGGACTCGTCTGACGGGACTTGGTCTATTGAAATACAAAAGTCATGGCCATATTTTATTGCTGGTGTCTCTGACATGTTATTGGAAATGATTGATACAATAAGAAAATCGGTTGCTGACAACCTAAGCCTCCATCCTCCGCTGGATGAAGCAAAGGATATTGAGAGGCTATACACCAAAGTGAACGAGAGGCTTACAACTCTGTGGCAGCATGAAGGAAGCCACGCCTATTTCCATCACATCAATGCGCTATTTGGCTATGCTCCACTGCTGGCTCAGCCCAGAAATTTAACAGCGATTTTGACTTCTTTTTGATTGCACAGGTTTCCCTGCATTTGTTACGGGGAGAATGGGCCGTCCATGACATTATGAGTTTCATCCATGCCGAGGAGATTTTGATATCCTTTTGTATCGTAACCCGTAACCTCCAAAGTGGGCCGTTTCAGCTCAGCTCTCCAGCGCGGCACGCCCGAACTAAAGGCAGTTTCAAATGCAAGTAAGGAATATACAATACTACACAGCCTTTATGGGGTTTTTCAGACGGTTTATGAATCATTTGTCAAAACTGGAAAAGGAGGATTTGCCAAAACAATATATCAACACCTTGGAATTTGGCGCCAACGGTCATCCGTATCCAACTATTAAACAAACTACAGACTTTCATCAATTAGTTGAAAGAAGCGTAGAGACACTTAAGGAGTGGCCTGAGTATGAGGATTTGAAAAATAACCTAATACTCGTTGATGTCGTTGGAAAGAAATTCAAGGATAGAGATGATTTTAACTTAATTCACAATTTGATACCAAATATTGCTCACGACCTCTACCAAGAAAGTGGGGAATGCTTCCGCTATCGTAAAAAAACTATTGAAGCTAAATACGCACTAATAGAAAATGGGATCTATAAAAGTGAGTGGACTTATTCTGTGAAGACGCCACTGTACAATATAGGACTTGAAACTGATCAGATGACCTTAGGCAATAATATAGTCATTAGCAGGATATCAAAAGAGGACCTTCACCTTCTGTTCGGATTGAGCCAGTCTTCGTATGGGGTCGGGACTGCTCCTTATAGTCCTTTTATTGAAGCGATCCTGTCAACAGAGGAATCTGCGAAAAAGACAGAAGGCCGAGTACCGTCAGTAGAGAGTCGTAAACTCTTTTTGAGTGCTGTAGCATCGCTGTCAATATTCAAAAAGGCCCCCGTAAATTGTGGTCCTATATATGTAGTGCCCAAAGATTATTGGACAGTGTTCCATGGCATTACATTCATAGGTCTGGGATATCAACCGCGTATCCCTAACATAGTCAAAATAGAAAGAAAAGAAATACGCTCATATCGTGCTTTTTGGAAGAAGTTAAAGCGCTCACTGGATGCAAATGCCTGGCTTGAGCTTGCTTGTGAGAGGTTGGTTGAATATCATAACAAACGCGTGTTATCTGACAGGATTATCGACTTGATGACTATTTTTGAGATCCTGTATCTGCCTGAAGCTGAAGGGGAGCTAAAATTCAGATTATCGACGAGGTGTTCCAAGTTACTAATTAGGAAAAACGTCGAAAGGAGGAATGTTTTTGACAGGTTGAAACTTGCTTATGATATTAGAAGTAATCTTGTTCATTCGGGCAAAATTAGTCGAAAGTCAAGTAACAAATTGAAGGCCTTAGGAACAAACTTGAATGATCTCATCAAGGCATTAGAGATTTATCTATACAACAGCTTTCATGTCTTTGCTAGGAATCCAGAAAAGAGAAGCGACCTTGACACGATCCTGTTAAGCTAGTCGCAATATAATAACATTCTATATATTGTAGTTTTACCTCATCGCTTGAAACTTGCGATACCTGCTATAAATCTGTACTGCAACCTCGGCAAAAAAACCTGTGATGTCGTTATGATATCTATACTCTGAACTACGTCTTAGCGATACCAATCATGCGCCTTGGAACGGGTTGGTGTCCATGTAAGCGGGCAACTTTTAAGCGGCGTAGCCCTCCGGGGCGTAAGCCGCGTTATATAAAATCGCGAAGCGATTTTATAACTTGTATTTTTTCAGGGCCTGCTGGAAGTCTTCGGGGATAGATCTCTTCTTGAGTGTGGTCTTATCTACGCAAACGTGGACGGTTTTGACGCTGCCCACCAATTCTTGATTCTCCAGGAAATAATCATAGACCAGAGTAAAAGATGTCCTGCCGATCTTATCCACATTAAGGACAATGGTGATGTCGTCTTCCACCCTTATCATTTGATGATAGTCGGATTCCGCATGCACGATCGGAAGCAAAAAAGATTCCTGTTCTATTATTCTGCGCAGTGAATAGCCGATTTTTTCAAGTAACAACTCGTAGGTCTCATGGGCAAAAACAAAGTAATTTACGAAAAAGATCACTCCTGCCGCATCAGTGTCTTTCAATCGAATGACTCTTCGTGTCTCAAAGCTTGTCACTTCTTATTTTCCCTCTCTTGAACTTTCTCAATAACCTGTGTTCCGCCAGAGGCGGAATCACCCTCTCCCCAGCCTTCCCCCTAAGGGGGAGGAGAGGGCATAAGCGCTAAGTTGTTTTGTAAACGTTCACAGGTGACATTTATGCCGTACGGAATTGTTTTGAAAGATGAACGTCGAACATCGAACATCGAACGTCCAAC
>JAUWXF010000339.1 GCA_030616475.1 Desulfobacterales bacterium
GACAAAAACAATGAAATTTCAACAAGTTCGTTTTGGTCATTTTGTCATTTGGTATTCGAATTTGTTTCGAATTTCGAGTTTCGATATTCGGATTTTGCCTGAACATGACTTTTCGTTCAGGCACTAGTTAGTATTCTCCACCTCCGGCGGACTCCAATACTCCAATTGGGACAAAGTCCCCAAGGTCTTATTGCAGGGAAGCCGTGAAAGGCATAACAAAACGCCCCATCATAGGGATCACCATGGGGGATCCTGTCGGGATCGGACCCGAAATCATCTTAAAAGCGATTGCCGAAGGGTCGGTTTATGAGAGCTGCTGTCCCTTGGTTCTGGGCGATGTAGCGGTAATGACAGCCACAAACCAGTGGCTGGGAACCGGTCTCACGATTCGTCCTGTGGATGCCCCAGAGGCCGGGCTCTACCAATCGGGTAGCATCGATGTGATCGGGCTCTCTGACTTCAATCACGGTCAGCTTCAATACGGGCACCCTACCCAAGAAACCGGCCGCGCCATGGTGGCCTACGTAACTCAGGGTGCCGACTGGGCCATAAAAGGGCGCATTCATGGCCTTGCGACCTGTCCCATCAACAAGCTGGCCATGCACATGGCAGGGGTCGACTTTGATGGCCATACGGAACTCCTGGCGCAACGCACCAAGACCTCAGACTATGTCATGATGCTGGCCGGAAGCAGGCTCCGGGTGGCCCTTGCAACCATCCATCTTCCTCTGTCCGAGGTCCCCAAAAAACTTACGGACGAAGCGGTCTTTAAAACGATTCGCATTACAGAAGAGGCCCTCAGGAACTCCTTTGGTATTCCGAGGCCGAAACTCGCAGTGGCAGCCCTGAACCCGCACGCGGGGGAAGGTGGCTTGTTTGGAGATGAAGAGAGGAGGATCATCTCGCCGGCCATCCGCAAGGCTGCTGAGGCAGGAGTTCATGTATCCGGCCCGTATCCACCAGATACACTCTTCTATTGGGCCTTAAAGGGCAAATGGGATGCAGTTATTGCCATGTACCATGACCAGGGCCTCATCCCATTTAAGATGGTCCATTTTGCAGATGGCGTAAACACCACCCTGGGCCTGCCCATTGTGCGCACATCTGTCGATCATGGCACGGCGTATGATATTGCAGGCACAGGCAGGGCCGATCCCGGAAGCCTTGTGGCTGCAATACAAATGGCTGCCCAGCAGGCCACGCAGAGGGCAGAGGGCAGAGGGCAGAGAGCAAACTGTAGCAATGCTCCATCATGGGTGTAAATCAAGATTGTTGGTTATTGAGTTCAATGGCCAGGTGTCAGTGTTCAGGTTTCAGCTCTTTAAGTTTCTCAATCCTGACACCTGAAACCCGAAACCTGACACCTTTTCCCCAAAA
>JAUWXF010000058.1 GCA_030616475.1 Desulfobacterales bacterium
TCACAACACTGGGCACTGGCGTCAGTTTCCAATTCAGAAATGAGTAATTTTTCGCAAGGTCAAGGAAATCAAGGGATTGCGCGGAGACGTACGTCGGTACGTTGCACAAGCGATCCCGCAGATTGACGCCGAGATTGCGAAAAATGGCCATTTCTGGATGGAAACTAGTTAACAACGTCCCCTTTAGCCCCCCCTTTATCCCTAGGGCGTCCCGCTCCCCACGTGCACTTTTCCCCATCCAATAGAAGGGAACAGTTGGTTAGCAATCGGGAGTCAACTCCCAGATAAGGGAGTTCTTGCATAGTTGAATCTCGGATAGAACGCGTCACTAATGTGTCGGAAAATTGACGGTCCCGTGACTTCTACAACTCATTGTGAATAAGGAAAAGAATCTTTTTTCACAGAGTGATCGGACAGGTCACGCCTCGAAGAGGTAAAGGGGCTCTCGCCATATGGCGGTGGTGGGACGATACCATCTCGGGACACAGTGCCTGGCAAAGGTAAAAGAAAATTCCATCAAGTATCACGACCTCCACCCCACTCATTGAGATTTCCTTCTCACTGAATCTTACCGTTTATCCACGTTCTGCGCGAACGTCCCAGCCCCCCGTTCCTCCTCTCGATACCTTTGTTGGTGGCGCAAATTGGTTTGCTGGCACAACTTTTGCTTTACAAGGTATTGCCTATGAGCATTCATGGCTCTCCGAATCTGCTGGCATCACGACACATTGATAATTCTTGGGTTCATTCTGTCATCACTGGAAATGAGAAGACAGAAAATATCAGGGTGGGCAACATGAGGCTCCTGCCAAAAGTCGTTCTAATGCTGTTTCTGGGTTGTACAATAGCGTCGCCACTGTACGCCCAAACATATGTTAAGGAATCAATAGTGAAGATATACGCCGTATATAAGAGCCATAGTTACGGTGAACCGTGGCAAATGTCGGGGCAAATGAGCCGCACCGGGTCAGGATGTATCATCACTGGCAGAAGGATTTTGACCAATGCACATGTGGTAGCAGACAGCGCGTTTATTCAGGTAAAACGGGCAGGAGAAGCAAAGAGATATTCTGCAGAAGTGGAACAAGTAGCTCATGAGTGCGACCTTGCCATTTTGAAGGTTACGGATGACACATTCTTTTCTGGCATCACACCTGTTGAACTCGGCACTTTAGCAGACGTTAGGCACAAAGTGGCCGTTCACGGTTTTCCACGGGGCGGCGATGAGTTATGCATTACTGAAGGCGTGGTTTCACGAGTGGAACACCAGCACTACACCCATAGCGGTGCATATTTGCTGAGCTGCCAGATTGATGCCGCAATTAATAATGGCAATAGCGGTGGCCCGGTAATCAAGGACAATAGAATAGTGGGCGTAGCATTCCAGGCCGGTAAGGGAGAGAATATCGGCTACATGGTACCGGTTCCGGTCATCAAACACTTCCTGAAGGATGTAGACGACGATAACTATGACGGCATTCCTGACCTGGCCTTGTCGTTCCAAAAGATGGAAAATCCTGACATCCGGCTTAAATACCATATGAGCCAGAAGCAGACGGGCATATTGGTGAACAGAATTTATCATGGGTCCCCCGCAGAAGGAATCTTGAAATCCGGGGATGTCGTTCTTTCCGTAGAGGGGGCAGATATCGAAAATGACGGAACAATAGAATTTAGAGACAGCAATAGAACATCCTTTTTGTACTTAATACAAAATAGATTCATCCATGACACAGTGCAATTCAAAATCCTGAGAGATAATAAGATCGAGCTCGTCAAGGTAAAGTTGACCATTCCCATGAATTCTTGCCGATTAGTGCCTAACAGACAGTATGATGTAGCTCCCACATATTATGTTCTGGGAGGGCTTGTGTTTGAACCATTGACATATAACCTTTTAGACGTATGGGTAAAAAAATGGGGTAAAAAACGTGTGCTTTCCAACCTGGTGAATTACTATGTCCGGGGAGAACCGACCCGGGAGCAAAGGCAATTAGTCGTGTTGGTGAAAGTCTTGGCACATGAAATTAACGTGGGCTATCACGATTTAATGTGCAACGTCATTTCCTATGTCAATGGCAAGAGGATTGCCAGCATGAAGGATTTGGTCAATGCCTTTGAAAGCAATGGTGATGAGTACCATACCATTACAGATGAGCGGGGATATCAAATAATCCTGGACAGGAATAAAGTTTGTCAAAGCAATAAAGCGATTTTAGAGAGGTACAAGATTGACGCTGATAGGTCACAAGACTTGAGGAACCCTGACGGTGTTGATGGCCACCCGCCTTCACTAGCCCTTAGAATCCCATCTGATCACTCGGGCACGTCCACCCGTGTGGTGGGCATTGCCCATCGATCACAGTGACCAGGCATTTTAAGGGCTGATTGCAATTTGATAACTCGCTTGCCAACTCCAACTCGTGCACGCAACTCATTATGATCAAATGGCTTTGTGATATAATCATCTGCACCAGCCTCCAAGCCCCAAGCGGTAGCTTTCTTATTCCCTATAGCGGTAAGGAGGATGATAAATCTCGGAACATTGTCGTCGACTTGACGAATCCTGCGACAGAGTTCAACTCCGTCGATCCCTGGCATCATCCAATCAAGAATCAGGAGGCGGGGCGAATCCGGGGTGGTTATCAGTTCCCACGCCTCGTTACCGTCACAAGCAACAACCACATCGTATCCCCAATCGGCCAGCATACATTCGAGCAGCATGCGGGCGTTCTTGTCGTCTTCAGCTATCAATACTCTCATGAATCCGTCCTCTGTTCTATTGTTTTTGGGAAAAGAATTTCGACCTGTGCGGTTACTTCAAAAATTCCCCTAAACCTGCCCGCCCCCCGCCTGCCATCGCCAGGTACAGCGGGTAAGCTTCAATGTCGGCATGCGTGGCAATGGCGGGCAGGTTGCCATGTGCCTGCCCGCCATTGCCAGAGATGCCGGCACATAAGCTTAATGCTGTCTCAGGCATCGGCAGGCGGGTGCCGGCATTGTAGTGGCCCAGCCAGCGTGGCGCTGGCAGGCGGGTCCCCCTTTACAAAAGTGGGAATTTACAGAAAACAGATTATCAAATGCTAAACCCGGAAAAAGGACACATCCCTAAGATTATAACTTTTTGCAAAAGACATCACGCTTATGGGTCTATAAAGGCGAAATTATCATTTTATTTCAATGGCATATTAGAAACTTATAATGTTATGGACGTCCCGAAGGCTCTTATGAATGGCTTCGAAAAAACCTTGGGTTTAGTGACCTGGCTCTCTTGCTCCGTTACCCTTTGTTCCAGTTCTTCATAGGTTGGTTTTTTGTCCATTGGAACCCCTCAGTTTCCCAACAAATAAAAGTTAAATAAGGACGAGAGGATCCAGCTTAGGTCACAAAGTTTTCCCGGTCCCAAAACAACTAACGACATAAAACTTCTATAAACCCGGCAAGGGTTGTGCCAAACGAGAATCTGCCTTTAAATATGATCAAGTATTTGACTTAACGGGGGATCATCAAATCTTGCTGGGGCTTTGCGGCTTTGCCACAAAAACAACGCAGTGTTCATGTTGGCTTTTTTACAGAGTGTAAAAGCAATTAGTTTCTGTAGCGAAACCCGGTTTTTCGGGCCAGAGGAGTCTATGGATTGGCCCGATTAGTAATAATCATTTGCTCAAAAAGGGTTCTGGTTGCCAATTGGGCTTCGTGTGGTATTTTTTTCTAGAATTTAGAAAACACCTCTCCTGCGTTTTGGGTTCGTTTCGATAAGATGACTTAATCTTTTAGTTTTAAGTCAGTTTTGCTATCTTTTTCAGTTTGAAAGTTACGACACCCAACCCGATATAGCTTTCAAAGGCTTGCCACCCTTTCCAGAGACAACGTTTTGAGCCACAGCCTCGCATCATGGCTGAAATGATACCTTGGATGCCGGCACAGAAATGCGGCATGTCTCCATGATACGGGTCAAAAGGCGAATACTATCCCAAAGCGGCCGAGCATCAATAGCATAGGCAATATTGATCTCTACCACTGTGGTATCCTCCCAGACGTCCTTTCTTATTTTAGATTGTAAGGTTAAATCCGACACAGACGTGTGAACACTTACAACCATTTTCTTAGTCTCTAGTCTATGACAAAATGAGCTCGTCTGTTCTTGGCCAACGCCTCTTCATTGTGGCGTGGATCAAGGGGTCTTTCCTCCCCATAGCTAACGGTTGTCACGCGTTCCGGCGCAATACCGAGATCCACGACGAAACGCTTGACACTCTCAGCCCGTCGATTCCCGAGGGCCATGTTATACTCGTTGGTCCCGCGCTCGTCACAATGGCCTTCGATAATAACTGTGACGGCGGGGTGTGCCACAAGCCATTCAGCCTTGCACCGGAGAATTTCCTTTGCCTCTGGAAGAAGCCTCGACTTGTCAAACTCGAAGTGGATGTCTTCCTTGAGGCATCTGTGCCGTGCAGCCAACTCCTCACGCTTCCTGCGCTGCCTGGCCTCTTCCCGCAAGCGCTCTTCTAGAAGACGCTGCTCTTCTAAGGCCTTCTGTGCCACAAGGGCCTCCTGGCGGGCCCTCTCCTCAGCAAGACGCCTTGCGTCGGCTTCCTCTTCAGCAGTGGTGGCCGGGGTTACCGCAGGCCCAGATTCGACCCCCTTTTTCGCGCACGAAGCCGTGAATATGAGCCCCGGAATCACTAACAGAAGGGCCAAGACTACCCAAAACCTATTTGTCATGCGATTTCACCTCCTACTCCCTCTTTTCTCATTCAGCAAAAAAAGGGGAGGGAACGCCCCCCCTTTTTTGCTCTCATCCCCAGTGAGCCGGTTTACTCTTGCTCAGTAATCGATTTCATAACCCCGTCACTACTATATTCTATGTTTACCCGATCACCTTCGCTAAGGGTTTTCAGGTCTGTGTCCGAACCCGCGCTCAAAGTTATCATGTTGCCGGATTCATCCTGTACCCCAACCTTACCAGTGTCAGCACTGATAGAAATAATTGTCCCTTTTAGTGTCATTGTTTCCTGTTTTAGTGTCATTGTTTCCTGTGCTTCCTGGGAAACTGCTGCACCGGCAAAAGAGATCACAAACAGGGCAATAACCAGCATTGATGCTAATTTCCTTATCATTGTTTTTTCCTCCTTTAATTTATTACAGTTAGTTCATTTACAGTTGGCCTACCTTTAAAAACCTGGTATTTCAGATTAGCTCCTCATCTCACAAGCCATCACCTCCTTCATGTTCTCCCTATGGGCTATTTCTCCGCTGGGGCAGGGGCATTTTCCCCTTTAGGGGTGCTCTGCTGTACTGGCGGAGGGGACTTCTCCTCTTTGCAGCCCACAAAACTACCTATAAAACCAAGACCCATTAGCGCCACAAGAACCACAGCCATTAACCTGTTCATCCTTTATCACCCCCTCTCCTCTTGAATCTCTTTATGAATATCGTTGCTGTGCTGTACTTTCAGCAAAGGATATGCCAAATGTTATTGATTGAACTATCCCTATGATTTCAAAGGATTTTTAGTATAGGCTGCTATTTTGAGGGGTCTTTTTATGAAGGGACTTTCCTACAGAAGGAGGGGGTGAAAACTCGATTAATGAGTGTAACTGCTTGTGGATTCTACCTTATTTGTATGGAGGTTATTTACTTCACCTTGTTCAGGTATCTTAAAATTCGGTGTTTCCAGACCTACTCAGACTTACTCCAAAATTTGGGCGCTATTGGGGACGTAGTTAACTTTTTAACTTAAGTTAACCCAACCAGCGAATATTTTCTAACCTTTTCAATCTGTATCCGGCTACGGCGTCCTGAGCGCAGTCGAAGGATCAGCTCTGTCAACCGCCTGGTCCGCCTCAGGCGGATGCCAGGTGGTGTGGGGGCTGGGGGAGAAAAACCCCCGGCTACCCGATTAGGTTCCGGTTGCTTTTAAGAGTCGTTTCGGAGGTAAAGAAACAACCCTATGGCCACAATCCTTTTCTTTCTTTTTAAGATCGGCGCAAATAGCCTTCAAATCATAATTGAATTTGGCTGCATGTGCTTCGCGAATCTTTCTGATATCTTCGACAATTGGGTCTTTTTTCATGTCTATTCTCCTTCAAGCTCCTCTGGAGAGCATATTACGGGGCATTCATACCCATTTTCTTCAGCAACCCTGGCAATCCCCTTTTTCATCTTTGCATTATTGATGTGATGAAAGTTCCAAGTCACAAGAAAATCCATGCCGTTGATGATAGCCAAAGCAATATGCAAAGCATCCTCAGGGTGACTTTCTGGGATCGGACCGACTTTTACCAAAGCCGCCGCAAGGTCTTCCGCTTCACCCGTTATTTCCAGAACTGGTATTCCCTTGACAGCCTCTAATCGTCCCTCTGCTGCGATAGGATCTCCTCCTTTAGCCTCTTCCAAAACCAGTGCCGATATGTATATGTCAAACTGGTGCCTATTTTCTTCCCACCATTCCCGGGTGACTTGTTGTCGAGCTGCTGTTACCAGATCTCGGCTCGGGCGACTCGTGTAATAGCTGACAACGCTGGTTTCAATATAGATTTTTGGTTTCATGGTTCTCTAAAAATGACAATTAATAACTGTATTCTGGAAGCTAATGACAGGGATAACCGGTTTGAAAAAGCGCCAGCTTTTTCAAATCAGAGTTCATCCCATTGTTGTGTGCCGGGCATGGCCCGGCTGCTAAACGGTGTTGTTCGATACTATGACACAGGTATCGGGCAAAGTCCAGACCAAGCCTGACGGAGGCGACTCGAAGTGAAGCGGAGAGGCGAGCCGCAAGGTGAGAGCGACTGAAAGGAGCGGGAAGCCGGAGGCAAAAGCGTGGGTCGATCTGCCTGTGCGGGCACGCAGACAGGCGTACAGGTATGCCCCATACCCGAAAGGGTAGAGGGCAGGCAGATATGAGGCGGGGTAAGGCCTGAAGGTGCCACCTGCCGAATGGCAGTGCGTAATAGGGGACGTTGGCACTTTGTCACCGCTGGCCCAGGAGATGCCACAACTTTATGCCGCCAGAACTTCCACCTTTCCGATGATTAAACCTCTCTCAGGAAATCTGGGGACACCATACCTGTTTTCTGTTCGCTTTTTGGTTTTTTACCTGCCTTCTTTGGTTTCAAAATGCGCCCAAGCATATTTTCCAGGCCTTCAACAAAATTTTTGCTGCCAGGTGGACGGCCTGTCCTCGTTGCATTGTGTTGTGAAATGGGATTATGAGAGATGCTGCTCAGAATATTATAAGATTGAGGTTAATATGATCGCAATCGGATGGAATTCTCCTAAAATCCCTATCTCCAGTAACGAGGCATTCTGTTTCTTCATGACAACAAACGGCAAGATGAAAAGAATCTCTTGGGCCTAGTTGAAAAGATATCATATTATTAAATGCTGGTGCTATAGCGTAGCGTCTTCTGGTACACCTACCACACGACGATAAGGATGTGCCAATATGCTTTTTTGTAATTTTTCAAGGTTGTCCTTGTAGGTTGTTATTATCTCTGGATGGTTTTTCAAAGTGTTGGGGGTCCATGCGTCCTTCCCATGATCTCTCTGATACAGTAATTTTAAATAAATATACCAAGCCTCATCGAGAGCCAAAGACGATATAACAATCCGAATTTTCTTTTGAAGAAAGCCAAAGAGGAGCTGTTTTGCTAGATTAAAGCGTTGTCTGTCTACAGGAGGATCAAGCGAAGATGGCTTGATGAAACAATACAACAGAAAATTACTATCGGCGTAAACCTCATTTGATTTGTCTATTGTTATTTGGATGCGTGAACGTGAATCTAAGTTATATTGTCTGATACCCATCAGGAAAGATCATCAATTGTCAAGTCATCTTCGGTAAAATTCGGACCAGGGTCAAACGCTCCCACAAAATTCTCAAAGAATTCTCTTTCCCTTTCATTTAGCAGAGACAGGTCAAATTCGTCCCTCTCTGGGTCTATCACAATTTCAACCGTATCTAATTCATTTTAAAAAGGTATTTCCATATTGAGCCATTTTTTCGGAATAGCTGAAACCTACCTATCGTAGCAGGATATCCTCCCAAGCATCATGCCCTGGTGCTGCAATTTACACGCCATTTCAGCCAATGGTCTCCCTTTCTGAGGGGTTACCCTTGCCATCTTCCGGTTTGCTGGCTACCCTACCTGCCAGCAAGGCACTCTGTTTCATCCCTCCCGGGTAAGAAATAGGGGACGTTGTGAAATCTTGACATTTGCTCATTCCAACGCCCTGATTGCTTTCCCTGGTTGCTTTTTCACCTATTTGAAATCAAATACATCATTTCCAATCTGTATCCGGCTACGGCGTCCTGAGCGCAGTCGAAGGATCAGCTCTGTCAACCGCCTGGTCCGCCTCAGGCGGATGCCAGGTGGTGTGGGGCTTGGGGAGAAAAACCTCCGGCTACCCGATTAGGTGGTGACTACCTTAGCTCTGTAAAGATCTCTGGATGTTGCTCTGCGATTCGTAATAGAGACTTGGCAGGCCCTTGGGGCTGCCTTCGACCTTGCTCCCAGTCTTGTATGGTCCGCGGGCTAACACCCATTAAACTTGCAAATGCAGATTGGGATAATTTTAATTTTTGCCTAATTACTTTCGGTGGAGAGGGTTCAGTTAAGGTGTGCTTCTTTAACTTGATTTCACCTTTCCGAAAACTTTGGATTTCTCGGATACCATCTAAAACTTCTTGGCCAATATCACGATTATTCATTTTTAATCTCCTCAGCGATTTTCTTTAAGACATGGCCAGGCATGGATGCTCTTTCACTTTTAGAGTATATCGTGAGCAACCAAATTTCATAGGCCGACTTTTTCCAATAGTAAATGACTCTTGCTCCGCCTCTTTTTCCCTTGCCCTCTTGAGACCATCTTATCTTTCTGACTCCGCCACTACCACGTATTATGTCGCCAGCTTCAGGATATTCAAGCAAATACCATTGTAATCCTCTATACTCGTCATCGGAGAAGTAATTCGGAAGCAGTTTGGTAAATAAAGATGTCTCAATAAATATCATGTTACATATTATACGGCATCGCCGTACAGAATGCAAGTTCTATTATTTGGCCTTTTCGTCGACCGGGACGCTCGTGCTCAACGTGTGAGGGAAATAGGGGACCCGGTGAAATATTGACATTTGTCCTTCCAACGCCCTGATTGCTTTCTCTGGTTGCTTTTTCACCTCTTTGAAATCAAATATATCATTTTCAATCTGTATCCGGCTACGGCGTCCTGAGCGCAGTCGAAGGATCAGCTCTGTGAACCGCCTGGTCCGCCCAGGCGGATGCCAGGTGGTGTGGGGGCTGGGGGAGAAAACCCCCGGCTACCCGATTAAGTATTGGTTTTAAAGAGAGCATCAAGAGTTTTATAAGAGTCGGCCAATTCTTGTACTATTTTCTTATAAACTGCAATGAAATCAAATTGACCAACCAAGCTAAGCCTTTCTTGTATAGACTGAATTCTTCTGTTCTTTCCTTTCTCTGACCCTAGATGTGAATACGCAACACGAAGGTCGTACAAAACAAATAATGGGGCCATCAGGCTGCTTACTTCCGTTTCTGGGAAAGTAAGCCCAAGAATCCTCTGAAGCCTTTTTAGACCACCCAATTTTTTATGGCTCTCACCCATTGATTCAAGAACATTTCCTAATGCCCCATTATCAAAAGACTCAACGTATATCTTGTTTAGTGCATCAGCAACGTGTCTTTGTTCCTTTTCCGAGTCAACCACGGGCGGATTAAACTCCAATGCTATTTTAAGAACTTCCTTGTCCAATTGAGCTATTTTTGTCCCAAATAGTTTGAAATATGACTCTAGGAATTTAGATCTATATTCAAAAAGCTGATATTCCGGTGTCTTATCAGTAAAAATGCATTCTATTTGACCATCATAGAACTCACTGCTAATTGAATGGTCAGATTCGACATTTTCCGATCGAAGATAGTATTACTCTGGATGTGTCCAGGTTGGGGGAAAACCTCTGAAATTTCCATCTCTTCCAAAAACACTTAACGCTTAACGGTGAAACTGGGCGGTGGTCCAGTTTAGCTGTCAGAGACTTCGGCCCAAAAATTCAACAGTTTGCGCGTATTCACACGGGCCACCATGGGGACGTAGTTATTCTCCATCCAGAAATGGCCATTTTTCGCAATCTCGGCGTCAATCTGCGGGATCGCTTGTGCGACGTACCGACGTACGTCTCCGCGCAATCCCTTGATTTCCTTGACCTTGCGAAAAATTACTCATTTCTGAATTGGAAACTGACGCCAGTGCCCAGTGTTGTGAGGTTCATTTCCGGATGGGCACTAGCTGCATTTGGAGAACCCGCAGGAACGACACACCAGACATCCCCCCTCGTGCTCCAGTGAGCCACCGCAGTCCGGGCACGCGCCCATCATGGCCGACATCTTTGTGGTGCTAATGTTCGTGTAGTTTCTTATCACATGACACATAGCGTCCGGACATGATAGAACCATTCCCCCATTTTGCCAAATAGGCGAGGGACATCGGATGCCGCTGAGCTGTTTCACAATCGCTTCTACTTTGACCCCACTGCGCAGTGCCAATGATATGAGGCGGCCTGCGGCCTCGATCTGGGAAGAAGCACACCCGCCGGTTTTGCCCATTTGGGCAAAGACCTCACATATACCCTCATCATCTTCGTTGATGGTGACATAGAGTCTGCCGCAACCGGTATTGATTCGCTCTGTAACGCCCATAGTCCGCACAGGGCGGGTTCGTGGCGCAATGGCAGCAGCCCTTTCTTGGTCCGTGCCAATATTGAGCACCTGGCGATCACGGCTGCCGTAGCGATAAATCGTTACACCTTTGCACCCGCTTTCATAGGCGAGTCTGTAAACCTTTTCTATGTCTGCGGGAGTGGCATCCTGTGGGAAATTGACGGTCTTGGATACGGCATTGTCGGTGTATTTTTGGAAGGCCGCCTGGATTCGGATGTGCCACTCAGGTGCAATATCATGAGCGGAAACAAAAAGGCGTTTTATCTTATCAGGAATTCCCTTGATATGCTGAATTGAACCGGTTTCAGCAATCTGCTCAGCCAGTTCATTGCTGTAAAAACCGTCTTGCTTTGCTACTTTCTCAAACAGCGGATGCATCTCAAACAAGGCCTCTCCATCGAGAACCCTGCGCTCATAAGCGACTGCAAAGATGGGTTCCACACCACTGGAACATCCGGCGATTATGCTGATTGTGCCGGTAGGAGCGACAGTGGTTACGGTTGCGTGTCGCATATACGGAGTCTTGGGCTCATCGAAGATGCTTCCCTCGTAGGCAGGGAAGTTTCCCCTCTTCTTGGCTAACTCGCTTGAAGCCTTCCTCGCCTCGCGCAAGATAAAGCTCATGACCTGTTCGGCCTGCCGCACAGCCCCCTTCGAATCATACGGGACACCCAGCTTAATGAGCATATCGGCAAACCCCATGACTCCCAGACCGATTTTCCTCGCTTTTTTGCTGACGGCTTCGATCTGGCGCAGCGGGTATTTGTTTATCTCTATCACATTGTCAAGAAAGTGAACTGCACTTCGAATGCCCTGTCTGAGTTTGGTCCTGTTCAATTTGCCGTCACTTATCATCTTAGACAGATTGATGGAGCCAAGATTACACGATTCATACGGAAGCAACGGCTGTTCACCACAGGGATTCGTAGCCTCAATCTCACCCAGATGTGGGGTGGGATTGGCTCGGTTCATGTGGTCCAGGAAAACGATCCCTGGTTCACCGCTTTGCCAGGCCGCCCGAACAATCTTATCAAATATGGCCCTGGCAGAAACCCGCTTGATTACTTTATCGTTCCTCGGATTGATCAGGTCGTAGTCCTTACCTGCCCGCCAATGCCGGTCTTTGGCTGGCGGCGAAGTCTTGGGCGGTGAGGCGACCTGCCCGCCATTGCCACGCATCCCGGTATTGAAGCTGCTCGCTGTGCCAGGCGATGGCAGGCGGGTGGCAGGCGGGTCGGCAGTTAGGGCTTCCATGAACGATGAGGTGATAGCAACCGAGATATTGAAGTTATTCAGTTTGGCCAGGTCGGTCTTGCTCTGAATGAAGGCCTCGATATCCGGGTGGTCCACCCGTAGGATGCCCATGTTGGCCCCCCGCCGGGTGCCTCCCTGCTTAACAGTCTCGGTGGCGACATCAAACACGGTCATGAAGGAAATGGGGCCACTCGATATCCCCCGTGTGGAGAGTACAGTATCGTTTTCCGGTCGTATGCGAGAGAAGGAAAAGCCGGTCCCCCCCCCGCTCTTGTGAATCATTGCCGTGTGCCTGAGTGTCTCAAAGATGCTGTCGATGGAGTCCTCAACAGGAAGGACAAAGCAGGCCGCGAGCTGTCCCAGCCGACGCCCGGCATTCATCAATGTTGGAGAGTTGGGCAGAAAAACCAACTCAGACAGTAACGTGTAGAACTCCTGTTCGGCCTTCTTAATTTCAGCCTTGGGATCAAATTTGCGGTCGGCATCAGCAATGGTGCGGGCTACCCTCTTAAAGAGGTCCTGCGGCGTCTCCACAGGTCTTCCCCTTCGGTCTTTCTTCAGATAGCGCCGCTCAAGAACGACCAGAGCATTTGGAGAAAGAGATATGGGCATAAGGTATTTTCGTTATTCGTTATTCGTTATTCGAAAATCGGGTAGGGTGATGCCTGATTTAAGTGAACTAAAATGCCTAACCCGGACGGGCCGGAAAATACGAAATTCGAATATCGAAATTCGAAACAATGACCGAATCTCTAAAGCTCAAATGACCAAAACATAAGAAATCGTATTCCAGAGAAAACCGCGCTGTTTTGAACATTTGAAAATTCGAGTTTTGAATTTGTTTCGGATTTCGATATTCGTATTTCGAATTTATTTCCTGCCAGAAAAACACAAATTTTAGAACTAAGGAACTAAAGGCACTCTTCTTGACGACTCAAGAATTGGATGAAGGTTCGACACAAAGGAGACTGGGTCCGGTGTTTGTGAAACGTCAGATAGAAAGCCCTCTTAAAGAATAGCCCCTTGATTTTTATTTTCTTAAGGCTTCCGGTGGCCAGCTCTTCGGTCACAGCGCATTCAGACAGGATGGAGACCCCCACACCCGCTTTGATCCCCTGGCAAACAGCTTCCGTGCTTCCCATCTCGGCCACAACATTCAGGGCACCAAGGGAATAGCCAGATTTGTCCAACACCAACTCAATCGACTTCCGAGTGCCAGAGCCTTGCTCACGCATTATGAACGGTTCTCTGATAAGCTCGCCCATCACAACATGGCGTTTGGTTGCCCATCTATGCCTCCGTGGCACTATAAGAAACATCTGATCATCTATGATTTTCTTCTGAACAAGCTGGACTTCTTGGGCCTTGGCACCCACAATTCCGAGTTCCACATTCCCTTCAAGCGTATCTCTGATGATCCTTTCCGTATCGCTCTGTACGAGGATTACCACGACTTCGGGGTAGTCATCCTTGAATCTTCCCAGCAAAGGAGGAAGGATATAACCGGCGGGTATTGTGCTTCCGCCAATGGTCAGACGTCCTTTGATTTTGCCCTGAAACTCGGCCAGGGCATTTTCAGCTTCTTGTTTCAGGGCAATGATTTTTGTCGCATAACTGTACAGGAGACTGCCTGCCTTGGTGGGAATGACTTCCCTCCCCAGCCGATCGACGAGTTTACATTCGAAGTGGTTTTCCAGGTCCTTAATATGGCTGCTTACCGTGGGTTGGGAAAGATAGACTGCCTTGGCCGCCCTGGAAAAGCTTCTCAGCTCAACCACTCTACAGAATATTTGGAGCCTCCACAAATCCATCATAACCAAAACCACTACCTTTTCTCACGTATCAACGTTGAGAAGTCCCAAACTTCTCCTTTAACTTCTCGCAAACAATGTCGGGGACCATGCCACGGGTGTTTCCTCCGAACCGAGCAGCCTCCTTAATAATCGAGGAGCTGATATAAATCCACCGTAACCCTGTCATGAGAAAAACCGTTTGAATATTTCTATTGAGCTTCCGGTTCATCAGGGCCATCTGAAATTCATATTCAAAGTCAGACACTGCTCGAAGACCCCGCAAAATAGCATCTGCCTGACGCTTGACAACATAATCAACCAGGAGCCCGTCAAAGCTATCCACCTGAACACCCGGCATATCCCTAAAGCTTTCGTGCAGCATCTCCAGGCGTTCCTCAATGGTAAAAAGCGGGTCCTTGGTCCCGTTTCTAGCTATGGCAACAATGACCTTGTCGAAAAGACTAAGTCCCCGCCGGACGACATCCAAATGTCCATTGGTTACGGGATCAAAGGATCCAGGACATACGGCTATCTTTCCCATGTCTGTAGTATTGGAATTTCGTAACATTTTAGTTGTTTGAAAACACTATCGCATACAGGTAACCCGATTCTAAACCGGCTCAAACTCGCGCATAAGTGAGCGTAAAGAAAGAACAGGGAATAACTTCTGTAAATGACCTCGATTGTAGCGGATATCATTTTACCCTATATAAAATCGCGGAGCGATTTTATCTTTCATAGCACAGGCCTATAAAAAGAGACAAGAGTTTTCCTGTAATGCCTCTGGTCACTGAGGATAAAACGTGCCACCTTTTCTGGTAGTACCTCTCGCCTGCTGTGCTCAATAACGATAGAAACCCCATCTGATGTCGATTCGGCACGGTCCAGGAGTTGCATGGTTCGTTCCACAAAGCCCTTATCATAAGGAGGGTCGACAAACACCAGATCAAAGGCAAGGTCGATTGACTTCAAAAAACTCAATCCCCGCAGTATATCCCGTTGTAATATAGTGCTTCGGCCTTCCAGGCGGTAGGCGCTAATGTTTCGAGTGAGCGCTGTTATGGCTCGGGGATTCTTGTCAACAAACACGGCTGTAGCGGCTCCCCGGCTGAGCGCCTCTATCCCGAGACTACCGGTACCGGCAAACAGATCAAGCACAATTGCATCTTCCACCCAGCCTGCAAGGATGTTAAAGATTGACTCCCGTAGGTAGTCTGTGGTGGGTCGAATTGTCAGACCCCGTATGGGGTAAAGCCTTTTCCCCTTCAGGGCACCACTGATAACCCTCACACGTTCTCCGATGTTCGTTTGACTGGTAAAATCTATCCAAGAATATATGAAATTTTTCCACCTGTGTGATTGGAATATAAATCTATGGCCGAAACCGCCAAAGAATTTGTGCCCCACACCTGCCCGCCACCCGCCTGCCAGCGCCACGCTCGCCGGGTAGCTACGGTGTCTCCACACATGGCAATGGCGGGCAGGTTGCCTTGTGTGTGGGCATTGTAACCTCGGTGCGACCCAGGCGTTGGCAGGCGGGGAGGGGGCACGCTACAAGTACACAGGTAATACTCGTGTAGCATGGGGGCTCTGTCCCATAAGCGCTAAGTTGTTTTGTTAACGTTCACAGGTTACATTTATGCCGTACGGAATTGTTTTGAAAGATGAACGTCGAACATCGAACATCGAACGTCCAACGTCGAATGAAAAACGAATATCCAATACCGAACATTCAACGGCTATTTCTGTTTCTTTTCAGCCGTTTTGATACTCGTAACGAAAATCTTAATTAATTCTTCTGTTTCCTGTCTTTATGATTCGCAGCGAATACTCGAGCAGCCTTTCTTCCAGGTCATATGTCTGTTTCTTCATCTTTTCCCATTCAACGTTCGATGTTGGACGTTCGATGTTCGATGTTCATTTTTTTCAGTAAACCTTCCACAGTCCATCCAGTGCAAAAATAACTTAGCGCTTATGGGGCTCTGTCCCCCACTGTTTCTTAAGCGGCGTAGCCCCGTTATATAAAATCGTGGAACGATTTTATAGCGATTTTATAAACCGAAGGACTTTATCTTCTTGTGGAGGTGGCTTCTCTCAATGCCAATCGAGTCCGCGGTTTGAGAAATGTTGTTTTCATTTTCCGAAAGTCTCTGCAAGATATACATCTTTTCAAATTGTTTCTTGGCCTCTTTCAAGGAATCGACATCAAAGATCCCCACATCGGGAGTCATCGTGACCTCACGTTTATAGGAGGAAGGGATATCGCCTTCGTCGATCACTTCCGATTCGGTCATGATGGCCAGTCTCTCCACCAAGTTCTTGAGTTCCCGAACATTGCCTGGCCAGCGATAGAGCTTGAGGTGCTCAATGGCCCGAGGCGTCACAGTCTTCAAACCGCAGTGTCCCTCTTCAGAAAACTCTTTCAGGAAAGTTTCTACCAGCAATGGAATGTCTTCGGTGCGGTTGCGCAAAGGGGGCACCTCAATGGGGATTACGTTCAACCGGTAGTACAGGTCTTCTCGAAAAGTACCTTTCTCGATTTCTCTTTCAAGGTCCTTGTTGCTTGCCGCTATTACGCGCACATTCACCGTGAGCGTGCGAGTACCACCGACCCGTTCAAATTTTTGCTCCTGCAAGATTCGAAGGATCTTGGCCTGCGTCTTGACGCTCATGTCTCCAATCTCATCCAAAAATATCGAACCGCCGTTGGCAACCTCGAATTTGCCTCGCTTTCTGCTGGTGGAGCCGGTGAACGCCCCCTTCTCATGGCCAAAAAGTTCGCTTTCGATCAACTCATCTGGTATGGCAGCGCAGTTTACATCAATCAAGGGCTTATCTGCACGACGGCTCATTTGGTGAATCGTGCGGGCTACGAGTTCTTTTCCGGTTCCGTTCTCGCCCGTGATCAAGATCCATGCATTGGTGGGTGCGGCAACGGCAATTTGCTTCTTCAGAGCCTGAATCGGGGGGCTGTTTCCGGTAATCGAATGTTTTTCAAGAGTCTTCTTGCGCAGGAAACGGTTTTCCTCTTCCAGTTGCCGGAAGTTGAGGGCATTGTTAATTGTTACCACAATCTTGTCAATGGAAAGCGGTTTTTCGATAAAATCGTAAGCCCCCAGTTTCGTGGCCTTAACAGCTGTTTCAATGGTTCCGTGGCCTGAGATAATGACCACCTGAAGAAACGGGTTGGTCCTCTTGATTTCCTGAAGTGTTTCTATGCCGTCAATGCCCGGCATCCAGATATCCAGAAGCACAAGGTCCGGGGATTCGTCCTCTATGATCTTCAGGGCTTCGTACCCATTAGAAGCGGTCAAGACCTCAAACCCTTCGTCAGAAAGGATGCCGCTCAGAGACTGAAGTATAGTCACTTCATCATCAACAGCTAATATCGTTGGAAACACTGATCTGCTCCTTCGATTGTCGATTGTCTATTGACGATTGAATATTGACGGCTTCGTAAAAAGTCCATCTGCGGCGTTGTGCTTCATCTTTCGTCATTGCGACGTACAATAAGTACGCCTCATTCCTCAAGATTCGCACGCCTTGCATATGAACTTTTTACTTTGCCGTCGATTTAATGACTTTTTACGAAGTCATCA
>JAUWXF010000169.1 GCA_030616475.1 Desulfobacterales bacterium
ATGCTACCCTCGAGCATATCGAAGGCACCGGCAACCAGGATATTTTTCTTCACGCCGGCCTTGACGAAACCCTCACAGGTGAGTATGGTGGCTGGACTTTAGTATGCAACGGCTCGAGCTGGTTCGATGTGAGCCACGCAAAACACGTTTAAGTAAAAAATGAGAGAGGTAGTGACATGAGATTTGGAAGCGATATGTGGATGTGGCTGAAATTCATCATCGGCCTGATCCGTCTGCTGAAGGATATCTTCGGAGACGACGAAGACAAAGAGGACAATGCAACCAACGGCATCAAACTCTGACCTGGATGAATGGTGTTGAATATCGCATAGCCCACGAATCCGATCTGCCCGCGATTACGGCATTCGTGGATTTCTGGCTGGCAGGGCGGGGCCTGGCTGACCGCATCCCCGGCTCCGCCCACGATTACTTTGTGCCGGCTGGACGTCACCTCAAATATGTCACCAAGTACGTGACACTCATCGCATTACTCGACAACTGCATCATCGGCTGGTCCGTCAAAACCCACCTCGGAGTATTGATCCATCTTCTCGTTGCCGGCACATTCAGACACCGGGGAATCGGGTCCGAGCTCCTCCGCCGGCATGACCCGATATCCATCCGATCCAAAATGGACCAGGCCGCTGGAAATCCAGCTGAGTTTTACGAAAAACTCGGCTACACCCGGAGCGCGGACCGCGCCCGGGGCAAAAAGCAAAACATCGAAATATTCGTCAAATCATAGCGCGGGCGACGCCGAGCAAATCTTGACCCGGTGAACCCCACACCCCGTCTGCGATTCGCTGTGCCGGCATCGCCCCCATGAGCCGGACCGGCCAACCCCCCTGGTCGCCGCATTCTCCTCCGCCGGCGGCCAGGTGTTTTATGGACGAACTATTCGAACAACTCGCGCGTGGTGACATTCCGAACGTCATTGAGCTGATGTCAGCGATATCGGAGCTGTCCAACCTCTACCCTGGCTGTGAAGAATGTCAAATCCAGCTGAAAAATCCGATAAAATTAAACACACAACAAACGTACAACAAACGAAAATCAAATACGAAAAAAAGAGGAAAAGTATAAACGTCCGGCCCACGTCGATTTCGATACAACATTGCAGGGAATACAAATACGGCCCAGAGTGGAAGTCAATTTCGTAAGGTGGAAGTCAACATCCGGCTAAATACGCATTCGAACGATAAGCACATCCGGCCTAATACAGCTTTTCTTTTTTTTTGTTTGACCGTCCGGCCTCCGGTCGCCCTCCCTGGCTCCCTCCGGCCTGCCGGGGCTCGCGCTTGCTCGCGGCTCCGCCGTCTTCGCAAGCGCGGGCTCGCTGCCGCTTGCCGCGGCTACCATCACGCGCATAAACCACAATCCACCACAACGCACAAATCTTACGCAAAACTCGCTCGGTTTCCTCAACAGGGTATGCCGCGGCAAGCTATCGCTCATTCATGGCCTACGCGGGGCTTCGGCTACTCTGCGCTTACCGCTCGTCAAGGGAACTCGCTGGTTTCTATCCGCCCTGGGCCGCCCCTCCGCTCCCATCCTGGTCGCAATCGGCCTCACTCGTCCTTATCGCGGCCGTCCTCGTTCGGCCTGAGTCGGGGCGGCCTTCGGGATTTGTTGAACGTGCTCGTGTGACTCGCACAGGGGATTCTTTTTTGGGCCAGGGCGGTTTCCGGAAAGACGCGGCCTTTGGCCGCCCCGTCCCCCACCCTGTCCCCAGGGCTGGGCTGCCCAGCCCTCCCAGCCAGTTGATTGAGAGAAAACGTCAACTGGCTGCGGGGCTATGGAATGCCTCGCATCCCTGCGAGGCTGGGAGATATTAAACGGGGACGGCTCATTCTTCACACGTCCCCGCAGCCGTGCGCTGCCCACGGTGCCGGCTCGTTCCTCCCACGGCACGGGCAGCGCACGGCCTCCGTTCGGCCTGGCGGCCCGCCGCGACGCTTTCCCATCTTTGCAGCTGCGTCTTCCCGTGGTAGTCGCGTAGACCGTCGCTCAAAGTAGCGATTCCAGGGCCGTAAAGACACCGCCAATCGATTTGCCGACCCCCAGGGGTACCAAACTACCCCCCTTTTTGCCGGCGGATGTCGCTTTCTCTACAGAATGCGACCTTAATCTCGACCGCCGGCGAAATAATGTCGCAAAGTAAATGTCGTTTTTGTGTTGACATCGATGTCGCTTTGCCGATACTACCTGGTGAACGAATGTCGTTAAGCCAGAAAGGAACCAAAATCATGACCAGAGACGAACTAATCGCCCAATGTAACCTCCACCTGGGAGCTGCCAACGGATGCGCTCTCAACAACCAGCACGAACACTACGCCGAGCACATGCAGCTCCTCCTCGACCTCCTCATCGAGGAGCTCGTCGGCTCACCCCCGGAGGCAGCCAGCCGGCCTCCAGGCAAATTCAACCCTGAGGTAATCCTCGCAGACATCGCGATCGCAATCCAACACCGAACAATCTCACACACGCACCGCTGGAAAATCATCCACTACCACGATCGAATCACCTGTGTCCCCGCATACGCTGATGTCCCCTCCCAAATTGTTCTGCACGAATTCACCGAGCGGATGGTCCATCGTGGCTTCACCACGATCTACTGGAACCAGCTCAAAACCAATGTCATCAAACTTTACAAGGAGCTCCACAAATGAAAGCCCAACTCAAAACACTGACCCCCCTCGAATGCAGCCAGCTGCTGAGGTGCCTTCACCAACCGAACAACGGCGATATGCCCGCGCGCGTGTACCATCGAAACTACACGATGGCACTTCTGATGCTCGATGCTGGTCTGCGCGTCGGCGAACTGATCCAACTCCGCCAGGACCAGCTATGGTACATCAACGGCCCGGTCGGATCCCTGACCGTAGAAAAGGACCAGGCAAAAAACAGGAACGAACGCACCGTCCCCGTAACCCTGCGAGTACACGACGCCATCGAACGAATGCAGCGTGATTGGTGGATCAACGTATCAGCCCTCGGAGTACGATACGCATTTTACCGAACAACCTGTGGATGTCCCCTCACCACGCGGCAGGTCCAACGAATCATAAAGTCCGCTGGCCAACAATCGATCGGCCGCGAAATCCACCCTCATATCCTACGCCACACGTTCGCCACCAGGCTAATGTCGAAAACCTCGATGCGCGTGGTCCAGCAGCTGCTTGGACACAGTAACCTCACAAGCACGCAGATATACACCCACCCGAACAACGCGGACCTGCAGGAAGCTATTGACCAGCTGAACGAAAAAAGCTAAAATCAGGGTGCTTTGGGATTCGTGGGTATGGCCAAACAACGCAAAAGACACAGACTACCGTACTGGGTACGCAGCCAGGAGTTCAGGTTACTCAACAATTCCGAGAAAGACTTCCTCGGATACCTGTACTCATTCGGCCCGGACACGTGCTGGCTTTGGAACTGGAGGCTGGCAAAAAAGTTTCACCGTAACAAACGAACCATCCAGCGATGGCTGGCAAAACTCAAAGACCTCGGATTCATTTGGATCGAAAAACCGTACGGCCCCGAGCGCAGACTACACGCCAGGACACTACCATCACCGGAGCATTGGGTAAAGCTAATCGGTACCATGTCACTTGGTAAAAGCCTCCGCCGGCACAAGCGCCATCACAGCTGGAAAAAAACGTCACGAATCGAGGACGCAAAGCGGTCCATCATGAACGAACTCATGCGGCGCGGAGAGACCCTCGAATCAGCAGCAAATATCGTCAGCGTTCTCCTCCAAAAAGAAGCCAAAAAAAAAGGGTTAGTGGGGTGACAAAAATGTCACCCATAAACTTATTAAGAGAGAAAAACACTCTCTTACAGGAAAAGCGGAATTTCGAGCCCCTCGAAGTGGGACTTCGAGGCCATCGAAAAAACAGTTTTTTTTAACGACTTCTCGGTTCAGCTGAGGGGGAAATCGAGCAGCTCGCAGCGGGTTGAAAATTATGGGACAATCGATGCCGAAAATTGAGATAGAATATGGCAACCACTGCACTCACTGTTTTGCAAATGGTGAGACTCCAAAATACGTTTACGCACGGTTCATCAACGTCGTAAAATGCGAGGGCATCGGAAAAGGTGCCTGTCTGATACCTCCGAACGATCGTGCTTTCAAGCTCACTCAACAAGACGGCTTTCCCTGCAGCTGGAGATACATCGGTGACACGTGGGAATGCTGGTACCAGCCATGGGTTGTAGCCGACGGCAAAGCCCATCTATTCCTGAATGACCTGAACCTCAAGGTTTACTTCGACGAGACAAAAGATGCATGTCCAGCTGAGGGAACGGTCTGGCATAACACCGCCGACTGTGAGGGTGATCTGATTTGTGCCGCCGGCGGAATCGGTGTCGTTACCTGGACACCCCAGGCAACGCAGCTCCTCGAGGACCTGAACATCGAAAAAAGCGCGGACCTGTTTATGGAACTGTTCCCGCTGCCAGACGGTAAGCTCATTTATAAATTCTGTCGAATCGCCGAATCATCAAACATCAAAATCCTGCTCGAACCGTAAAAACGGCGTTACCGGATATCGGTTCGAATGCCGGCGGCCGCAGCTGACCAGGCCAACGTTGGAGTAACATAAAAATGAGATACTACCCAAACCGAAACAAACATTGCCGTTGGTGCGGAAACGCCTATAT
This sequence comes from Desulfobacterales bacterium, assembly GCA_030616475.1. Taxonomy (GTDB): domain Bacteria; phylum Desulfobacterota; class Desulfobacteria; order Desulfobacterales. The sequence goes on from JAUWXF010000169.1 coordinate 4,663, forward strand.
CGCAGAGAAGCCACTCGGTAAAGACGGATTCTGTTCGAAACGTTGCAAGCAGGCACACTACCGAGCATACAAACGCTACGTTACCGCAACCTCCGCCCGACCGTAAATTATAAAAAGAGCCCGGATTCTAAAGTAACGCAACGTCCCCGTGACGTCAAAATTCAAACGTCCCCCGGTACCAATCCGATCCGTTTGACGCAACCTAGCCCATCCTCACAAACTTTTTTCAGCCGGACCGGCCTTTTTCATTGACGTCACCCGAAAAACTTCGTACAATGCGATTAGAGAGGTTAAGTTTCTAACACTTTTTAGGAGAAACGAATATGGCACTTGTAAAGTATGGTGGCGGAATCGTGCAGATGTCCGGCTCAATCGCCGGGTCCGTTTTCGCCAGGAACAAGTCGGGCAATTACGTCCGGCCCAGGACCAAACCCGTCAACCCAAACAGCTTTCGACAAGAGTTTATCCGAACAGCTCTGAGTCATCTGGCAGAGCATTGGCATAAAGAGCTTGACGCAACTGAACGTGGACTCTGGGAGACTTACGCCGCTGCGGTCGCGATGAAGAACAAGCTGGGAGAAACTATTCACCTGTCCGGCTTCAACCACTTCATCCGGACCAATTCCCCTCAGCTGATGCTTGCTGAAGACATCAAAGAAGCCGCCCCAACAACTTTGAGCTTGATGGAAAAAGATGAGACAACTATCTGCAGCGAAGAAAACATCGCAGGCCAGACGTTCACGTTCACTTTTGACAACACTGGATGGGGCGTTACTCCCGACCTCAAGTACTGGATGTGCTTCTACCAGGGACAACCGCAACTCGCCAGTCGCCAGACCTTCCACGGCCCCTGGAGGTTTATGTCAGCTGCCGGTACTGTCGCAGGTGACGCGGGTACACAACAACTACCCGCCGAGTTTTCATTTGCTGAGGGACAAAAAGTCTGGTTCCAAGCAAGGATGATATCATTCTCTGGCAGAACATCCGAGATCTGGACCTTGCCACCAAAAACAATCGAAGCCGACTAACCGCCCTGGACTTTGGTAACATTGCCCAGGGCGATGGTGACTGACGAAAAATCTTACGACGTCACAGGGGAGCTGACCCCTGATGTGACCGGTACCTACAACGATGCCGGCGAATTTAACGGCAAGCGATATTACCAGCTCGCCGGCAACGGATGGTACATCCACTGGGACGGTGACATCAACTGGCTCATTAACGACAACCTCGGCGGCCCGGGTGCCAACTTCTGGCGTCGCAGCCAGCCGACCATCCCTGGTCAATTCTTCCCCCAGGATGGAGCCGTAGGAATCGCAACAGTTACCGAGATCTAAAAACACAACCGAGGTAGTGACATGACCGTCTGGCGTCCATGGCCTTATGCCGCAACGGCCATCGTCCAATGGGAATGGACGGGAGCACTGGCATATCTCTGGGTGACGTTCAAATACCCGATGGACCAGACCGTCAAGCCGATACACGCTCGATGGGAATGCAAAGTCAACGGAATTGTAAAAGCTGTAGGCCTGTCCGCCTGGCAGGATGAATTTACAATCCGGCTCACTGTCTTCGTCATACCAGCACTTCCCGACCGAGTGACACTCAAATACAAAGGCCCGGACACGAACCTACGGACCACGTGGGACAAACAGTGGGAACCATGGGGACCGATTCTCGGCTATCGAGCCATGGGATCCCCATACTCCGGTACCTTGACGCATGCAGCTGTCGGCCCAACAGACAATCTGAACGTAGCAGACGTCGGAGTCTTATTCCTGGACTGTTCAGCCAATGACGTCATCATCGGGGGATTCATCGGGGGCATCAACGGCCAACATCTTCACGTAGCACGGCTCGACGCAGCTGCGAACGATGCTACCCTCGAGCATATCGAAGGCACCGGCAACCAGGATATTTTTCTTCACGCCGGCCTTGACGAAACCCTCACAGGTGAGTATGGTGGCTGGACTTTAGTATGCAACGGCTCGAGCTGGTTCGA
>JAUWXF010000131.1 GCA_030616475.1 Desulfobacterales bacterium
AGGCAGGCTTCGAATTCATTTATCCGGGCGGATAAAGCCTGGATGGAACGTACTGAAAAATCTGCCAGTTGGCAATATTCCAGAAACTGGCTGATATAACGATGAAGCATGATGACGTCCCCCTTGTCCCGCCATAGCTTTTCAACGAAGGCGGATTGTTGACCATTGGATCATGCTTCATCATTAAACGCCTATTAATACAATGCAAATTGCGCTAACTGCGGGGTTTGTTGGTTATGTTTAAAAAATAATTGGGGCTAAACTGATACATCAAAATCTTTTAAATAATAAAGGGGGTAGTTATGGCTAATGAAGGGAAACAAAGCTTTCCAATGTTGCCACCTAAAAATTGGTGGGCACTAAGAAAGAGATTTCAACAAACAATTCCAGCTAAAGTAACAGCAGGCTATCTTGCTCCTGTACTTAGTATTACTGAAAAATCAGCTCAAAATAATGTGTTGCCATACTTGAGAACGTTGGGATTGATTGACGAAGAAGGCAAGCCAACAGAATTGGCCAACAAATGGAGATTTGATGATAATTATTCTGAGGTTTGCAAAGAAATAAAAGAAAAAATCTATCCGAGAGAATTATTAGATGCAATCCCTAATCCTTCGGAAAACAGACCCTCAGCTGAAGGTTGGTTTGCTGGGAAAACTGGTTCGGGGCAAGTTGCAGCTAGGCGAATGACAACCTTGTATTGTCTTCTTTGCGATGCTGATCCATCAAAAGGCGATGATATTTCTATCAAGAAAACGCCCAAAAAAGCACCCCAAAAAGCTAAAAAGGTTGCTGACAGGAAAGAAATTCAATTAGAACCGAAAGTTGAAAACCAAATTCAAACACCGGGGATACAATCCCAAAGTATCTCTCCTTTTCCTTCTATACATATTGATTTACAAATTCATCTATCACCTGAAGCGGGTGCTGAACAAATTGATCAAATATTTGCTAGTATGTCGAAACATTTAAAAGGTTTTTTCCCAAAACCATCAAAGACTGAATAATGACCGATTTTTACCGAGGTATACTTTCTATTGCAAAAAAGCTTCAAGCTGAAGCTGATGACCATCTGTTGCCTCCTAAAGAGATTACCCCCTCTCGAAAAGACATCGTTTTGCCTCACTCTTTGTTCAAAAAAACTCGTGGCTATTTGGAAAAGATAGTTTATCAAATTAATATCTCCTATGAGAGCACTTGCTACGATGCCTGTGCTGTAATGATTAGACGTCTTATCGAAACATTGATAATCGAATCTTTCGAAAAACACAAAATTGAAAATAAAATAAAACATTCCTCTGGAGATTTCATTCAGCTTGATGACCAAATAAATAAGATGCTTTCAGAATCGAACTGGAACCTTAGCAGAAACGCAAAAAGAGGTCTGAAGCAGCTTAAAAAACTTGGGGACCTTTCAGCGCATTCCAGGAGATTCAACGCACAACGAACGGATATTGATCGATTTATTGATGATTTGCGGGTAGTAGCAGAGGAGTTATTATATATTTCTGGTTTAAGGAAATAATCAAAAAAACATAACAACCGCATTAAGTCGGACGGGCAGAAGTAGTGGCTCTGAAGTCTTCGTGTATACAACATTAATCGTAAATCGGCCCGCCCCTTATGCAGGGGAACTTTGGGGACGTTATTAGTAACCTAGGGGACGTTGTTGACTATGTTGAATAACTCTGATGCGAAAGTTTGAATGAAGTGTCCATGGGCGGTAGATTTGGAAAATATGGCGATGCCAAGCACAAGGCCCTCATCGACAAAAACAGACCAGAGAGGAAAAGCTGTACTATGGGAATTATGTGCGTTCTGCACGAACGTCCCCCTAGGCATGGAGCGGTTTATTGGGATGAAACTTTGCGAATTACAAAACCTATGCACCTAAAGGGATTTTAGGAATCACATTTGTTCACCACGGGTTGTTAATCAGAGGAGTTAAAATAACAGATATGAAAACAATACTTCAGGTTCTTGACATGACGCACATGGCTGACGAGCCAACGGAAATGATGGAGCTTATTGACGATGAAATTGTGCGATGCACAAATGCAGGCGACCTTCTTGGAGCAGGAGAGTGGCTAGCAAGTAAACTTCCGTACGCTGATGAAGATGAATTTGAAGACATTTTTTGCAAAATGGTTGCTATGTGGGCCTCTCCTCTCGAGTTAAAAGTACTCCCTTCATATGCACCCGAACTAGCCTTGAAGCTTGATGAATTCGTACCGGAAGAACTTGCAGTTTCCCTCGTTGCCTCCACCTGGCGTCTGCTCCATTTTGGACATTCTCTTCAATCAGTTGCGACGGATTTAACATTTCGTTTGTCTGAGCCTATTTCTCAGATCTTTGGGGTGGAGACACGGCGACCCGGTGATTTATGCAAAGCGGCGGCTGCTAAGCTAGAAGTAGTCACGGGGGAGCTCTTATCTGCTATCGATGCTTTCATCGGTACGAAATGTGTTACTGCCAAGATTGCATCCATTGAAGTAGTGAAAAAGAGCCATCAATTGAAGAGATTGGCTTTGGCCGAAGAGAGACCCATCCTGAGCGAAATAGATGTGCTTTTGGGACCAACTTTTCGCAAGTTTTGCGAAAGTTGTGAGCGACATGAAACGAAGAGAATCATACGGAGGATACCAGACCTCAAAGAGCAAGCACAGCGCTGTATTTCTTTACCAGGACATCGTTCAAACAGTACGCTATGGAATTTGACCGTGGCTCAAATTGCACGACATGTAGTGCAATTGGTGGACGAAGCAAGTCGCAAGACGGAAGCGGCCATTACTCCGTCTCTAAAGTTAGCAACCAACGAGTTTAAGCTCGATCTATCGAGACTAAACAGAGAAATTACATTTTCCTGCCGCTTGGTCAATAGTGGCGAGGGACATGCTCTAAAAGTCACGGTCGAGCCAGATCTTGCTGGGTTGCCCATTGAGTTGAAGATTTTGGAACCCAAAGCAGCATTTGATATGGCCACAGAGTCGGAGCAAATCTTAACCTTCGCAGTGATTTTTAGAAGTCATGCGCCCCTTCTGGATATCCCCCTCGAATGGAAGTGCACAACCCTCACAGGTCGTGGACATGTAGACGCGGACAGCATAATGATTCACCAACAGCGGGTCCAGCCTGACTGGGATAGTCTCATGCAAGATCCCCCATACTCTATCAATCCGATCAAAAACCGAGAGAATCTGTTCGGTAGGGATACGGTCCTAAAGAAACTTCTCCTGCATGCTTATGGTGGAACTTCTACTTTTCTATGGGGTCAAAAGCGGGTTGGGAAAACTTCGGTCTTGCAAGTTCTGGCAAGCGAACTTGAGAAAAAGGAAACTTCTGCCTGCGTTGTGCTGCGAATGGGGGAGTTGGCAGCTTTACACGAAGGGCAGATTGCCTACACTATAGCTGAGCGGTTGCACCAAAAAATCGGTAAGCTTGACATAAATATTCCGACTGAGCAGGAATTCGGTGCTGGTCTATCTAAACTTATCCCCTTTTTCGAAAATATGGTCCATGAGTGTCCGGATGCAAAGTTTATTGTCATTATAGATGAATTTGACGATATTGATCCAGCCTTCTATACAGGTCAAAGGGGTAAGTTATTTGTGAAAGCGCTCCGTTCTCTATCGGAAATTGGCTTGACTTTCTTTTTTGTTGGAAGTGAGCGGATGGGTAGTATTTACACAAAACATGCGGTCGATCTCAACAAGTGGGTAGATGTTTATCTGGACTGCATAGAGTCCATAGAGGATTGCAAGGACCTTGTTGTTCACCCGGTGGTGGGAGCGATTGAGTATCAACCCGAGTGTGTTGATTTTGTTGTGGACTATTGCCGCGGAAATCCATTTTACATGCATTTGTTTTGTTCGGAAGTCTTCAAGCGGTCTTGGCAAGACCAGCGTACATATGTGAGTGAAAGCGATCTTCACGGCGTGAGGCAATCGTTGATTAGGTTTCTTGGTGAAACCAACTTTTCACACTTTTGGGATGATAATCCTATTATTGATGAACCGGAGAAAGCTGAAAAGGCGGCTGAGAATTGTCTCGTACTTTCTTGCATATCCGCCCTAGGCGGAAGTTTCGAATCGGTAGATGATATATATTTTCCACGCAGGATAATCTTGGCCTTGGGGTTTCAGAGCGGCTCTCGAGCAGGGATATTGGCAGTGTGGTAGATAGGCTTCAGCACCGCAGAGTTCTGTCACCAAGACGTAGCGACAACAAAATTGAAATCAACTTGCCTATTTTTAGAGATTGGCTCAGTGAGTATTCTGAAATTCGTGTTTTGCCAAAATGGCGAACCTTCTCCCACAAGCGACGAGCTGAGGAGGCAATCAAGGAAGAAGTCCAAATTGCGCCGATTATAGAAGTCCCCTTCCCTATCCCAGAGGACGATCTCCTCTTTGTATCCCAACAGCTTGTTTACTGTGGAAAGCAAAAAGATGTCTCCGAACTCCGGTTGTGGCTAAAACAATTTGACGATGATATTCGAATTGAAATAGCTTTTCTCCTCTTGAAGCGACTGGCAGAAAGTGGATATGTCAGTGAAGGTGCCAAGTTGCAGGCCCTTTCAAGAGTCGAAGAAGCTCTCCTATCCAAGAGGCAGGAAATTGGACAGGGGGTGTGGAGGGTGATAAGGGGCCGGTCAGAAAACCTGTGTATCACATACGTTGATTCAGACCTCAAGAGCGGCGCAACGACGGCCCGTGAGCTGGCAAAGAGACTTCGACCAGGTAAATCCGGAGCCCCAAATACCCTGGCTGACTGGCTAAAATCACACGTGGATAAAGATGCCTTGGTTCTTATTGTTGATGACTTTGCGGGTACTGGTTCCACCGTTCTAAAAGGCTTAGAAAGATTCCTCAGCCAGGAGGGAATTGAGGATGTTTTAGAGAGCTATTTAGACCAGAGGCGTATTCTTTGTTATCTGCTTTATTCTTTTTCTGAAGCGCTTCAAAGACTGCGTGAGAATTATCCAAGAGTTGACTTTCTGGCTGCGCATGTATTTGCGGAAGAGGTCAGCGCCCTAGATAGTGAAGCGGGCATATTCGAAGACAATGAGGAAATCGGATTTGCACGAGATATACTGATACAGATTGGGCGTGAGCTCACGCCCCAGATGCCACTCGGCTACGGAGACCTGGGTGGACTTGTAGTCTTCCACAACACTGTTCCAAACGATACGCTTCCTATATTTTGGAGTAGTGGGATCGTCAATGATAAGCCTTGGAAACCTTTATTCCCCCGAGCATAGAGTATAATGCTTGTTACCCATCAAATAAACGACACGGACGACACGGGGTCGCATCTTAAATATTAACCCTAACGTTGCATAAATTTTGAGGGGGAGTATAGGGGAGTATAGGGGACGGGTATTGATATATTGATTGGGAGGAAGTTTGGGGAGGCCCTTTAGTTTTACAGTTTCTAAGTAATCCTTTTAGAGCCGGTTCATGATGGCAGGAAAATCCAAGGTAGAGGAATTGAGCGTTGTAGCGTACCCATGGAACCTCAAGCTGAAATTATATAAAATCCAAAACGGCGCTTGTCGAGTGTTTTAAATTTGGTATTATTATAGAAACTATATACTAACTGGTTAGCTTATCTCAAATAAAATGTGGAAAGAAAAAAATATAGCGAAGTGGTCAGAATTTGAGCAGGACGTTGCCAAAAAACTTTATCGCAACTGGCTCTTCCGAGGACATTCTAAGATTGAGTGGAAGCTCGAAAGCTCTCTATATCGGCTTTTCAATGATATACAGTTCATCCTTCCAAGGGAGCGTAAGTTTGCAAGGGATCAACATGAAGAGGAATTAATAAGAGTTTTTCGTGAACATGCGCCATTGTATTTGTTGAGTTATCCTAAGAAAAATGAGAAGTTAGAATGGCTTTCAATAATGCAACATTACGGGACTCCTACACGATTATTGGATGTAACATTCTCGCCATATGTTGCCGCTTATTTCGCTCTTGAGGAAGGACATGAGGATTGTTGTGTATTTGCTATTAAACATAAACACTTTACGGACATAGATAAAGAGCATTTTGAGGGTGATGAATACAAGAAGAATTTATTCAAAGATCAAAGGGATGACAAATCGTTTTTTATTCCTTTCGAGCCAGAACACAAAACCGAGCGTTTAGTTGCCCAGCAGGGTGCATTTCTTATTTCAAGCACGAATTATCAGACTTACGATGAAATTTTGCAAAATTATCGAGGGTATAAGAATTATTGTAAGAAATACATCCTAAAAAAGGAAATTAGGTATGAAGGCCTTAGGAAACTGAAGCAAATGAATATAACATCTGCAACATTGTTTCCTGGTATAGATGGCTTCAGCAGGTCATTGAAATTTCAACTTCTTGATAGCATAAAAAGAGTTAAAAGACTGTATCCATGAAAAGCTAAATAACTCATCGGAGGCGGGGTCGGACCACGCCAAGTAGCGGACATCCCAACAGAAACCGTCGGAATTTGGGGACGGGAATGGGGACGCTGGTAATAAAGTAACAAAAGGTGAGGAATGGGGAAGACGAGAGGGTCGTATCTTAAATCTTAAATATTCGGGTTGAATTTGGGAACTCCCTTTAGTTTTACAGTTTCTAAGTAATCCTTTTAGAGCCGGTTCATGATGGCAAGAAAGTCGAGGATAGAGGAATTGAGCGTTGTAGGGAACGTCGGGGCCGTTGTTGACTAAATTGAATAAGTCTGATGCCAAGATTTCTTAGGAAATATCCATAGATAAGTGGGTCATAGATCGAAGAAACATTAATAGAGGCTTTAAAAAGCTTCGGGTATGGAGAATTTCATTCTTGCTATGAGAGTTTCAAGCAAGCCAGTCAAACCCGCCCGCCTCGCCTGAGCTCGCGATGGCGGGCAGGTCACGGACAAGGAATACGAAAAGTTAGACCAGCTCCACTATAAAGTTGAAAATGCGTATCATTTTAGCCTTATGAAACAACCGGATTCGAGGGAGCTCCAACGACAATCAGATTTTGAACCGGGTAACTGTCTGAAGGGCTTAGTGAGCCTTGAGAAAGAACGGGGAGCTATACAGACCGAACTTAGATGCTCAACAAAGATCGAACTTTCCTGGTACGATTTAACAAGTGGCTGTAGTTATTTCTTTAGGCTCCCTTAGGCCCGAGTTTTACACGGTTCAAAATCTGATTTTCGTTGGAGCGACCGTGTTTTCAAAGACCTAAATTGTTACGTCATTTCTAATTTCCCAAATATCAACAGGAGAAGTTGTTTCACCCTTATTCTTTAGCAAAAAGCGAGGTCAAAACATTGATGAAAGATATTCTTTTGGACGCAGACGGAATGACCCTAAAAGATCTGGCGGCCATTGCAAGGCAAGGGATCAAGGTTCAATTAACAAAGGATTCGGAAAAACGGATCGCCAAGGCCCGAAAATTGGTCGAGCAGTGGGTTCAGGAAGAAAAAGCCGTTTATGGTGTCACAACAGGGTTTGGGGCCCTTAGTGATGTATCAATTTCCAGGGAGGACTCCCGAAGGCTTCAGGAAAACATCCTCATGAGTCACGCCGCGGGAGTGGGAGACATCCTGGACAATGAGACGGTTCGGGCTATCATGGCCCTTCGTATCAAAGATCTGGCAAGGGGGTATTCGGGCATTCGTTTGGAAACAGTCCGCCACCTCATACGGCTTCTCAATGAAGGTGTTTGTCCCGTTGTTCCAAAAAAAGGGTCTGTGGGTGCAAGTGGTGATCTGGTCCCACTTGCGCACCTTTCCCTGGTTCTGATAGGACAGGGTGAAGCTTTCTACAACGGCCAAAGAATATCCGGGCTTGAAGCCTTACAAAAATGTGGTTTGAAGCCCTTACGGTTGGAAGCGGCAGAAGGGCTTGCTTTAATAAACGGTACCCAGGTAATGACCGCAATCGGCGGTCTTGCGGTCTATGATGCATTGAGACTTTCGAAAACGACCGACATAGCGGCTGCATTGAGTCTCGAAGTGCTCATGGGCAGCAGAACGGAATTCGACCCGAGGATTCATCATGTACGTCCTCACCCGGGACAGGCCGCGGCCGCCGACAATATGTACCGGATCACCCGGAACAGCGAAATCATATCCTCCCATAAAGACTGTTCCCGTATTCAGGATGCCTATACCCTGAGATGTTCCCCTCAAGTGCACGGCGCAAGTAAGGATGCCATTGATTACGCCGATAACGTGGTGGAAACAGAGATGAATTCTGCTACGAACAACCCGCTTATTCTCCCGGAATCCGGGGAGTTTCTGCTGGGCGGAAATTTTCATGGTCAGCCCATTGCCCTTGCAATGGATTTTCTCTGCATCGCTGTTTCTGAATTGGCAAATATTTCGGAACGGCGTATCGAAAGGCTGGTAAATCCGAACCTGAGCGGTCTTCCGGCCTTTCTCGTAAAGGATGGGGGCCTTAATTCAGGATTCATGATTGCCCAATATACCGCCGCTTCCCTTGTTTCCGAAAACAAGGTTCTTTCCCATCCAGCCAGTGTTGATTCCATTCCCACTTCAGCCAACAAAGAAGATCATGTATCCATGGGTACCATTGCTGCCTCAAAATGCATGGAGGTTGTGAAGAATACGGAACACGTTACTGCTATTGAGCTTTTGTGCGGGGCGCAGGCCATGGATCTTTTTACCAATATGAAACCCGGAGAAGGAACTCTCGCTGCTTACAGGGTCATCCGTGAGGGTGTTCCATATCTAGAAAGCGACCGTATTCTCTCTAAGGATATCGCAACAGTGAAGCGTCTTATGCAAAGCGGAAAGGTTCTAAAAGCAGTTGAAAAAAAGGTCGGAAAACTACGATAGGTTTTCTTCCAGGGAATGACTTCAAAATGAATTACCCCACCGCAAGCGGATGGGGTAATTCATTGATTCCCAAACCCACACTGCTCGCCGCAGTCAGGGCAGGTCCAGTCAATGGCGTTGCAGGTCATGCCCCACAGATTTTCCTCCATGCACTCCTGGCATATCTGAAAACCGCAACGACAGGTCCAGCAAAAAAGGGGTTTTTGGCCGCATATATGGCAGAAATACTCCTTTTTCCTTCTCCTTTTGTATCTTGGCCTGCTGTTTACAGGTTGTGCTTCCATTCACAAATTTTAAGATGATGTTTTGGGAGTAGATGGTGACCCCATAGAAATCCTTGATGAATTTAGGAATTGCGAATTTAGGAATTCAGGAATTGAATAAGGATGTTTTCATTCAATCCCTCAATCCCATGATCCCTTAATCCGTGATTACGGAACAACCCCAAAATATTTTCCTGAAAGACTATATAATACAGGATGAGAAATTGTCCATACCTCTCTTATAGGACGCTCTTGTCAGGGCAACGTCAAAGTAGATTCTAAGTTGTCAAATTAGAAGGATTGCACAGACGCTTAAATCCGTACTGTTTTCAAGGCGTGAGCCGCAAATCCGAATACCCGCCTGCCAACGCCTGAGACAGCATTCAGCTTATGTGCCGGCATCCCTGGCAATG
>JAUWXF010000260.1 GCA_030616475.1 Desulfobacterales bacterium
TGATATTGTTTCGGCCTGCCCTGGCGCGACATACCTGGATGATTCTGCTGCCCATGTAAGTCAGGTCTGGGCCAGGGATTTCGGATTTCGATATTCGGATTTATTGAGAAACCTTGTCGATATTGCCTGGCATGTTGAATTGCCAAAATAACGTACAAGACTTTTGAGACACAGCACTAGCTGCGGATATAACGGGCCGGACCATGCCAAGCGATTGACTTTACTCAACAATCTCGCCAAATTTGTGCTGATTGAAGTCTTAAAATGGCCTTTGATGGTTTGGGGCTCAGAAAGGCCACGTTTTCAAAGGTTCAAACCTTCCCTGAAAGAAACGGAGAACTTTTGGTTCATAGATGAATCGCAATCCGCTAATTTGGTCTCTTATTTCATAAAGCCGTTTAATTCCCTCGACGACATAATCAATGTGAGAATTTGAATAGACTCTTCTTGGAATTGTGCATCTCACCAATTCGAGCGCCGGGCGGTAGTTTTCGCCGGTTTCAGGATCACGTCCTTTTGAAACATTTCCTCTCTCCATAGTCCTTACGCCTGTTTCAATGTAAATTGCTGCGGCCAATGCCTGGGCCGGATATTGGTCCTGATCTATATGGGAAAAAAAGCGTTTGGCATCAATGAAGATCGCGTGAGAACCAGGAGGGATGACGATTGGTATATTGGCTTCAATGAGTTTTTGGCCGAATTCTTGCGTTTGCTCAATTCGCATTTCAATATATTCGTCATCAAGGGAATCGAGGAGCCCCCGGTAAAGAGCTTCAATGTCTTTGGGGTCGAGTCCGCCGTTGCTAACATCACCTTCCCAAATCCGAAGCATTCTCTCGAATTTGATAGCAAGTTCTTCACTATTGCAAGCGAGTATTCCACCCATATTGACCAGAAAATCTTTCTTACAACTGATAGTACAGCCATCTCCGTAGCTGAGCATTTCTCTCAGAATCTCCCTGACAGCTTTTTCGCTGTAACCTGGCTCTTTCCTCTTAATCATATAAGCATTTTCAACGCATCGAGTAGCGTCAAACATAATGGGAATGCCATGTTTTTGACAGGTGCGGGAGAGTTCCTTCACATTTTGCATTGAAAAGGGCTGTCCGCCGGCCATATTGACCGACATTTCGAAACTGATATAGGCAACGTTTTGTGGGCCTGCTCGCTCAATTTCCTTTTCAAGTTTTGCGATATCAATATTCCCCTTCCAGGGATAGCTACTCTTTGGATCATGGGCTTCACCTACGATTACATCCGCAAAAATGCCGCCAGCCATCTCCTGGTGTAGCTTTGTAGTAGTGAAGTACATATTCCCCGGCACAATTTGCCCGGGCTTAATCATGGTTTGTGACATTATGTGCTCGGCAGCTCTGCCTTGGTGTGTAGGAATTATGTGATTGAAGCCGAGAATATCACTGAACTCCCGGACCAGGTTTAGATAATGCTTGCTGCTATAAGGAGTATCTGACGAGTTGGTCATTCCTTCCCATTGAAAACAACTCATTGCCGAGGTTCCGCTGTCGGTGAGCAGATCAATGTATACGTCTTCAGAATCGAGGAGGAAGGTGTTATAACCTGCCTTTTCCATAGCTTTTCTTCTATACGCTTTGTCCGTTATTTTAAGCGGCTCGAATATGGCGATTTTATAGGGTTCAAAAAGTCCTCGTCCCGCAAGTTCTTCCTGAGGAAATGAAACGAAAAGACGATGCCGGTCCGGTTCAAAGATCGCCTGGTCCACATACTCCGGGTCGTTCTTGAGTCTGAGGCCGGATATTTCATTTTTGTGGCCATAAACAGAGCAAATCACATCAGCGATTCTCCTCAAATGGTTTCGTGTATATGCATTGCGAGGTAGCTCCAAATTGAGAGTTCGTCTACCTTCTCCCTGGGAGTGATATTGCCACAGGCCATCGATTCTTCCTCTCAAACCACCAAGAATATAGAGGCTTGCAGCCAAGACAAATTTAGGATGGTCATCTGAGGAGAGATGGGGCAGAAAATGTCCTACGTCCAGTGCTATCTCATTTCCACCTCTATAGACGGGAACACTATTTTTCTTCAACATACCGTAGAGTAGTCCGATCTGAGTAGTATACCATTCAACATATCTTGTCTCTTTCATTTCTTCGATACCCACGGCAAAAACCTCCATAGCCCTACCCGTCATTCCGCCGTAAGTATGCAAACCTTCAAAAACAACTACCCGGTTTCTAAATTTTTCAAAAAGCTCCGGATTCTCGCTGGCAATAAAGCCTCCAATATCTGACCGACAATCCTGGCTTGCGTCCACAAGAACAATATCTGCAAGCGAGATAATTTCCCGGACTATTTCCATGAGTTCTCGGTTATTTTTTTCGACCTTTTGAATCCAATACGCATTCTCAAGGACATGGGAAATGTCTATGGCCAGAGGGACAGAGTGGGAATTGGCCAAATTGCTAACTGCTTCAAGGTTGGCAAAAGAAAGTGGTTGGCCGTTCCAGGCTTCAGGACAAGTCTCGAGAAGAATATAAGATATTTCTTCTTTACCTTTTTCTTTCAGTAGCCTTTCTAATCGTTTGGTGTCAATATTCCCGCCAAACTTATCCGGTTCAGGATAGGATGATGCCTCTTTGCAGGTAATATCGACACTAATACCACCGCTTGCAGGAACGAGCCCTTCGCAGCGCCCCCTGTTGTGGAGAACACTCTGACCCTTTTTGAGTATAGTCGTAGCAAGGAGTTTCTCGGCCCCAATCCCATTGTGCGTGGGAACAACGTGAGAGAGACCAAGTACTTCTTGGGCACTTTTCTTAAGATGAATGTAGTTGCGGCTACCGGCATATGCTTCATCACCAATCATGAAAGCTGCTTTTTGATAGTGGGACCATGAGGACATGCCTCTGCTTGCCAGATCAAAGGTTATGTAATCAGAGCTCACATGAAACGTATTAAAATGAACTTTCTTTAAGATGTTCCATCTTTCGTAGGGTTTCAGATTGCCCATTTTCTTTACTTCTTTGATTTTATACGGTTCCGATATCATTCTGTTGCTCCTCCATCAATTTGTCCTTAATCCAGAAGTCCTGCTGGATATTCTTCTCCTCCCACACCAACCTCCCGTTCGTCAGTGGATCGGCCTACAATTTCATAGCGTGTACCCCTGGGATCTCGTGTAAACTTCCGTCCAATCCTGATGGTCTCGTAAAAAGTCATCAAATCGACGGCAAAGTAAAAAGTTCATATGCAAGGCGTGCAAATCTTGAGGAATGAGGCGTACTTATTGTACGTCGCAATGATTTACCCTGTTAAATAGTTGTCCCATTTGTTGTTCGTGTTTCCAAGAAACCTTGCCATCCAACACCTTTTGAGATGGGTGCCCTTCATTTAACAGGGCGGGGATGAAGCACAA
>JAUWXF010000218.1 GCA_030616475.1 Desulfobacterales bacterium
GCGGGTCCAAAGGACTTGGCACATCACCGGAAAGGGTTTTCAGTTCACGTCTATGGTCCGGTTCAGGCACAGGTACTGCTGAAAGCAATGCGAGGGTATAAGGGTGGAGGGGATTATCATAAAGCTCGTCTGCCGGAGCATACTCCATGATGTGGCCCAGGTACATGACAGCAACAGTATCGCTGATGTACCCCACCACATTCAGGTCATGGGCAATAAAAAGATAACTGAGGCCGAGCCGCGCCTGTAGATCTTTGAGGAGATTGATGATCTGGGCCTGGATGGAGACGTCAAGAGCCGATACCGGTTCGTCACATATGATCAAGGACGGCTCCACGCTCAGCGCTCGTGCTATGCCGATGCGCTGTCGCTGGCCGCCGCTGAATTCATGGGGATAACGATCAGCCCCCCTTGCCGATATACCTACCATCTCCAGGAGGTTTTCGACACGGGCTTTCCGCTCAGCCCGCCCTTTCACACCCAGAGTCCGCAACCCTTCTTCTATTGATTCCCCTGTGGTCATCCGGGGGTTCAGAGATCCATACGGATCCTGGAAGATGATCTGCATCTCTTTTCGCAAGGGCTTCATTTGGCTCTGGGAAAAGCGGCTGATATCCTGATCCCGAAAAATGATCTTTCCCTCATCGGGTTCAAGCAGCTTCAGGATAAGCCGGCTGGCCGTGGACTTGCCGCACCCGCTCTCACCCACCAGACCCAGGGTCTCTCCCTTTTCAATATCAAAGTCTACCCCGTCAACAGCCTGGATCCATCCGATGACCTTTTGCAAAAACCCTCTGCGCACCGGGAAGTATTTCTTCAGGCCTTCCACCCTGAGCACTGTGTTATGCGATTGCGGATTGCGGATTGCGGATTTGGGATTCGCCATATTACGGTGTAACTTGATAGTATACGAATTTCCTTTTGCTGCCTTGCAAGTATTCGTCAAAGGGTTGCGGTTGCGCGGCTCGTTTAGCGCAGAGCTTCACTTCGTGTCGGTGCTCGGCCCGCCCTGGCGCGACACGCTCGCGAGAGGCTATCACGCTCCTTAACCCGGTCTGGGCCAGACCGGGATGTTGAAAGACTGCGGGTCCTCTTTTCCTGTCGCGCCAGGGCGGGCCGTTAAACGTAACGAGCAGCGTAACCGATAGACCGTAGACGTTAACTTAAATTTGTTACAAAACCTGAAGCCCTATAGGAGTTTCCACTTAACTACTCAACCATTCAACCACTCGACCAAGCCCCATACAGTACCGGACAGCGGCTCAGGTGGCCCTTGCCATAATCGCACATATCCGGAAACCGGCTCTGGCAGGTCTCCAGAGCAAAATCACATCTGGGGTGAAATGCACAGCCACCCGGCTTGTAGGCAGGGTCTGGCACTGTACCAGGGATGCTGTGAAGTCTTGTCCCCCGTTTGGCACGATTCGGCAGTGATGCGAGGAGCCCTTGAGTATAAGGGTGACGGGGATTATGAAAAATTTCGGAGGCACTACCCTGCTCGGCAATCATACCCGCATACATGACGTATATGCGATCGGCTATACTTGCCACCACGCCCAGGTCATGGGTAATGTATAGAAGCGACATGTGTCGTTTTCTTTGAAGCTCTCCGAAAAGATTGAGAATCTGCGCCTGGATCGTCACATCAAGTGCTGTGGTCGGTTCATCGGCAATCACCAGATCGGGGTTGCATGCCAGTGCCATGGCAATCATGACCCGCTGCCGCTGGCCGCCGCTCAGCTCATGGGGATAGTCGGCAAGGCGCTCTTCGGGCGAGGGGATCCCCACATCTTTAAGTAGTTGCACACACCTCTGACGCATCTCGCTTTCGCTCACCTTTTCATGGACAATGATCGCCTCTGCGATCTGATCTCCTATGGTAAAAACAGGATTCAGAGAAGTCATGGGTTCCTGAAAGACCATTGCTATGCACTTTCCACGAATATTGCGCATCTCCTCTTCACCGAGATCCAAAAGGTTTTGCCCCTTGAACAGCACCTGGCCCCCGGCGATCTCACCCGGAGGTCGTGGGATAAGACCGAGTGTGGTCAGGGCTGACACGGTTTTCCCGCAACCTGATTCACCCACAAGACACACCGTCTCACCCTTGCGGACTTCATAGCTTACACCATCCACGGCCCGGGCAACCCTTTGGTTGTGGCGGAAATACACCTTTAGGTCCTGGACGGAGAGGAGTATGCTATTGTCGTTCATTACCAATATGAAGAAGTGCCTAAAGTGAAACGGATTCAGGAATTGAGGAATTGAGGGATTCAGGGATTAGCGGACTAAAATCAGACAGAACTTCTTTCTTAATTCCTAAATTCCTAAATTCGCAATTCCTAAATTTGGGTCTTCTTAGTCACTTTAGCTCACTTTATATACTCAATATCTTTCCCTGAGTTTCGGATTCAGGATGTCCCGCAGCCCCTCACCAAATAGGTTGAAGGAAAGGACAACGATCAGGATCGCAAACCCTGGTGCAAATGTCAGCCACGGCGCATCGAAAATAAAGCGCTTCCCGTCAGAAAGGATACCGCCCCAGGTCGCATGGGGCGGGGGGACACCAAAGCCAAGAAAACTCAAGCCCGCTTCGGTCAAAATAGCAGTGGCAATACCGATGGTGGCTGATACCAGTACCGGGGCCATAGCGTTTGGGATCATGTGGCGAAAGATAA
Source organism: Desulfobacterales bacterium (assembly GCA_030616475.1). Taxonomy (GTDB): domain Bacteria; phylum Desulfobacterota; class Desulfobacteria; order Desulfobacterales. The sequence continues at coordinate 2,679 of JAUWXF010000218.1, forward strand.
TCCGCCAGTGGTTGACACCCAGGGCACGTGCGGCCGTTACAAAATCCTGTTCCCGTAGAGAGAGAAATTCGGCTCGAACAAAGCGCGTGGCCCCCATCCAGCTAGTCAATCCAATGACGATCATGATGTTATACATGCTTGCCGGAAGGAGCGCCACAACCGTGAGTATGAGGAAAAAGCTCGGGAAGCAGAGCATGATATCCACAAATCGCATGATCAACGTATCTATGGAAATGGCCTCTTTTCGAAGGATATTCAACCACCCTGACAGTTGCCACCTTTTCCATACTTTTTTCCAGCAGAAGGAAAAAATGAAGCCCCAAACAGCCCCACCAACTAACGCGGCCCATAAAGGCCTGACCCAAAGAAGTAGTAAGACTACGCCTGAATGTAAAACAATGAGGAAAAGAATGTGATCCACCCTGACATGGTTTTGTCCAAAATAGCCTGCTATCCCACCCATAAAGATGCCGATAAGAACCGAGATCCCCACTGCCACAAACCCCACGGTTAGAGACACCCAGGCCCCCTGGAGCATCCTGGCAAACACATCTCGCCCCAAATCATCCGTGCCAAACAGGTATACCCCCAGCCTGGGGACTTCTTCGGGACGTAAGGTCTCCAGACTCGGCCTGGAGAGGGGTGGTAACAACTTCTCCTGAAGCCTGACCATGGCGGGATCAAAGGTCGGATCTGTCCCCGTGGTCTGCACAAGCCCTATTAGTGCAATAAAAAAAAACAGGAGGAAAATGGCAAGCCCTGTCAGGGCCAGTCTGTTTTGTTTGAGGAGATGCCAGAATTCCTCTATGCCGGAACGCCTTCTCATAACCGTATCCTCGGATCGACCACCAGATAGAGCAAATCAGAAATAAAGGTGCCGGCCAGTACCAGGACAGCAGAAACGAAGTTCACCGTGAGTATAATCGGATAATCTCGTGCCAGGATGGCCTCGTAGGCCATCCTCCCCATCCCCGGCCAGGAAAAAATCGATTCAATGATTACAGAGCCGCCGATCAGGCCCGGCAGGATGAGGCCAAACATAGTGACAAATGGCAAGAGCGCATTCCGGAGGGCGTGCTTGTAATGGACCTGCTCTTCTGGCACACCTTTGGCCCTGGCAGTCCGCACATAGTCCTGCCCTTCCACCTCCAGCATCTGGCTGCGAACATATCTTGACAGGATCGCAATGCCACCGGTCGCACCAAGGACAGAGGGCAGCAGCAAGTGCCAGACCCTGTCCATGATCAGACGGGGCCAGGAAGCGTCTCCAATCCCGAAAGTTTTCAACCCGATCACTGGTACATGGAAGTGGGTCACTACAAAGATGATTAGGATGTAGGCAAAAAAGAAACCGGGAATGGAAATCAAAAGATAAGAGAAGAATGTGGCGCTGCGATCATAGAATCCACCTCTGAAAATGGCTGAACGTATTCCTATGGGAAAAGAGAGGGTCCAGGTAATGATGGTGCCCACAATGAACAGGGGAAGGCTGTTGAGAAATCGCTCCCAAATCTTTCCGAGTACGGGCTGGTTATCCTTCCAGGAAACGGTCTTTCCTGTAAGAAGATCTCGATAGAAGTAAACATACTGGACATGAAGGGGCTTGTCCAGATGAAATTCCTTGCGAAATCGTTCGACAATCTCGGATGTAAACTTGGGGTTGAGGGGATCCACCTGGCTGGGTTTGCCCGGGGCAAGGTGGATGATCAAGAAAGATACAATCGAGACAAAAAACAGGGTGATGATCTTTTGAATAATGCTTCGACCGACAAATGATAACATTATTGAGTCCCTTTTAGGCGCTTAGCGCCGCAACATCGACAAAAGATTGTCTATGTGACGTAAGGTTTTGTATTCATATGCAATTAAAATTCGAATATCGAAATCCGAAATCCGAAACAATATCGAATGACAAAAATTCGAAATTCAAAACAA
>JAUWXF010000313.1 GCA_030616475.1 Desulfobacterales bacterium
CAGGATCATCATGATTTTCTTTGTCTTCATCACTTTCCTCCTGCCCGCCATCGCGAGACGCTCAGGCGAGGCGGGCGGGGATGAAAGTGATGAAACCCAATCCGCTTGCAGCGGAATGATAATTGTCAATCTACCTTTCGAAAGCTGTATCATTGCGCTGTTAGCGTTCTGATGAAATTTAATTTTCATATATTCGCCAAAGGCGATTGCAATTTCTTGGCTTTCATCCGGAAAGCCAAGAAAGAAATATCCAAGAAATCTTGTTAATCCTGTCTAATGAAATAGTTAAAGCCCCTAAATGCCAGAAGAATGGCTAAATAACCGGTAAATTCACAAGAAAATGCAAACAATTTACCGCTCTCGGTAATAAATTAGAGCACTAAGCGATCAGAGACACAAAGCAGAACCTTAAAGAATGCACTAAATCAAAGGCAGGGTACCCGTTAGACGGGCCCTGCCTTTTCTTTTTCGGATGTCCATGTCGTATGCTTCTGACGTTTAGCCAAGAATCTTCGTAACCGTTCAAGGAGTTCGCTTAGCATCCTTCTTTCCAACCTTTTGCAATTCTCTTGCAATGGCAGCCCTGAAGCCTTCGAGGGTGGTTCGGTTCTTAAAGAGTCTACCATTGATAAGAATTGTCGGCGTTCGTGTCACTCCTGCTCGCTTCCCGTCCGATACGTCCCTGCTAATCTTATCCCGTATTTCGGGATGCTTCATGTCTTTTTCAAATACCTCTTCATTCAAACCTAGCTCTCGGGCAATTTCTCGAATCTTCTGATCACTTAGTTGCCTGGCATTGCTGAAAAGGAGGTCGTGGAACTGCCAGAATTTCCCTTGCCTCTTGGCAGCAAAAGCAGCAATAGCAGCCTTCCTGGCAAATCTATGATTTCTCAGTGGAAAGTTCTTATAGACGAGTTTCACTCTCTTCGGATACTCCTCGAGCACCTGGTCGAGCAGAGGCAGGAGCTTTGCACAGTATCCGCATTGAAAATCATTGAAAACGGCAATTACCACGGGTGCATCAATCGGCCCTTTGAAGGGAGAACCTGAGACATCGATATCATGGATAAAGTCAAGATGAATGATCTGAACTGTCTTATTCTTCCGGCTGGTGACGAATAGTATGTCTTCCCTTCGGCCTAGCCTGATTCCATCTATGTGATTCCCGACAACAAGCTTGTCCTTGAGTATACCATCTGCTGAATAGACAAGGATGCTTCCTTGTTCGGTAAGGACGAAAATCCATTTCCCGGAAAGGGCCACCGCCACATCAAGTGGTGACGCCTCCATTTTTAATGTCCTTCTCAGCTTCCATTCGACAGTAGCCAGGCCATGCGTAAAAAAAACCAGGACAATCGAAACTGTAAACAGGAAAATCTTATACCTTCGCTTCATTGTAACCTCTCCCTTATTAATGGCTGTCCCACTCCGACAAAAGATGCTCGTTCATTAGTACTGGCAGACAGGGTATGGACCATGACCTTTGGCACCTTAGTAGAAAATAATTATTTTTGAAAAAAGGCAGGGCTAGCGCACCCTGCCTTTTATTGTTGCCTGTCGTTGGCGTTTTTACGCCACGCAGACATAACGGTGAATTCAAAGCCTAGCCGCCACACCACTGATCATAATCGGGGCAACAGTCGCCATATTCTTTACACTTGTCATCGCACCAACAACCACCTATGCCTTCACCACCACAATGGCCCTCACATGTCTGAGCAGGTCCGCCACACCACTGATCATAATCGGGACAACAGTCGCCATATTGTTCACACTGATCATCGCACCAACAACCACTCGGATGCTCCTGATCGCATATCCCTTCACAGCTCACCGGCGGCGGCCCACCACACCACTCATCATAATCGGGACAACAGTCTCCAAATTGTTGACACTGATCATCGCACCAACAACCACTCGGATGCTGCTGATCGCATATCCCTTCACAGCTCACCGGCGGCGGCCCATCACACCACTGATCATAATCGGGACAACAGTCGCCATATTGTTCACACTGATCATCGCACCAGCAGCCACCTATACCTTCACCACCACAATGGCCCTCACATGTCTGAGCACTGGCAAATATATTAAGATAGTGAACA
>JAUWXF010000216.1 GCA_030616475.1 Desulfobacterales bacterium
CGGGACAACAGTCTCCAAATTGTTGACACTGATCATCGCACCAACAACCACTCGGATGCTGCTGATCGCATATCCCTTCACAGCTCACCGGCGGCGGACCACCACAGAACTGATCATAATCGGGGCAACAGTCGCCATATTCTTTACACTGATCATCGCACCAACAACCACTCGGATGCTGCTGATCGCATATCCCTTCACAGCTCACCGGCGGCGGACCACCACAGAACTGGTCATAATCGGGACAACAGTCTCCAAGTTGTTGACACAGATCATCGCACCAACAATCACCTATGCCTTCACCACCACAATGGCCCTCACATGTCTGAGATGGTTGAACATACTCATCCGCCCCTATATCCACCGTTTCAGTACCATCATTATTGCCATCGATTATCCTCGAATCCCATTCAAAGTCATACGTTGAAATAAATGGTGCAGAATTCATGCCCCTATCGATGCACGGAGAGCCCCAGGCGAGATGGTAATCACCATCCACCCAGAAGTCATCCGAATCATCTGATGGCGTACCATTGTCGCTCCAGTGGCCGGGATCAACAAAGAGCGAGGGCGCATTGATATTATCACCGGAATCTGTCCAGGTTCCGGACATCTCATTATAGTTGTTGTTGTATCCGGTACGAGAACCGACATTATAAAATTTAATATCCGCCACTCCTGACTCGGCTGAATTCCCTCGGATTATGTTGTTATAAAAATGCAGAGTGTTCTCAGTATGGTTACTCACACGAATGCCGCCCCCTCCATCAGTGCCCACAGACTGGTTCCCTGCTATTGTGTTATTCGTGAGATAGAGTGGCCCCTGCGAACCCATATTTATGTTTGCACCGCCACTACTATCCAAACCCACGTTTCCTACAATTATGTTGTTGCTCAGGAGAACATCGTTTGCTTTGTTATTCCACAGTACATTCATAGCCAGACCGCCAGCGCCATATTCGCCGCGGTTTCCCTTGATGATGTTGGAGCGAATATGTATAGGACCTGGTAAGTATACAGAATTATCGTTAGATGAAATATAAACACCTGTCTTAATCCCTTTCGTATCCCTTATGACGTTATGCGCAATATTAATTCCTCCTATTGGGCCACCTGTGATGTTTCTTAACCTTACATAGAGCCCATGATAGCCTCCATTCTGCAAGGTAAGGCCGCTTACCTCTACACTACTTCCACCGTGAAGGGAAAAGGAAAGAATACTTCCTGTACTACCGGCATCAAGTATGGTGTTATCGGGAAAAATTTCACATGAGGCGCAACCGGGGTAATAACCGCCTTCCACAGATATGAATCTACCACTATCTTCATATGATGTGTAGGAAAAGTTACCATAATACGTCCCCTGTACGACCTTGATCGAGTCAGACTCGTTATTTGCCTGTGCCTCTGTCAGGGCAGACTGAAGTTCGGAAGAATTGTTTACGCAGAAATTCTTCGCTTCGGCCCCCAAAGCCAAGCAGCATAAATAGGCAATTGTGAATATGCTAATCAATAAAACCCTTCTCATAGAACCCTCCTCTCCATTCCATGGTGCCGACTGCTCACGATGCATTAAAAAAGTCCAGCTGCCAAAGGGGTATCCTTCAGCAGCTCGTCCATCTTCCTGCTGGAAAATCCGTCACTTTCCGCCCCCTCTTTTCTTAGGGCTTTGCTTTGCCTGAGTATCTCTCGCTCATGAATCATGAACACGGTAATATGTTGCTCAAGGGATTAGATAATATCCATGCACGATGCGATACGCAGAGAATCGCTCTCATCTTCCCTGAACCACATAAACATTGATCACTGCTTGCGTATGGTTACAATCCTTCTCTGCTCAGCTCCTTACTATCACCTATTATCTACGGACACACCTGGTTGTAGTCGGGACAGCAGTCGCCATACTGTGTACATAAATCATCGCACCAACAATCACCTATGCCTTCACCACCACAATGGCCCTCACATGTCTGAGCAGGTCCGCCACACCACTGATCATAATCGGGACAACAGTCACCAAATTGTTGACACTGATCATCGCACCAACAACCACTCGGATGCTGCTGATCGCATATCCCTTCACAGCTCACCGGCGGCGGACCACCACAGAACTGATCATAATCGGGGCAGCAGTCCCCATATTGTTCACACTGATCATCATACCAGCAACCACCTACATACAGTCACCCTCATCATTGTTTAAACAGGTGAAATCGGCAAAATCGGGTGATGCGTCACTGGTATCATCATCACAGGCACCATCGCCTAACCATGATGCATTCTCGCAATTGCCGATGCAATCATAAATCTTGCCACTGCCGCAACTGTCACCGGGATTTCCGTCACACCACTGATCATAATCGGGACAGCAGTCGCCATATCCTTTACACTTGTCATCGCACCAACAACCACTCGGATGCTGCTGATCGCATATCCCTTCACAGGATGCAGAAATTCCTCCGGCCTCAATCGTCACCGTATTCGGGGCACTGTCTTCATAACCATCATTGACAACCAAGCTGAGAACATACTCCCCATCAACGTCTGGCGTAAATCTCGGCATAGGCGACGTGGGATCATCTAAGGTCGCGCTACTACCGGCGGGTTTGGATTCAAACCCCCAGTAGTAACTCAAAAAACCAAGTCTCTCGACATCCCAAGGTTTATCTAAACCGGTTTTCTCCCAAACGATAGTTCCTGCGCTGTTCACCTCAATGACACGATCATTGTCACTAGCTTCTGTTAAAAGTGTGTTTCCGTTTGGTAGTCTTTCGGCATCACTGGGAAAATCTGAAACGGTCTTCTGCCAAACGATAGTTCCCGCATTGTTCACTTCAATGACACGATGGTTTGATGTATCGGCTATCAGCGTGTTGCCGTTGGCCAGCCTTTCGGCGTCACTCGGATAGTTCAATCCGGTCTTTTGCCATACACTCGTACCGCAGCCGTCAATCTCGATGACATAATTTGCACCCCACCTATCCGTTATCAACGTATCCCCATTTGCCAATCTTTCGGCATTGAAGGGTTGACTCAATCCAGTCTTCTGCCAAACGATCGTTCCAGAGCTGTTCACCTCGATGACACGATTATTTTCTGCAATCAGTGTGTTGCCGTTGGCCAGCCTTTCCGCATCAACTGGCCAAACTAGCCCCGTTTTCTGCCAGACAATCGTTCCTCCAGTGTTCACCTCGATGACACGATGGTCCGACATATCGGTAATGAGGGTGTGATCGTTGGCCAGTCTTTCTGCGTCACAGGGGCGATTCAGTCCACTCTTGTGCCAGATGATCGCTCCGGAGCTGTCAACCTCAATGACACGACTGTTATTCATATCTGCTATCAAAGTTGTATTCTTCCCAGGCGGAAGAGCGTCAGGATCATAGCTATCTGTCGCGTCCAGTGTGACCTCCGTGCCAATGTTCACAGACTGATCTGCGCCTGCATCTGCTACAGGGGCCATATTTGCTGGTTTGAGTCTTTTGGCATCATAAGCTGTAACCAAACCGGTCTTCTGCCAGACGATCGTTCCAGAGCTGTTCACCTCGATGACACGATCGTTAAATTCGTCTGCTATCAGCGTGTTGCCATTGGCCAGCCTTTCGACACTAGTAGGCACATCCAAACCGGTCTTCTGCCAGACGATCGGTCCAGAGCTGTTCACCTCGATGACACGATTGTTGGAAGAGTCTGCAATAAGGGTGTTGCAGTTGGCCAGCCTTTCGGCATCCCAGGGGGCGCCCAATCCGGTCTTTTGCCAGACGATGGTGCCAGCGCTGTCCACCTCGATGACACGATCGTTTAAAGACTCAGTTATCAGTGTGTTTCCATTGGTCAGTCTTTCGGCATCAGTGGGAAAAAACAAACCGGTCTTCTGCCAGACGATCGTTCCAGAGCTGTTCACCTCAATGACCCGATGGTTATTGGTATCCGCTATCAACGTATTGCCATTGCCCAATCTGTCAGCATCAGTAGGTGTAACCAAACCGGTCTTCTGCCAGACGATCGTTCCAGAGCTGTTCACCTCGATGACACGATGGTTAAAGGTGTCTGCTATCAGCGTGTTGCCATTTTCCAGTCTTTCGACGTTCTGAGGAGCATTCAATCCGGTCTTCTGCCAGATAATAGCTCCAGAACTGTCAACCTCGATAACACGGTCGTTGAAGGTACTGAAATCTGGAACCGCTATCAGGGTTGTTTCTTGCCCGGGCAAGCTACTTGGGCCATCGGCTCTTAAACTCATTGGCACTGCTGCAAACAAAGCAGTTATCAGTACTAACGATATTGTAAAAGAAATCCCTTTAATGGTTGAGGGCGCCCTTAGCATTTGTTTTTTCATTGATCCTCTCCTACTTTGGGGTCTGTATAAACTTCTCTCCCACGTTCTACACTTTTCTTTTAGGGTGTGTGGTTAGCTCCCGAGGAAACTTCCCGTTCCGTCGGGAGCTTAGCTAGCAGATCTTGAGACGAATGTGCACCGGGCCACTCCAATAGCTTGCCATGATCGATGCTCACCTGTCGAACAGTTTTATTACAGTTTTATTGAAGATAGCTGATGCCAATGATAGGCTTTTCGGCTTTCGAATTCTTTCACTGCACAGCAGGTAATCTCTAGTTCAG
>JAUWXF010000055.1 GCA_030616475.1 Desulfobacterales bacterium
AGAGATAAGTTCTTTTGTTCCTACTTTTTGGTGTCAGGTGTCAGGCCCGCCCTGGCGCGACTTGCTCGAATCAATTTGTAGATCCTATAATCCAGGTCTGGGCCAGGGTGTCAGGAGCGACAAACGCGAGATCTGAAACCTGAACACTGAAACCTGAAACCTGGGGTGGTGAAAAAAAGTGTAAACTACTTTATGGCGAAAATGAAGGATGCCTATTAAGGGATTGAGGAATTCGGGAATTGAAGGCAAACACCTTTATTTAATTCCTAAATTCCCGAATTCGCAATCCCTAAATTCATTGGACCATATCCCTGACAGCTCTTACAATTGCAGGCGTATCAATGCCGTGCTTTGAGCGCAAAACCCGCTGTGAGCCGTGTTGCACAAAGGTGTCCGAAATCCCGAGCCGCACCACCCGGTTGGCCGTGATGCCGGCGTCTGCCAGGCACTCAAGCACCGCACTGCCAAAGCCACCTTGCAATACATTCTCCTCAACAGTCATGATGAATGGAATTTCCCTGGCGAGTCGGTTGATCAACTCAACATCGAGGGGTTTTACAAAACGGCTGTTGACCACTGTGGCTGAAATGCTTTGCTCTTCAAGTTGTTTTTTGGCCTCAAGGGCTGCCGTCACTGTCACCCCAACGGCCAGGATCAAGACATCGGCGCCTGTGGTGAGGACCTCTCCCTTGCCAATAGGAAGGGTATGAATTTCGTCATCCATGGAACCCCCTGTGCCAAAGCCTCTCGGATATCTGAAGGCAATGGGGCCAGGATGATCAAGGGCCGTCATCAGCATGTGTCGCAGTTCGTTTTCATCCTTTGGTGCCATGACTACCATATTCGGGAGGTTGCGAAGATAGGAAAAGTCAAACAGACCGTGATGCGTGGGCCCATCTTCACCAACAATTCCCCCACGGTCCATGGCAAAGACCACGGGATGCTTTTCAAGGCATACATCGTGAAGGATCTGGTCATAGGCTCGCTGCAAAAAGGTGGAATAGATCGCAACCACCGGACGAAATCCCTCAATAGCCATGCCGGCCGCAAAGGTCACGGCATGCTGTTCGGCGATACCCACATCAAAAAAGCGTTCGGGAAAGGCCTCGGAAAAGGCATTGAGTCCGGTTCCCTCGGGCATGGCTGCCGTGACCGCCACGATACGCTCATTTTCTCGCGCAAGCTCAACAAGGGTATTTCCAAAGACTTCCGTATAGGTCGGAGGTTTTTTCTGAGGGGAAATACCATTGCCCGTTGTGATTTCAAAAGACCCAACGCCATGAAAATACGTAGGGTTGCGCTCTGCAGGCGGATAACCTTTGCCTTTTTTCGTCGTGACGTGAAGCAGGACAGGCTTGGTCATCTCCTTTACGTTCCGGAGTGTGTCGATCAGGTGGTCCAACCTATGACCCTTGATGGGACCAAAATATTTAAACTTGAACGCTTCAAAGAGCATCCCCGGCGTAATAAAGGCCTTGAACGAGTCTTCGGTTCGCTTGGCAAGCTTGTATACGTCATCCCCGAACTTGGGAAGGGACTTTAAAAACTCTTTGAGTTCCTCTCTGAGGGCCATAAAGTATTTGGCAGAGAGTTTTCGACTCAAAAACGAGGAAAGGACGCCCACATTTCGGGCAATGGACATCTCATTGTCATTGAGGATCACAATAAGGTTTTTCTCCAGGTCACCCGCCTGGTTAAACCCTTCATAGGCCAGGCCGCCGGTCATAGAACCATCCCCGATAACCGCAACGATTTTGGCAGGATCTTTTTTCAGGCACTTGCCGCAAGCAATCCCAAGTCCTGCGGAAATGGAAGTGCTCGCATGTCCTGTGGAAAAGGCATCGTATGGACTTTCGCTCATGCGAGTGAAGCCGCTCAAACCGCCGTACTGTCGCAGGGTGTGAAATCTGTCTCTCCGACCCGTAAGCAGTTTGTGGGCATATGCCTGGTGGCCTACATCCCATATGATCTTGTCGTTCGGCGGATCAAAGACATAGAGCAAGGCTATGGTCAACTCGACCACTCCCAGGCTGGGGGCCAGGTGTCCGCCCGTCCGGGAGACCGTTTCGATGATCACCTTGCGGATCTCTCTGGCCAGTTCTGGAAGTTGTGAGCGTTGTAAGCGTTTGAGATCTTCTGGAGAATCAATTTTATTCAAATATTTCATGTTACTTACCTGTTCCAAATCAAAAGTGAGCTAAAGTGCCTAAAGTGTCTAAAGTGAGCTAAAGTTGTGGAACTTGCCTTCGGCAAGAACAATTATGATGGAAAAAATACCATAACTTTAGTTCACTTTAGCTCACTTTAGGCACTCGATTAACTTATCTTGTTCTTTCAACCACATATTGTGCAAGGGCAGCAAGGGGCTCCCCTTTTTTGCCAAAGATCCTAAGTTCCTCCAAGGCACTATCTATCAGTTCGCCAGCGCGCACCTTCGCCTGTTCCAGTCCCATCAAAGAAGGACAAGTTGCCTTTTGGTGGGCTCGATCGCTGCCCACAGGCTTGCCAAGCATCTCAGGTGTTCCTTCAACGTTCAGTATATCGTCAGCCACCTGAAAGGCAAGGCCGATATGTCGGCCGTAAGCACCCAGAGCGGCTATTTCCTGAGAGCTGCCTCCGCCAAGGATCGCCCCGGTCTGCACAGAAGCCTCAATAAGCGCCCCGGTTTTTAGTCGATGAAGCCTCTCAAGCTCTCCCAAAGTGATTTCTTTTCCCTCAGAGGAGATATCCATCATCTGGCCTTGCACCATACCTAAATACCCGGCAGCCCGTGCAATCAGATAAATGACCTCTAGCCGCTTCAAGGCGTCACCCCGCTTGTTACGCCCTTCAGTTGCCAGGACCTCAAAGGCAGCAGCCTGCAATGCGTCTCCGGCCAAGATGGCAGTGGTCTCATTGAAGGCCTTATGGCATGTCGGTTTGCCACGACGAAGGTCGTCATCGTCCATGGCCGGAAGATCATCATGGATCAGAGAATAGGTGTGAATAAGCTCCAGGGCGCATGCAGCAGGCATCACATCCGCCTCAGAGCCCCCCACGGCTTCTGAAGCTGCAATACACAAGACAGGACGCAGCCGTTTACCCCCCGCCTCAAGGGAGTAACGCATGGCCTGGACCAGCAGGGTAGGGTAGGGCTCACTATTGTCCCAGAGTTTCCCGAGGGCAGCATTGATGGCTTGCTGCTTTGCTTTCAGGTAGGCCTTTAGGTCGAACATCGATCGTGCCCTTTCAGCTTTCAGCTTTCGTCCCGGAAGGGCTCCGCTTGAACGTTTCCTTCATCGTCCTTGAGAAGTATGGAGACCTTTTTTCCGGTTTCGTCCAACTTGTTTGAGCAGAGCTTCGATAGCTTGACACCCTCTTGAAACTTCTTCAGGGCCTCATCCAGAGTCAGGTCGCCACTTTCCAATTCGTGCACGATTAATTCCAGTCGTTTCATGGCACTCTCAAATGTTTGCTTGGCCATCAGTTCGCTTCCTCTCTATGCGGCAGACCATCGCCCCCCTTGAGACAGTCACCTCCACGTGCTGTCCCACACTCACCTGCTGAACATCCTTAACCAGGGCATAATCCGGCAAAGTGCGCGTCACGCTGTAGCCCCGCTCCAGGATCGCCAAGGGATTCAGGGTGTTCAACTTGGCCACCGTGGTGCGAAGTATGCTCCTCTTTGATTCCAAAAAGAATTGCATTGCAGAGAAAAGAGTTTGGCGATGTTGTTTAAGTAATACATCAAGGTCTTTCACCATAAACTGAGGACCGCACCGACCGAGTCGTTCTCGCATCATATTTAGACGATCTCTCTTCTCGTCTAATCGCCTTGACAGCCCCCGCACGATTCTTCCGAGCGCGTCGTCAAGTCGCAATCGATAGTCGGCAATCTGCCTGCCGGGATGAACCAGCCGCTTTGAAAGCTGGATTGTTCGTTCCCTCAAGAGCCGAAGCCTCTGAGACATGGCACTCTTCAGGGCACCCCTGATCTCCCGAATGCGTCTCAATAGTTCCTCTTTGACCGGTACGATCAGCTCGGCCGCAGATGACGGTGTTGGCGCACGCACGTCGGCAGTAAAGTCGGCAATGGTAAAATCTGTTTCGTGTCCAACGGCCGAAACAACAGGGATATGAGAGGCAAAAATGGCGCGTGCCACAACCTCCGAGTTGAATGCCTGGAGGTCTTCCAAGGAACCGCCCCCCCGAGCCACCACAATGACGTCAGCATCGTTCATCTCATTCAGCAATTGCAGTGCTTCGGCGATTTCCTCGGCTGCTCCTTCTCCCTGAACCTTCACCGGTGCTATCTCAACCGCTACATTTGGAAACCTGCGATTGATCACGTGCATTATGTCACGTATGACAGCTCCGGTAGGGGAAGTGACAACTGCGATCTTTTGCGGCAGGTACGGGAGGGGACGCTTGTGTTTTTCGTCGAACAGCCCCTCGGCAGCCAGCCCGGCCTTGAGCTGTTCAAAGGCTAATTGCAGGATACCTATGCCCTCAGGCTCCAGATATTCTATAATAATCTGATAGATCCCTCTGGGCTCATACAGATTGAGCCGCCCCATGGCAACCACTGCCATCCCGTCCTCAGGCCGAAATTTTAGACTCCGGTTCTGAGCCCGGAACATGACGGCGTTAATCTGTGCCCCCGGGTCCTTCAGGGTAAAGTAGAAATGCCCGGATACCGGTATGCGAAAGTTGGAGATTTCGCCCGCAACCCAAACAAATGGATAAGCGTTTTCAAGAAGCCCTTTGATACTTTGGGTAAGCTCGCTCACCGTGAAGATGTGGCGTTCCGTGAGCGTGAAATCTTTATCCATAGAGAAACCGTCTCAGAATTGGTACAATATTGGTAACATTTTAGTTCTTTGAAAACATTATCGCATACAGGCAATCCGATTCTAAACCGGCTCAAACTCGCGCATAAGTGAGCGTAAAGAAAGAACAGGGAATATCTTTTGTAAATAACCTCCATTATGGCGGATATCACTTAACCGTTGGAGAAAATATGCCATTTTACTGTTCTTTCTTAACCCTCACTAATACGCTCAAACAGTGACCCGCTTTAGAATCGAATCACCTGTATGCTTGCTATCCTCGCTTTTTCAATAGGCTAAATTGATACCAACATTTAAGGGGGCAAGCATTTGACTTGGGCCGATGCTCCATTTAACATATGTTCGCATCATCCACAATCTCTTTTTCCGGTGGCAAAGTCCCACCACCCATGCTATATGTGTAACCGTTCAGGGGTTCAGAGGTTCAGGGTTAACATTGAAGATTGAAGATTGATGGTTTCGTAAAAAGTCGGATTCAGTGAATGTGTCATTTCGACCGCAGGAAGAAATCTTGTGGTTTCAGTATGTTACATGGGTAAGATTTCTCGCTTTGCTCGAAATGACAAGTCGTTGAGACTTTTTGCGAAACCATCAAGATTGAACAATGAAAAAACAATCGACAATCGACAATCAAAAGACGGTGAACTCTGAACCTGTGAACGCCTACGGCACTTTTAAGGCGAGGTGTGCGATGCCAAACAAACGAACAAAGAAGCAGTTAGAATCCCTGGGCGAACGTGTGGGTGGTCGAGTCGGGCAAGGCCTGTCGAAGAATGCAGAGAAAAAAGGCGCGGACATCGGCAAGAAGGTCGGCAAGGCCCTGGGTGAACAGGTCGGGCGGCTCCACGATGCCCTCGAAAAAGAGCCCGTGACAAAAAAAGAACAGCTTGGCATAGGTGGCAAGATGGGCACGGGACTCGGGGTCATCGCAAAACATCTTATTGAGAAGCGCTACGGCCTGCTCACAAGGATGGTGGGCACTGGCAATCTCGTGGCAGAGGGCCGCACTATGGGAGCCAAGGCAGAAAAGATAGTCAAAAGGGCTATAAAGACAGGTGTTCAGCGGATCGCCCGCGTGAAGGGGAATTCCAAGGAAGGTCACGACAAGGGGGGCTAATCAGGTTCATGTTACCTGGAAAGCCCTTTGCGGAACGTCCGATAATATATATTATGTCAACTTCAGTGCTAAGCAGCTAAACTAAAGGCCTCCAAGACATCCCCACCCCACTTTCATGTCTTTTCTGACAGAGAATAAATCGGAAATCCGAATATCGAAATCCGAAACAAATTCAAAACTCGAATTTCTAAATGTTCAAAACAGCGCGGTCTCTTGTGGAATACGATTTCTTGTGTTTCGGTCATTTGAGCTTTAGAGATTCGGTCATTGTTTCGAATTTCGATATTCGAATTTCGTATTTTCCAGCTTATCCGGGTTAGGAACTCGTTCGGAAGCCTGTAGATTGGGGCTGCTCAGGGGGCTAGTCTGCGTGGGTGGCAGTGCGGGCTGCGTCAAGGAGTTCTCTAATGGCCGGGAGTACGTAGACGTCATCCAGATCCATGCGGCATAGGCATTGACTCAAAAGGCTGATCTTCTCGGAAAGGCCTTTTGACCTATCCATAATATAAAAACGGCGGCCCCTCACCTTGCACAGGCCGCTTGTTGCCGGCACTTCCGGGTCGGAAAAATCGTCATAACGTATTGAGATCCCTAATTGTTCTGCCAATTCTTCCAGATATTGATAGGTTTTTTCAGGTTCCATGGACCTAAAGCCGTCCGGTAATCCTCGTGGGCCGGATCTCCCGGGGGCACTGCATTAGGAAGTACTGGTCGGTCATGCCGGCAATGAAGTCGCGCACGATTTCTGGAAGGCTGGTATTGTTCTTGTATTCATCGGACATGCCATCCAGATATTCTGTAAAGATGATAGAGGTTTGATTGCCCTCTTTAAGATCTTTGAGATAACGTTCAAATACTACTTGAAAAACGTGTCTGATCTTTCCGGCATCCGGTTTTATTTTCGGATTGAGATATATGTGGTTTAGGTTGAATTGTCTGAATTCTTTCAGGGCCTTTGACACTTCCTGGCTAAAGGCTATGCATGGCCTTTGGAAGCTGTTTTTGATAACATCGGTCACCAGGTTGTACACGATGGTCCCGTTGGTGTCCCCTAATCGTGCCACAGCGGCCTTCGGAAGCTGACTCCTTTTGATGAGGTTCAAGCGGATGGCATCTTCAATGTCTCGTCCGATGTAGCTGATGGTGTCAGCCATGCGCACGACACACCCTTCCAGGGTCATGGGTGTTATGGGTGTGTCCGGATCAGCAGCCTTGTTGGCTATCTCCTGATCAAAAGTGTCAAAGGTCTTCTCGCGCTGTGGAAATAGTGCTTGAGTATGGATCTCGCCGTCATGACACAGGATGCCATCCAATACCTGGAGCGTTAGATTCAAGCCCCTACCCTTCACTTCGATCTTGTCCAGAAATCTTACGCTCTGAATACTGTGTTGAAACGGCCCGATGCCGCTCGCCCCACACAGCTCAGACAGGTATGCCTCCCCATCGTGACCAAACGGGCAATGACCAATGTCGTGGCCAAGGGCAACGGCTTCAATGAGGTCTTCATTCAGCCCGAGAAAGCGGCCGATAGTGCGAGAAATCTTGGAAACCAGTTGCACATGAAGCACCCTGTGGGTAATGTGGTCATTGTCTACCAGATAAAAGACCTGGGTCTTGTCGATATAGCGCGTATAGGCCAACGAATGAAGGATGCGATCAGAGTCCGCTGCATAGTTCTGCCGATGGCCAGTATCGATACGTTCGTCTAAAAACCGGCGGACGGCATCCTTGCTATAAGCAGCCTGAGGCGAAAGAAAACGCTCTTCGCGCTCGTTCAGGGATTCCTTTACTTTCTGCAAATCGATTTTATCAGATCTCTCCATTTTCAATCATTTCATCGATGAGCTTATAATAATCGATTCCCGCCTGCCTGAAGCCCTCTTTTCCATATTTCATGTTTGCCTCCAGGACCCAATATCGACCATTGAAAAAACAGATGTCCAGTCCTACGTCATCCATCTGGCAAAGAAGGGCCGTGTTTTGGGCAAGGGCCAGGCCTTCCTCCGGGATGTTATCAAAACTGATAGTGGCACCCTGTGATACATTCGTGCGAAACTCACCTGGGCGAGCAATGCGCCAGTAGGCATGGATAATCCGGCCACGAATCAACACAACGCGAAGGTCCCGGTCGATCTTCACGTATTCCTGTATGTAGGCAGCGCGGCTCAATCTGTTGTATGCAGCAAGTTCAGCCTCATTGCTGATCAGGTATATGCCTCTGCCGAGAGCTGAACCCCGCGGGATCTTGGCCACAAAGGGAAATTGAAAGTGTTCCAATATTTTCGACTTTTGATAATCCCCATAAAAAACCCGTGTTCTGGGGTGAGGAACCTTGAGGAGGTTGAAAAGGGCTGTCTGCTTGATCTTATCCTGCACATATTTATATGTATGATAACTCGGAAAGGTCCGTTTGCCCATGGTATCAAATATGTCTGCATAAAAGGCTGTGGGATAACAGATCACATCGGACTGGCGAATCAGCTCTATTTGCCAATCCTCATAGTCGGAAAGATTGGTGCGAACCCCCAGGGTGATCACGTTCTTGCAGTGTCGCAACCTTCTCTCAAGGGCTATCCTCTTTGTATTCAAAGGAAACCTCCGGGTTAGATCTTCATCATACCGTATCAATCAAAGAATCTGAATCGTATGACATGAAAAAGGGCCGCCAGGCCGTCTCTCCAGGTGATCTTTTTGCCTTCCTCATATCCTCTCCCACTGTAGGATATGGGTACCTCGTATATACGACATTTCAGCCTGGCGAACTTTGCGGTAACCTCCGGCTCAAAACCGAAACGATCCGACTTGATCGTAATATCCTTAAGAAGGGATGCGCGGAAGGCCTTGTAACATGTCTCCATGTCAGAGAGATTCAGGTTGGTGAGCATATTGGACAGAAGTGTCAGAAACTTGTTCCCAACGTAATGCCAGAAAAAGAGGACACGCTGGGGCCCGCCAGTGAATCTGGAGCCGTAGACCACATCTGCACGGCCGTCCATTATAGGTCCAATAAGACGACCGTATTCGCCTGGATCATATTCCAGATCCGCATCCTGGATGATTACAATATCTCCTGTGACATGTTCAAAACCGGTCCTCAGCGCAGCGCCTTTTCCCTTGTTTTCGGAATGAAAAACGACCTTCATATCCTTCCCTGCCACCTTTATTAGCCATTCTCTGGTCCCGTCCGTGGAGCAATCGTCAACCACAATAATCTCTTTGTCTTCGCGCACTGATCGCACCCGGTTCAAGAGCTCCTCGATGGTCCGTATTTCATTGTACACAGGAATGACAACCGACAGCTTCATCACACCCCCAGGGCCACGTCATTTAGAGAGGTAACGCCTTTAAGTAGTAAATTTATTCGCTTAATCAATCTTTGTTAAATCCGAATCTCGAAGCACGAAATCCGAAACAAATACGAATGCTCCAAATCCTAAATTCAAAACAGAGAATATCTTCCGATGTTTCAAATAGATATTGCATCAATTCCGGAAATGTTTTGGTCATTTGATATTCGGATTTTGAAATTGTTTCGAATTTCGATATTCGGATTTCGGGTTTAAACGCTTTGCAAACACCTCTAATTTGAGTGAATTAGAATCTACTTTGACGTTACCGTGATCACACCCCCAAGAGCCGCCTTATCTCCCGGCGACTCCGTGTTAGGTGACTCCCTGGCCAGTAGATCCTTCCACAGGTCTTGCATTCGGAGAATCTATTGTGGCGTGTCCATATATGGTCAGGTACTTTTCCAACCACATCCTCGGACTCGACAGGCTCAAGGAGCCCGTTGCAGACCGTGCAACGACTAAAGAATTTATCCGGATCGGGTTTGAGACCAAGCAGACGGATAAGGCCCTGGAGCTGCATCTTCGGATCATTCGCCTCTATAAATAACAACCCGTCTGGTGCCATCTTTCCCACAAGCCGGGTATTGCGTGATAGAAGAATACGGCCCTCGTCTGCCAGTGCAAGAAATCTGTCATTGGACAGCGTGCGGGAGTAAAAGGTATCGTAACCAAGGATACGAAGCCATTTGGCCAGCTTTCCGAGCATTCGATCAGCAGCAAACCTCATGGGAGACGGAGCCTTTAGTCCGTTACTTGTGAAATTCGCGTTTTTTCTGGCAGAAAAGTTTTTGCCATATTCAACAAAAAGTGAGCTAAAGTTGTGGAACTTGCCTTCGGCAAGAACAATCTAGAACAGATAGAATACCTCAACTTTAGGCACTTTAGTTCACTTTAGTTCACTTTAGGCACTTGTTTGAGTAGGTTGTAAGCCCCATCTGGGATCGAAACCTTTGTCCAGAACTTTTCCACCGTGAGTGACCAAAGCGGCCCGTGTGTGTCTGAGATCGCGATTCTGTGTGGAAGACAGAGGGATTCCATCTGATGAAACTCACTGAATGCAACCCTGTATTGTAGATTGCCCCAACAGTCAAACACCTCCACTTGCTCAACACCCTTTGCGTCGTCCTTCAGCCACATCTTTTCAATCAGACGTCCCCATTTTTTATGAAGGCTTAGAAGCCATCCGCCATCCGCTGTCGAGGCTCGAATCTTGGCATGGTGAAACGGGAGAATAGGGGGCTGACCTGACAAGAGCCCAAAGAGGTCCTCGGCTCTCACAGACACGGATAAAAAACGTGAAAGATTGCCGAGAGTGGCGTCTCCCTTGAAATAGCGGTTATCTTGATGAGAACGGAGAAAAAAATTCGATCCGTTGATTACAAAGGTCAGGGTGGGCTGCCCCAATGGCCCCAACGTTTCCACTCGCAGGTTTTGCGGTTGAGACCCTATCCACACCATGCGAAAAGCCTTCACCCTGGTTCCGCGACCTGTCTTAACCCTGCCGACCCCTCTAAAGCTCTTGAGGTCATTTCTGCACTGCTTGAGAGACTCTAAGATCCGCCTGACGTCAGGGCTCGGTCGAGTCGGAAAGGCTTGGGGCCTTCGAACACATCCATAAAAACATAATGGAAAAAGCACGGCCGCAAGAATAGAGACCTTTGCAGAACGTTCAATCCATCTGTTTCTCAACGCTTTGTATCTTCTGTTCAAGCGCCTTTGTGTTTTCTCCTTTCTTTTCCAGGGCCTTCTTGTAGTATAGTAATCCCTTCTCCGGATTGTTTACCTTCATATGAGCATCGCCCAGGTGTTCCAGAATGGTAGCATCATCGGGAGCCAGGCCAACCGCTTCTTCCAGGAAATTGATTGCCTTCTTGTAAAGCCCTTTTTTGTAGTAGACCCATCCTAAGCTGTCGGTAATGTAGCCATCGTTTGGCTTGTGTTTCATGGCCCTCTTGATCAAGCCTTCAGCCTCATCAAGATTTGTGCCAAGCTCTGCATACGTATAGCCCAGATAGTTCAAGGCCTCGGCGTAGGTTGGGTCTACGCCAATTATGGCCTTCATTTCTTCTATGCAGGCATTCTTGTCACCGGCCTTGTCATAAACCACACCAAGTCGAAAATGAAGTCTTACGCTGTCAGGTTGAATCTCTAACCCCTTCTTGAGGGTAACCACCGCTTTGTCATATGATTCCATCTCTTCATACAGGGCGCCCAGGAACAAATAGAGCTCAGGCTCGTTGGGCTCCTTCTCAAGTGCTTCATTCATCACACGGATTGCCTTTTTGGTGTCACCTTCTTCCTTGTACAGAAACCCGAGATGAACGACGGCGCTCCGATGATAGGACGACGTCTCAGGAACCCTTTCAAAGGATGCGATCGCCTTGTCTGTCTTCTTAAGTCCTTCAAATGCCATCCCCAGAAAGTAATGTAGATCCGGGTTGTCTGCATCATCTTTCAAAAGCATCTGCAAGGTGTCCGAGGCCTCCTCGTACCTTTTCTCATCCAGGTATATCAGGGCAATCTGTTTGATAACCCGCGGGTTGGATTTGCTCCGGAGCTTTAGCTCTTCGAATATACCCCCGGCCTCCTCGGATCGACCCATCTTCAAGTAAAAACGGCCAAGCCCAACAGCCGCTCTGAGGTTCTTCGGATTGCCGGCCAGAATCTCGTTGTATGTTTGGATAACCTTTTCGTGTTTGCCGGTAGCTTCGTAAACACTGATAAGTTCAAAAAAGGTCTGCTCATAGTCTGGTTTCAGTTCAATGGCTTTCAGTAATGCGACCTCGGCCTTATCGTAATGCTTCATGGCGGCATAAAGGGCTCCCAGGTAAAAATGTCCGGTAAATGATGCCGGATTCATCTGGATCAGGTCCTGATAGAGCTTAATCGCTCTGTCCGGTTGCTTGAACTTGGTATACTCCGAGCCTAACAGGAAGTGGATATTCTCAGACTTTGGATCAAGTGTTAGGGCCTTTTTATAGGCCTCAATTGCCTCAGTATGCTGATTCAGGGCCGCATAAATGCCTCCCAACATGACTAACGAAGAAAGATGTTGGGGATGCTTTTGGACAATATCCTGTGTAACTCCTAAGGCTGCCTTATAGTCGTTCTGATGAAGATAAAGCCGCACCAATTCATTCTTTAAGAAAATGGAATCTTCATCCCTCACCACCGCTTCTTTTAGTAGCTTTACAGCCTCGTCAAGTTTCCCCCGTCTCCTCATCAGGTGTGACTCGGTGTAATAATAATAACCCCCAGTATCTTTAGGCTTGACTTCCGGAGATGCCACGTCAGCAGGTGTGATCCTTTGGAGTGCGGCACAACCAGCCGAGTGCAATATCATGCAAACAGGTATAAGTATCTTAAACAGTTTCACAAGAGGATCTCACGGTTTAGTGGTTTAGTGGTTGAGTGGTTGAGTGGTTTCTAATCCCTGGCCCAGACCTGGCCTGTAGGCATAGGAGCCCGATTCGAGTACGTAGCGCCAGGGCGGGCGAACCACTCAACTGATCGACTAATCGACTACTCAACCAATCAACCGTCTGTGCCAAATTCCCCGAGGAATGAATCAAAATCGGGTATCTCACGTTGGAAGTGTGTCCTCATCTTCTTGATTATGCTATTTTCAATCTGCCGCACACGCTCCCTTGTAATACCATAACCCTCGCCTATCTCTTGAAGGGTTGCGGGTGTGTCAGAAAAAATGCGGTTTTCAAGGATATAGACTTCCCGCTCACTCAAGTCCTTCTTAAGTGAGCCAAGTTTTTCGCGGACAATAGCCTCCATTTCTTTCTTGGCCACCTGGGTATCCGCAGATGGTGCCTGCGTGGCGACAAATTCGATCCGCTCGTTGTCCGAGCCTTCCTTGATCGGCGCATCCAGTGATACTTCCCATCTATCCAAGCGTTGATCCATATCGGTGACCTCCTGTTCGGAGACCCCAAGCCTTTGAGAAAGGAGTTTTGGTTTAGGATCAAAGCCCTCGGATACCAGTCTCTGTTTTTCTTTTTTCAGCCTGAAGAAGAGCTTTCGTTGGACCTGGGTCGTTCCGATCTTGACCAATCGCCAATTGTCCATAATGAATTTTAGGATATAGGCCTTGATCCAAAAAGAAGCGTAATAGGAGAACTTGACCCCCCTATAAGGGTCAAACTTCTGCACGGCCTGCATAAGGCCGATGTTTCCTTCCTGGATCAGGTCGAGCAAATTTTGCATCCAGACCCGCTGGAACTCTATGGCAATCTTCACCACAAGTCTCAGGTTGGAAGTAACCAGCCTGTAGGCTGCCTCCGGGTCTCCATGTTCCCTGACCCGGATGGCAAGTTCCGTCTCTTCTTCCCTCGAAAGAAGTCCGTACTGGCCGACTTCCTGCAAATATCGCTGGAGTGGATCGAATTTGACAAGAGCGGAATCCGTTGGGGACCGGTCCGCTAAAACTTTTTTCTTAGATCCGCTTTTCTTTTTCTTTTTTTTCAATTCCCCAATTCCTCAATCCCTGAATCCCCCCAATTTCTTTGCAAAGATATCAGACACCCACTTCTTTATCAAGATATAAAGAGCGGCACCCGCTCAAACCTTTTGTATCAAGTACCCGGTGTCCATCGTAATGGCCTAATCCGACCGGACGAATTGCCCGGAGTGTTGGAGTGGCGTGGTTTTTATCACAAGGTCCGGGAGAATTTCGCGCCGTGCAGCCTGGATACGTCTTTTCAATCGGGAAATTATATGATATGGACAACGTTATGAGTTTATGCTATTTTGTAGTAAAGTAAAGCGCGCCTGTAGCTCCAATGCTGACGCATGTTATCCCCCTCACCCTAACCATCTCCGCAGGGGAGAGGGGACTAATAAGAGGAGATCCTTACTAAAAACTCCTTCCCCGTTGACGGGGGAGGGTCGCGGTGTGGGTGAGAACATTGCGAAAGATATTTTTCCAGGCTCCGTGGTAAGCACTCATTATTTGATAAAATCAGATGGTTACAAGAAGGCCTAAATTCATGCGTCAGCACTGCTGTAGCTCAGCTGCATAGGGCAACAAACCTATAATCATAACATGGGCATTTTAACAAAGCGAATGATGTCAGCTAAGCGCACTGATTCATTGGCTTTTTTTGTCCCCAAGAAGTGGAGGCCCGGAATCTGCGGGAGTCCAGGGACAACCTACTGACCATTCATCCAGAGAACATCTAGTACCATTTCTCGGGCGGTCTTCTGCGGTCGCGTTTCGACGCCCCCGAGTACCACAACGACTTCGCGATCTGGACCCGTTACGCATTACAGGACTACATGTTGGCCGATAGGCTTGCAATCATCGACCCGACCGACTTCGCCGATTTGGAGACCTTGCGGCAGGAGTTGGTGGAAGTTATAGAAGAACGCCTGGAAGGCACCCGGGTCGTGCACGTCAACTCCACTCACCTGGGAGGTGGCATAGCGGTAATCCTGGGCAAACTGGTGCCGCTTATACCTTCAAACGTCTGCGCCGAATTAACGTAGCAAGTGATCCCCCATGAACGAACTTTATGCCATAATCCTGAAATATGGAATCGGTACCAAATTTAGGAAAGCGCTACTTGTGGCAGCGCTTTTTCTTGTTCTTTTCCACACTATAGCTCTCGTTGCGCCGTTTCTTAAAGTGTTCACGAAGGGACATGTCCAGCACTTGCGCGCATTTTCGGACTCCATCTCTAACATTTCAGTGGCCATCATTCTTATTCTTCTAGTAGTCGAGGGGCAGCAGAGCATTCGTTCGATGGTCATCGCAAAGCGCAGGCAGAATTACAAGGATATCGGTAACCAGATTGTGAAATGGCTGTCTCACACTGGCTCTCAGACGTTCGAACCGTGGGTAGTCGATTCAGAAACGACTGAAGAACGCGAAATATTGCGAAATTTCAAAGTGATCGGTAACTACGTAAAGCTCACAGAATACTTCGGCTATCCTGAGCAATACATAAAGCTAATCGAAGCCTACTGCAAAAAAGTGCATTTTGAATTCACTAGCTACGAGCGCAAAATCATTTATGGTATTCATTTCGAGTTCTATGACCGCGAGCTAAATGAGCGCTTATATGAAAGGCTGAACGACGAGCTTGCCCTTTCCAGGCAAAGCGTCGAGTTTCGGATTTACCAAGAATTGATTACGCGAATAACTTCGTTACTTCAGGGCGTTACCTCCTTAGATGACGTGGCCTTGGCCAAATCCTAAGGCAATGGATGCTCGAGCCGGTTTGACAAGGCCTGGAAATCGACTTGCAAGGACGCAGGTATTCATGTAAGGTTATTCCACGATTTCAGGCGAACAGCGGTCCGTAACATGGTTCGATCCGGCATACCCGAAAGTGTCGCCATGAAGATCAGCGGCCACAAGACACGATCTGTTTTTGAGCGATACAACATTGTCAGCGATACCGACTTGAAACTTGCAGCACAGAAGCAAGAAGCTTACCTTCAGGCACAAATGGGCACAGTTTCGGGCACAATGGTCGATTTTGAAGGTAAAAACAGAACCGTTAACTCATTGAATTTACAAGATAAGCGCCTGTAGCTCAGTGGACAGAGCAACGGACTTCTAATCCGTAGGTCGCAGGTTCGAACCCTGCCAGGCGTACCAAACATTTCAAATACTTACGAATCACAAGCCCCCTGCCCTACCCCACCAGATTCCTTCATTAGTGCACATAGTGTGTTACGGAGGTATGTGTATGAGTAGACCTAAGAGCCTGATAAGTCTTTCTCCTCAAGAATTTGTTCATTTTCTTAAAGCTGAGAATATATCCAGGTTTTATTTCGTATACGATTCCAAAAATAACGTCTTGAAAAGCTCTCACGCTCAATTGCAGACGATTGCGGATTTCATTCAATCTGACAAACGGGATTTCATGCGCCATGAAGGCATGTTCTTTCAAATTACTCGGCACTATGACACATTGCAAGGTGCTTTTGTGCATCGGACGAATCGCGGCCCCGGAGCTGGCGGCTTGCGATACTGGAATTACAATACAATAGAGGATTATTTGCGAGACGGACTACGCTTGGCTAAAGGTATGACCCGCAAGAATGCTTTGGCAGGCCTCTGGTGGGGCGGCGGTAAAGGCGTCATGGCTCACAATCCGGCAGTCGATAAAAGCGATCCGGTTGTTCGCGCCTCACTCTACCAGGAATTTGGAGAGCTGATGACTTCCCTGCGGGGGTGTTACGTTACTGCCGAGGATGTAGGAACAAGTGTTACCGATATGGCGAATGTTTTCTCTAAGACCAGATTCACCACTTGTATTCCTCCTGCGTTTGGTGGAAGTGGCAATCCCTCCATTGCGACCGCAAGAGGTGTGATTTGCGGTATGGAAGCTGCCTTAGAATTTATCGGTGATGCGGGTTTACAGGGAAAGACAGTTGCTGTTCAAGGGATGGGGAACGTTGGTGGCCCTCTCCTTCGCTTCTTGTTCGACAAAAAAGCAAAAAAAGTAGTCGCTTGCGACATTGATCCTGATCTCGTGCAACAGTTAAAAGGTGAATTGAGTGATAAATACTTTGAGGCAAGCATGGTCTCATCCGGTGATAACTCGATATTTCAGGCTGAATGCGATATTTTTTTCCCCTGCGCCACTGGAGCAATACTAAATCCCCGCACAATTCCTCGTCTGCGAGCTAGAATCGTCTGTGGAGCCGCTAATAATCAGCTTGAGGATTCCGACAGCGATGGTCAATTATTGTGTGATAGGGGGATCATATACGTTCCTGATTTTCTGACGAACCGCATGGGTATAGTTAACTGTGCCAATGAACAATATGGTTATGTGAACGACGATCCATACATTGAGAGGCATCTCACTAAGGACTGGGAATACTCTATCCATCAAATGACTTTGAAGATACTTCAAGAATCAAAGGCGACTGGAGACCCGCCAACTGGAGCAGCTATTCGTATGGCCGACAATCTTTCCTTGGAAAATCATCCGATTTTTGGTCATCGCGGAAAGCAAGTAATTGATTCATTGGTGGCTGATCGATGGCATTAAAAATAGTTGGTGGAGCAGCGGGACATCCATAAATATGAAAAAGGTTCCAACGCAATCTTCAGAATGCGGAGAAGATGGAATGCCTGGGACGAGGTCCAGGTGCCCGCTGGCGAAAAAAGGGTAATACCTTAAAAGAGAGTAAAAGAAAGGGAGTGCTTGTGGCAGTGGCGTCCTTCTTGATCGGGAATTCCCGTTAGGCTATCTGATCGCCTTGCTGGTACCCTCCCCTGCCGTTGAGACTGCCCTGTGACCGACCCATTAACCCTAATGATGGTGGGTGCCATGAATTGAACACCAAGACCCCGTTTCTCAGAAAGAAATGGGGTTTTTGCTTTGAGCTATGCCTGCCCCGTTAAATGCTTGCCCAGTTGAACGCAGAGCATATTCAACCGGGGCAAAGCCTATTTAACTGGGGAGCTTTCAGCCATGAGCTATTAGCTATTTTTCCAATGTTTATCCTTGACTATCAACAGGATAGCTTGGCCCGGACCCAAAAGCCAAAAGCCTGATCTTACATATTGACAATTCAGGCCTGCCAAGATAAATTGGTCCTAATTCTGGTCAACCTGAATGGAGGTCTATGATATGAAGACTTTGTCACTATCAGAAGCCAAGATGAAGCTGAGTAAGCTTGTCGATACCGTGAGCACGACTGATGAAGAGGTCGTAATTACAAAGAATGGTCGCCCTGCTGCAGTTTTGGTTAGCCCTGACGAGTTTGAAG
>JAUWXF010000110.1 GCA_030616475.1 Desulfobacterales bacterium
ATGTCAGTATAAGCGTAGCCACTTATCTGGATCGGAACGGTATTCCTATGGGCAGTGTCCACACCTTACGAGACATTACCGAACGAAAGCGCTTTGAAGCCCAACTCCAGCAGGCTGCGAAGATGGAGTCCATCGGCACCCTGGCTGGTGGCATTGCCCATGACTTTAACAACCTGCTCATGGGTGTCCAGGGAAATGTATCTTTGATATTTATGGATATGGATTCCGCGCACCCGTATTATGAACGGTTAAAGAACATTGAAAAGCAGGTTCAAAGCGGAGCCAGACTAACCTCACACCTTCTTGGATATGCCAGGAAGGGAAAGTATGAGGTCAAGCCCGTTCACTTGAACCAATCAGTGGAAGAGATCTCTGAGACCTTTGGCAGAACCAAAAAGGAGATTACGATTCATCGAAAGCTTGCCGAAGACTTATTTGCAATAGAGGTAGACCAGGCACAGATAGAGCAGGTGCTTTTGAATCTGTGCGTGAATGCTGCAGATGCTATGCCCGACGGTGGGGAACTTATCCTGAAGACCATGAATGTCACCCATGAGGACATGAAAGGTAAGCTCTATGAACCAAAGCCCGGCAAGTATGTCTTGTTAATAGTTACCGACACAGGCACAGGTATGGATAAAGAAACTATGGAGCGCATTTTTGATCCGTTCTTTACAACCAAGGAGATGGCCAGGGGCACCGGTCTTGGTTTGGCTTCTGCTTATGGGATCATAAAGGGCCATGGCGGATATATTGATGTGGAATCCAGGAAGGGGCAAGGCACCACCTTCAATGTTTACCTGCCTGCATCAGAAAAGAAGGTGCAGAAAGTTGTCGAGACTGCTGATGAAATCATTAAGGGAACTGGAACGGTCCTCCTGGTAGACGATGAAGAGGTTATCTTGGAAGTAGACCAGGACTTGCTGGAAGCTATGGGCTACCGGGTACTCATAGCCAGAGACGGCAAAGAGGCGATCGAGGTTTATAGGAAAAATCAGGATGGCATAGACTTCGTACTTTTGGACATGATTATGCCGGACATGGGGGGTGGTGAAGCCTACGACAAGATGAAAGAGATTAATCCCGATGTAAAGGTCCTCCTATCAAGTGGCTACAGCATCGACGGTCAGGCAACTGAAATATTGGAAAGAGGTTGTGATAGTTTTATTCAGAAGCCTTTCGATCTGAAAGAGCTGTCTCAGGCGATAAAGGAGGTTCTGGGCAAAGAATAGCTTTCAAGGAATAATTCCTTCAGTTGTAGAATTTTCGAGATATTTATTTGGGGGGCTGCATAAGCTGTGATCAGGGTGGTGAACGCCACTCGCTCATCAGTGCCGCAAGCCTTCTCTCTTTGAGGGCAGCGCGGATTTGGCGCATCAATGATTCCAGGAAGTACAAATTGTGAATGGTCGCCAGGCGTATTGCCGAAGGTTCCCTGGCCACAAATAGATGTCTTAGATAAGCCCTGGAGTAATTGCAACAGGTGTAGCAATTGCACCCTTCGTCAATCGGGCGAGGATCATCCTTAAATTGCGCATTAAGGATATGTATCCTGAACCGCTCCGCGTCTTTGGCAAAAAGCGTCCCGGTGCGGGCCATCCGCGTCGGTGCAGCGCAGTCGAACAGATCAATCCCTCGCTTTACCACCTCAAAGATGTCCCCTATCTCACCGATTCCCAGAAGATGCCGTGGTTTGTCTTGTGGCAGAAGCGGGATCGTCCATTCCAGGACCAGGTGCATCTCCTCCTTAGACCTGCCGAGAGAGCCCCCGATGGCATGGCCGTCAAAGCCCTGCTCTCCAATAAACGTGGCGCTCTCTTGCCTCAAATCCCGGTACGCCCCACCCTGAACGATTCCTAGGAGCGCTTGACTCTTGTCAGAAGTGCGCCGGAATTCCGCTAATGCACGCACAGCCCAGCGGTGTGTCCGCTCCATTGCCGCCCTGGTGTAATGGTAATCGTGGAGTGGCGAGGTGCACTCGTCCAGGACCAGGATGATATCTGCACCGAGTTTGCGCTCTATCTCAATGACCCGCTCAGGCGTGAACCGGTGTGGCGAGCCGTCCAGATGTGAGACAAATTCGACCCCATCCTCATCCACCCTTACCAACGGCTTTCCTTCTTTTGAGCTAAAATGTCCTCCGCGATCTCTCTCCTCCGGGAAGATCGGTGCGATCTTTCCCACCCCATGTTCTTTGCCTGCACCGAGGCTAAAAATCTGAAAGCCGCCCGAGTCGGTCATCAACGGGCCTTGCCAGCCCATGAATCGATGCAGCCCCCCCATACTCTCTATTAGATCTTCGCCGGGTTGGAGGTGGAGATGGTAGGCATTGGTGATAATCACCTGGTTTCCGATCTTGCAAAGATCCTCCATTGATACGGCCTTCACCGTTGCTTGTGTGCCGACAGCGACGAATGAAGGCGTTTCGATGGTGCCATGAGGGGTGACCAGCTTCCCGGCCCGCGCCTCCTCTTCCTTTGCTAACAGCTCAAATGAAAACATCGTGCCCGGTCATAAGTATAATATTCTCTCGCCCGCTCCCTCCGGTCACTCGAGCACACAGAGATCGCAGAGATTATTTCTTTGGCCTGATTTTTTGAGCAGGAAAAATCAGGCCAACAGCTCAGTCCGCCGACGGCGGACAATGACAATATCGGTTCTGTAATTCCCCTCCTTGAGCAAAAGCTTATTAAAACTTGGTTCAAGAAGAAACCTGTTAAACAATAATGATTTCCCGCCTGAGCGGGATGGCAGTTTGAGCAGATTTTCCTTCTCAGGAAATCTGCTCAAAAAACTCAGTGCCTCTGTGCACTCTGTGAGAGATAAAAATACCAACGTGATCAATTACAAAACTTCAGTAGAAAATGGTCAACGTCCGGTGATAAGGCTTTACCTTGAACTCCCCATGCTGGCCCAGATTCCACAGGATCCAATCTATCTCGAACGCTCTCAATGCCTTTCCCATCCGCTCCAGTTCCTGCCGGATCAGCTCAACCGCCCAGATGGTGTTTGCCCTGATCTCAACCTCCTCAGGACATCCCGCGGTCAAAAGGACGTGATGATCCACCTTCCGGGCAAGCTTGGGTTTGTATTGGAAAATACCGAGATCTCGCAAGACTTGGGGCAACTTGTAATCGGAAAAAGCGGTCAGTTGATCGATGTCGTTGAAACGTCCCCAGGCTCTACCCGCAAAAGCCCCGTGCAAGTCCGCAACAAAAACCTGAGCGCGTTTGTAGAAAAAGACCTCGGCGTCCAGATACGTGGCCCTATCCCGGAAAGATGTCAATTTGTCAGCCAATAGCCCAACCAGCTCTAGGGCTGATCCGTCGGCGGCTTCCACGAGGGCGGCAGCGCGTCCCCCATACTCCCTTAGCAGAACACGCCCAACTTCGTTGAGAATCTGCACCCGCTGTTCCATGAGTTGCAGTTTCCCGACCCCGCCAAGAATGTCTTTCAACTGGCCGAGAGACAACCGGGCCAGATATTCGGCCCGGGTCACAGGCATTCCAGACTCCACTGCCCGTTTCAGCGCCGCAGCCAGTCCGTGGTATCCCGAAAGCCTTTTAGAGTCGTATTCAGTCTCCCATCTAGGCATGCCAGACGGCGCCCAGAAGCAGAAGTTGAGACTGTCCAACGCCAAGAAGTAAGAGACGGTCTTCTCACTGCCATCGAAAAAATGGTGGAGGCTGTCCCAGCTTGGCACTGCTATCGACTCCTGGGATAGCCTTTCGGCAAAACGGATCAAGGCTTCTCGGTCTACGCGAACGAAATGGCTTATTTCCGAGACCTTCTTGATCGATTCCAGTACTTCCCACATCTCCCTGTCTGCTCCGGTGTTTGGTTCCTCTGTCGCTGCCAAACGACAATGTGTTACCTGAACGCGTTCCGTTGTGCTGTTCACAACCGCCACCACACAACGCCCCTCTCGACACATGCAACCAGAAGCGCCCCCCAGCGTTGGCAGACGCCATATTCACTACCTGGTGCTGGACATACCCAATCAAAGCCAGTGTCCGAGAAGCCGCGTTCGATTTCTCAGTTGACAGGACGACAAGGTCGTCTGCAAGCGGGCCTCTCAATCAGCCCGAGTAACCCAACACTGCTTGAGAGCCTTCATGACGTACCCACCCACCGCGTCACGACTTCCCCTGACGGCGCAAGAGACAATCTGAGATCACATTGAGACGGCTAATACTCTTGGCTTGCCGTTTCGATGTATAGAAAGCCCGATGATGGCAGGCCTTAGGGGCCCCCAGACTATGGATTGGAGGGTTAAATTGGATGGTCTTTCCAATAGCAGGAATCTTGATAGCAGATATCGCAAGGCTTCAGACCTCGTTGCGTTGCAAAGCATTCTGCGCGGGGAAGCTGTCCCCTTGCCCCAAGAGATGGGGTCTTCACAGAGGCCTAACAAGACCAGGCAACGCGCCCCGATTGCTCAAACATGCAGGGCTTGGATCTCGTTGTATTGGAAGTCACGATCCGCCTCAAGGCCTAGTGACCTCGCCCAAGCCAGCAGGGCGTCCACGTTGGAAAAAACCATCCTCAGTGCACAATCTATCATCGGGTTGTTTCCTGTCACAAGAAGCTGCCTCGGGTCTGTCTTGAGTCCATAACATGGCTTTCCCTGTGCGAAAGCAAAACCGAGCTCGAAGGCTGCTCCTTCGTCTATTGATCTGCCATCAAGAACTATGAGAAGCACGTCACAACCTTCTATTGCCGCTACATCTGTGGCGAAAACCTCGGCCGCCGCCACTATGGGTTTCGTACCCTGCGCGATCATGTCGACCATCAACCCACCATCCTCTTGGGGAAGGTAGACGTCAAAAAAAGGTAGAAGCAGCTTCTTCAGCCTATGATTGAAATCTATCTCTGCTTCACTGAATAACGGGCCTGCTAGATACAAACGCGGACCTGTCGCACCGGAATTCTTTGAACCTTTCATCGTCCCGTCTCCCACCTTGTCAGTCAATGGTTGTCGATCCAACACCCACAGATTTCATGCTTCCGCTTCGGCCTGATCTTTCCCAAATTGGTTCAATCGGGTATGGAGATCACACGGTCTGTATTTGCGTAGATGGATTATCTCGGCTACTCGCTTTGTGACCTCAGGTATAGTCAGGCCATATGTATCTACTGTCACGACACCATCAGCAGCATAGATTTCCTTCAGGGTTGCTTCCATTTCATCTATCTTCTCAGGAATATATCGTGTCCGCCCTGTCAAGAGCAGTCGCACTGCCATCTCTTTCGAATCCCCCACTAAACAGATAACCGTTCCCTCTTCAACGCGCCAACTCGCCTTACCTGGACAGATAGCCGTTAATAAGCGAGCTGCTTTGGCTGGGCGGTCCTTTGGTTTAGTAAATGCAAGCGGGTCCAAAGGAGGCCGGTCGACGACGAAGATGCCGGGTCGACTGTTCCTCAAGGTCTCGTTCTTCTTCTCAAATTGGCCCATTAGCCATGCATCCGCTTCTTCCCGTTCCTCGCCATTAAGCTCGTCCCAAGGTTTGGCTAAGATTTCTGGGCGCTCTTCAAGCCACTCATCCAGAGCGTGCAAACTACGCAGGTTGTTTAGGGTTGTGCTTTTGCCAACACCCATGGCTCCCGTGAGATAGAAGCGATATGCACACTGTTTTCCTTTGCGATCTGCCGCGTCGCATATTTTATCATCAGACACCTTTTTCGCATCAATAAGCTCTCCCAATCCCGCAATTTCTTCCTTATTCAGGAAAAGGGTTACGAGGTTGTACAGATCAAAATTGGTTCGACGTATGGTTTTACGCATGTCCTCGTCCAGAGAATCCGTGTTATCTGCCAATCGGACGTAATAATGATAGTTGCCTGGGCTTGCCCTAGCGCTCAGAATTAGGAGATTTCGCAACATTTCATCCTCCAATGACAAGCCAATCAAGAGGCAAGTATTCTTGGAGAAATGGTTGATTAAGGCATATTGTTCGCCAGCGAAGATCCCTGCAAATTGTTCTGCATATGAGGCTTCGGAGAAAATGAATTTGTCGACTGGCTCTTCCATCGGTTTTGCCGGATAGATACCATTCGGATGATATATTACCGCGTAATTTTTTCGGAACTGCACCCACGGATTCGTAACGGTCTCATAGCCCCGAGTCTGGCCATCCCTCTCAGCAGTTCTTGTTGCTGCGAGGGCACGTTCAAGATAGTCGTCAAAATTATACGTTACAGTCATTAACGTTTCCCGCACGATTGGGAGGTAGCTCTTCATATATGAATGGTTGACCACTTTTGGCACGACATCCTGAGGTGCGTTAACATACAGATGCTTGGCAACGATTCTCAACCACTCATAACGTGTGGTGTTTTCGAACGCCTTGGTATCGGCGTCCTCTGCTGAAGACAGCTCCGCAGCCCGTCTTCTCTTGAAATGCTGAAAAAGCAATTCAGTTTGGTACGGGAGTGATTTGTCCTTGGATTCATCCAACAGTTTCGTCCCTGAAACCTGTGAATCCTCTGCGATCCGCTTTACCAACTGGGACCACGTCGGAAGGCCAAAATCTTTATTGAAGCCTGAACCAATAACTAAGCCGAACCGACGAAATTCCATCTGGTGCCGCATATGCACAATAGGACGATTGTATTTCTCAATAAGACCGTCGTGTACATCCGTGAAATCAAACATCCCTAGTCCTCCTCGAAAAGGAACAGCTGCCCCCGAGCTACCTTTCCCTTGTCCGCCAGATACCAGTCCCTAGGTGCAAGGGATTTCTTGGGCTTCGGAAGTCTGCTTTTCGTGATATCCACATAGGCAGCAAACACCTCCAGAAAGCGATTATCGTATGGATAGAGCACGAAGTCCACGTTCCAGAGCCCGGTTTTCTTGATTGCGGCTGTCGGACTGTATCTGCCGAGCCACCCCATGCTGGGCGGATCCATTTTCCTCCCGTGTTTTGACAAAAGAGCCACCGCGTTTCGCTCCAGGAAAGCCCTGTCACTTCCGGGTCCAGGGCTGTCGGGCACTTCAAGGCATACCACAGACATTTTTCCAATATATTCCGAGACTTGTCGCTCCAACTCGGCTTCTCGCGAAAGGATCTCAGGGGGAGCGCTCTGCCCATGCCCCCATGATGGTATGCCCGGCTTTCCACCTCCCTGGTGTATTATTGCTTCGCCAATGTGACGACGAAACACCGAAGCCCTGTGGTTGCCCTTCCCATTGATATTTCCTCGATGGGTCCGCAGTCTGTTCCAAAGGGTAGCCTTGGATCCTCGACTTACCATATGGGTCCCAACCCGTACAACTCGGTTCTTCGTGCTGTCACCGCCTCGGAACTCGCCCGGTTCATACAGAAAATACACGCCGCTCTTAGGCCACGCCTGTCTGCCCGAGTAGTCTCTGAGCATGCGCGCTCCGCCCAGGTAATCTTCTAATTGCCCGAGCATGCTGTAGAAGGCGCCAACCGCCTGTTCGTCAGGCTGTCTACTATTCTGCTGGGACAACCAACTCAGCTGTTTTCCAATTGATAGACCCCTCATAGGGACGAAGACTTTGTTGCCACGTTGATGTAGCAGTCCTTCGAGTCTTTCACGATACCGCATACCAGCAAGAAAGGTAATCTCGTCATCTGGGCTTGTCTGTTGAACAAGCTGTTGATAGACTTCCCGCGCCCATTCCGCACGTTCGCTGGCAGACATCTTGTTCAACGTTTTCTCGTAGGGGTCAATATGTGCGTCGGGATCAATAAGGTGGTGTTTTGCGGACAGAATGAACCACTGGTCGAAATGTCGTACCGCGAATTCCCTTGATTTGTTGAACAGCGGAGAAACATAAAGATTCTTTGCTGGGGACCTTTTATTCCGTTTCGAGCTTGCGCAGGAAACCAGACAAATCTTAGCCATTACCGCACCAGCACCGCCGATAGCCACCACTTGCGATGGCAGAATCGTTCCGCTCTCGTTTGGGATCGTAGAAAGGAGCCGTTAGATTTAGGCCCGATACTGCGGGAGGCAAGGGAGCGCGCATCATCCCAGCCTTAGACCTTCAGTTCTTGGACGTGCTCCCATGCATATCTGTGCAAGACGCACGCATCGCATTGGCCACATGGTTGCATTCCTGCTGGCGTCTCCTGGGGCCGGTAACAACTCCAGGTCTGCCCCGGCCGCAAGCCGAGCCTATAAGCCTCTCGCGCAATCTCTGGTTTCGTCATGTTCATGAGAGGAACCAGGACTCTCGGGCCGTCGGGAATGGCAAGCCGTATCATGTCGCTGAAAGCCTGGATGAATTCCGGACGACAATCAGGATAACCTGAATAGTCTATTGAGTTGACACCAACCCAGACTTCTTTTGCCCCAACGCCTGCGGCTTCAGCGCATGCCAAAACCAGAAAGACGGCATTTCTACCTGGTAAGAAGGCGGGAGAGACACCTTGACGGATCTCGTCCACGGGGCGATTCAAAGGTATTTCTCGGTGCGGCGCATCCCACTCCACGCGAAGAACCTTCCTGGGCACGTTGAAGCGTCGGCATTGGTCATCCGCGTACTCCAGTTCCGTTCGATTCCTCTGTCCATAATCGATGCCAAGACTTAGTGCTTGAGTGCCTCTTTCCAGCGCAAGGAGCAAGCAAGTTGTTGAATCTAGCCCCCCACTATGCAAAACAACAGCTTTCATGAGTTTCCATATCCGTTGCACGCGAGCGTATTGGCGACACGAGCCTAAATTACCCATACATGTTCTTCGGGCCATTGTCAATTCCGTAAAAGCTCACTGTTCTGCAAAAGCTGACAGGCTATCGGGGCGCATCGGCTGTCTATTTCGTCGACATATTCGCTGGCCACGGACAAGGACGGCCAAAAGCTACTTGATTTGGTATTGTGCTTTGCGCTAATAGAACTACTTGTTTGGAGGCATCTAGTGCAAAGCCAGATTGACACAATGAAAACATTCAGAACCACCCGAGTTCATTTGCGAACTACGACAAAGGCCCGGATCGTCGAACGATTCTACAAGCGCCTAAAACCCATAATGAAAACACCAACATTTTTCGTAATACCAGACTTCCCCGATGATGATTTAGCCGAGTTGAATTACCAGCGGGTTCGCCAGGCACTGTTGGGATTTCAACATAGGGGAAGGGACGTGCCGTTAGTTGAACTCACTCTGACCCAAACCGATCTTGGCGTGGAACATGAAGCCCTTTCTTCGAATTCGGCAGCTCTCCGATGCCTAGCTCTTGACGTACGTGCTATAGAAAAGGTCAAAGATAGAATAAAAACGGCCCTTTGGCCTCCTTGGAGTATAGCGTCAGCTGACCCTGCGCCAGAACAGATGAATCAAGATTTCATAAGACGGCGGCTGAAAGATTTCATCACAGTATTGGGCCGACCTTCATTGAACGGACCCCAAGAATCGGAAACGCTCCAGCGACGGCTACTCTCGCTTGAATCCCACGGCATGTTCTTTCCAAAACGAGGTCAAAAGACTAAGAGAGTCAGAACACACTCCTTCGATCACGGTGGAGGTCATTTTTACCGATACAGATTAGCTCAAAACGCGTTGTGGGAGTCTGAGCTTATCCCCGGCGCTTTAAGGACATATTTGCTTTCGCTGTTCGAGGACTGTCCGAATCACTTCTTCAGAGCAGGGCCAAGAATCTCGGCTGTAGACTGGCCCCTCTGGCCGGTGCCGACGAGGGCCACTGGTGATCTACTGCCAAATCTTGCAACAAAAGCGCTTCAAGAGCCGAGGTTTAAAGGGGCACATGATAATGTTGAGGTGTATGCATTGGAGAACGATAGAGCATCACTTGCCACAGAAGTTCCAGTTTGGTTAGAGCCGGGCGAAATTGGAAAGTTTGCCGAATTATTTGATAATTCTCAACCTCTGACAGGACACATTGACCTGTTACGGTGTTCAAAAGGAAAGATCGAGGTTTGGGACTACAAACCGAAGGCAAACCGCAATCCGCAAGCGGGGACCCAAGTCCTATTGTATGCGATTGCTCTATCGCTGAGGCTTGATCTCTCACTAGAGGGATTCCGTTGCGGATACTTCGATACCGAAGAGGCCTTTCACTTCGATCCGGTAGAGGCTCGACTTGTCGGGTCGAAATAGACATTCGTTTTTCACGCCCCTGGGCTGCTCGAAGCACTCAGGTCTATTCTTGAGTCACGTTTCTGTGGGGAGCTGCTAAACGGGGCCAATGCGAGCCGCCTGCTAGCCACGGGGTCAGCAAGCGGTCATCTCTTAGACCGTGTGAGCAGGCATCAAGGACTGGCCAGATTGGAAACCACCACTTCCGCCGTCGCAAGGGCTTTAACGTCTTCACCAACCTGTGTTGCCAGGCCTGCTTTATGCCTACTCGGCATGTGGGTCTGTCGAAGGCCAGGCTCTCCATGGCCCGTGCCAAACCGACCAACCTCCAGAGGGACAGCTGGACCAGAGACTCCGCCCGGGTCACCGGAGCCCCTGACTCTATAGCGCCTTTAAGAGAGGCTGCCAGAGCATAATAGCCGGAAGGCTTTCTCGATTCGTATTCGATCTCCCACTTGGCCTTTCCTGGTGCGGGCCAGAAGCAGAAGTTGAGGCTGTCCAGGACAAGAAGGTAAGAGACCGTGGCTTCGCCACTGCCGCAAAAGTGGTAGTGAGAGTTCCAGCGCGGCACTTCGATCCCATCTGCAAGCACTTTCCGCGAGAAACGGACTAAGGCTTGTTTGTTGATCTGTACCTGGCGACTCTTTTTTGCTACGTTCTTTGCTGTCTCCAGTACTTCCCACATCGTTAGGCGCTTAGTGCCGCAACATCGACAAAAGATTGTCTATGTGACGTAAGGTTTTGTATTCATATGCAATTAAAATTCGAATATCGAAATCCGTACTGTTTTCAAGGCGTGAGCCGCAAATCCGAAACAATATCGAATGACAAAAATTCGAAATTCAAAACAAAGAAATTGAGAAAT
>JAUWXF010000149.1 GCA_030616475.1 Desulfobacterales bacterium
GCTTCAGGCCATCTTTGACCGATACTCATTCGCAAAATCCGCGAAATAGCCAGCTATTCCTGTGGTTTTGCTCAATCGGATCGTCCAAATCTAACCCAAATCTGAGCGCCAATTCTGCCAAGTTATTTTTGCGCAAGCCCTAAGGGTTGCTTGCTGTCCCGTTGAAGGAAAAGGAGAATGTGCGCACATCAACTCATCTTTGGAAAAAGGAGGGCATGATGTTAACTTTGTTTATTACTTCTATTGAGAGGTATACTGGAAAGGACTTGATCACCATGGGCTTGATTGACCGGCTGAGACGAGACGGATTCAAGGTCGGCTATTTCAAGCCGATGGGACATTTTCCCGTTAAGGTGGAGAATATTGTCACCGATATAGGCGCCTGGCTTATTTACAGACTCTTTCAGTTAGAAGATGCTATTGAGGACATATGCCCTGTTGTCATTACCCAGGACCTGATGATGGACAACTACAAGAAAGATGTTGCAGGGTTACAGGAAAGGATAGAACGGGCCTTCAAAAGAATATCGGAGCAAAAGGATATAGTAGTGGCGAGCTGTGACAACAATTTCAGCGAAGGCAGCACCTTCGGCCTGTCCGGGACACAGCTCATCAAATTATTGAATGCCTATGCTCTATTCGTGGACAGATATGAATGCGATTTTTCTATCGACTTTCTCTTGGAGCTCAAGAAGGTCATAGGCGGGCCTATGATGGGCGTTATATTCAATAAGGCGGAACCCTTGCACTTAGAGGAGATCAAGAAATTTGTTTCGCCTTTTCTGAACCGCAGGCATATGGAAGTATTCGGGGCATTGCCCCGGGATACGTTGTTAGGGTCGACCGGGGTGAGCGATCTTGTTGACCACCTGGGCGCGGATGTCGTGTGTGGTAAGCATAAACTGGACGGCTTGGTGGAAAACTTCTTGGTGGGCGGCATGCAGGTGGACAGGTTCATAACCTACCTGCTGAAAACACCCGCCCCAGGGATTATTGTTGGTGGCGATCGAACGGACATCCAGCTTGTGGCTATCGAAAACGGGGTGAGATGTCTAATTCTGTCCGGAAACCTTTACCCCAACGATATCATCATTGCAAGGGCCGAGGCAAAGGGCGTGCCGATTCTGGTCGTCAGGGATGACACCTACACAGTGGCAAAGAACGTAGAAGCCATGATTGGACAGTTCAGGCTGCGGGAAAGAGAAAAAATAGACCATGGTATCAAGCTGGTGGACCAGGCATTTGATTTTGAAAAGCTTTATGAAAGCTTGAACCTTGAGCCGCTGTCCAAAACCTCTTGAACCTTGTTGAGAACATCCTTCGGCCCATCTGTTTAACTTTGCCTCAAATGATCAGCAGCTACGGCTAAAGCCGCCTGGCTGGCAAACATGGTCAAGAGTTTCACCTGGTCCCGCAAATGACCAATATGATGGTCATCTATTCCCATGACTATTACCCCAATGTAAGTCCCACGGGCAAGCATTGGAAGGCACAACATTCCGTCTTTTCCGAGGAAGCGAATAAACTGTTTGTCCATAATAGTAGGAGCGGCCTTTGTTGAATAGCTAAAAGAATCCAGAACAATTTCCTGGCGAAGCGACCTGACCAACAGGTTTGTTTCCTTTTGGAAAGGGATTGCCAGATCATTGGCTGTATCATCTTCTTTGTTGCCTGTAATACCCTTGCCAACCAGGGCATCTCGTTCCCGGTCATATAGGAAAAAGAGTACGCTGTGAACATCAAATAAGACCTGAAGACCTCGCTTGACAACCTTCAGTATGGACTCTTCTTCATGGGCTTCTAACAGATTCTGAAGCGTGGCTTGAAGTAGAGAAATGTCTCTGACCGCACGCACCAGATCTTTTCGCTTATCAGCATCTTTCTCGGAAACTGATCTGGTAAAGGCATCCGGGGACTCAACCTCTATCTCCAGTGATTCTGCTACCTGCTTCACCTCTTCCTCGGCCAGCGATACGAACTCCTCCACTTCAGACCGGACAAACCCAAAAACCTCTTCTGCCGCCTTGAACCTGGCATCGGTGTCTTCAACAGCCTCTGAGCACAGGGCATTGGCTAGGAATACGATCTTTACCAGAGGAAGCGCATCCAAAATTCTATGTACTGGTTCATGGTGATAAAGTACCGCATCCGCCATAAACGACCGCAGATTCCATTGATTGATCATCCGGGCCCCCACCTCACAGTGTGTGGCCCCCAACCGCGTTTCACCTGCCAAAAGCAAATCCGGTTTGCCCCTGTGTGACTCCAGAATCTCAGCGTATTCGTTCGGAAAATTCCCCAACAAAACCAACTTTCCAATATCATGAAGAAGGCCTGACAAAAATGCCTCGTCAGGAGCAGGATATGAAGTCTTTTCGGCAATCAGCCTGGCCAGGGTGGCACACATAAGGGAGTGCCACCAGAACAGCTTCAACCTGAAGACAGAACCGTCCTTGGCCTGGTCAAAATCCGAATATGCTGTAGCGCTAATGGCAATGGTTTTCACGGCATCTCTGCCCAAAAAAGAGACTGCCTCCTCAATATTGGTCATCCTATTGCGTGGCCCGTTCGCAGAATTGACGATGCTCATAACCCTGGCACTTAACGAGGCATCTTTGTTGACTATTTGAGATATGTCCTCAATCGTGCTTTCGTCCGTGGTACAGACCTCAATCAATTTCAAAACAACATGCGGAAGAGCGGGCAGGTTCCTGGCGGTCTCTATCTGCTTAGACATATCCGTTCGTTTATCCATATCTCTAAGCCTGCCCGGCTCCGGGACGTCCTCAGATGCTTCTGGCAAAGATTCTTCATCTCTAAGCCTGCCTGGCTCCGGGGCATCCTTGGATGGTTCCGGCAAAGATACTTCTACGGTTTCTAGTATTT
This sequence comes from Desulfobacterales bacterium, assembly GCA_030616475.1. Lineage (GTDB taxonomy): Bacteria > Desulfobacterota > Desulfobacteria > Desulfobacterales. The sequence continues at coordinate 2,887 of JAUWXF010000149.1, forward strand.
CTTTTTTCTCCTTTTCCTTGGCAGTCAATTTCAAAGGGCTTGTTATGAGCTTAAGGCATGTTGTCCAAAATGATGACATGCCGGAAGGTTCTAAACCCTCCGGTTGGTCTCCCACAAGGCGCTTGGCGATATTTTTGATACACCTGGAAGCATTCGATTCAGGATAAAGCAACACAAACGCGCGTTGTTCTTTAACGGCTTCCTCCACTTTGGGGTCTTGAACAATAAGCCCAAGTGGCACAACATCTATTATGGGAAGATATTTCTTCACTGTTTGCTTGAACTTGGTGTAAGCGTGCCTGGCAATTGACGTACTCTTGCACTCATTTACCACAATCCTCACCGAGCCCTTGAACCCGTTTACACACAATATTTTTAGCAAAGCGTAAGCGTCGGTCAGTGAAGTGACTTCAGGGGTTATCACCACTATTACTTCCGAAGAAGCGAGGCAAAAAGAGATGACGTTTCTTGAGACACCTGCTGAAGTATCGAACAGAAGGAAATCGTATCCATCGAGTTCGGAAAAAGATTGGATCAGGTGTTCGACTTGGTCGGCTTGAAGGTTGGCCATCCTTTCCACACCTGAACTTCCAGGGATGATATCGATTCCTTCGTAATTTCTTATAATCACATCCTCAAGGTCACGGTGGTACAGAATCACATCTTCGAGGTTGTACTGCGGATAAAGTCCCAGGAGTATGTTGACATTGGCCAAGCCTAAATCGGCGTCAAACAGGCATGTCCGGTAGCCGAGCGTTGCCAGGTGCAGGGCCAAATTGACACTGATGCTTGTTTTCCCAACCCCTCCTTTTCCGCTTGTGATGGTAATTGTTCTGGTCATACGGGCCCCTGATTACCTCATCCCTGCTATATCCTCATACTTGCGCCAAGTTCCGTAACATTTTAGTTCTTTGAAAACATTATCGCATACAGGAAATCCGATTCTAAACCGGCTCAAACTCGCGCATAAGTGTTTGCAGGAATGCGCTGGTTTGGTAAAGATGTGCAAATATCCTGCCAAGATGGCCACCTTTCAAGCTATTAGAATAAGATGAGCATGTCAATGAGCTTTTCCTAAGTCAATGGCATTAGATTCAAGGTAATGATTATTTTGAGCGTAGGCCCAACAAAGTTGTTGACAATACAGACAGACGTCCTATATTATGATCACACGCTCAAAAGTTGAAAGGAGCCTATCATGCCCAGACCAAGAAAAGCTCGTTTTGTACAGGGAGGACCCATGGCAAATGTTTTCAGGCCTCGGGGGATTCCCGCCCGGGATCTGGAAGAGGTCGTTGTTCCCATTGAAGGTCTTGAGGCCCTCCGTTTGAGCGATCTCGAGAAACTGGACCAGGAAACTGCTGCTGCCCACATGAACGTATCTCGTCAGACCTTCGGCAGGGTACTTGCTGAAGCAAGACAGATTGTAGCCGAAGCATTGGTCATGGGAAAGATGATCAGGATTCAAGGCGGTTCTTACACCCTCCCTGGCGTTGGTAGGTGGGGTAAAGGAGGCCGGAGAGGGCGGGGCCGCCGGGGCAGACATGGACCGGGCAGTTTTTGACATAATTGAACGCCTCGGAATTTCTACAACCCTTTGAAATAGAAGGCCTTTTTGGCCACCACCATGCTGCCTTGCACATGGAATAATGGAATAGTGGAATATTGGCGGAAAAGCGGACACGAAGTGAAGCCATGCGCTAACAGAATCATTTCTTAATTGTTCTTATTCCACTCAACCCAACATTCCAACGTTCCATTATTCCATCATTCCAATTGCGGAGCGAAGCGGAGCCAAGTTCACAATTGAAAGGAGGTGTTTTATATGCCAGGCTTTGATAGAACAGGTCCTCTGGGCGAAGGCCCGAGGACGGGTCGAGGATTAGGGAGATGCGACAAGGCCAAGACCACCCTCAGTTCGGACGTCGCTCCGGGCCGGGCGGTAAGGCTGGGCGACGGCCCAGCTGTTGGCCGGGGTCCCCGTCGAGGCGGCGGCAGGGGCCGTCGAGGCGGCCTAGGTCGCGGTCGCATGTAGGGAATGAAATAGTTAGTGACCATCCATAAACTCCCCCTCCCCTGGAGGCCTCCGGCTCGGAGGGCCTACGCCTCGGAGAGGAGGGGGAATCCATTTACTGGGAAACAACGTGCCAACATTTGGTTGGCAAGAAAAGGAGGTGTTTCACATGCCAGGCTTTGATGGAAGTGGCCCAATAGGAGAGGGGCCCATGACAGGAGGTGGTTTCGGTTACTGTGGTAGTGACCGCAGGCCAAGGTATGCACTTCGAGGCCGCCCCGTGTACGGTAGGTTTGGAGCCGGCCGCGGTCCTGGCTTCGGTCGAGGCAGAGGCTTCGGTCTAGGCTACGGCTACTGGCGGCCAGGGGCCCTTGATCGCAAGGCAGAACTTGCTGAACTTCATCGGGAGGCCAACGATTTAAGGCCTTACCTCAAGGAGCTGGAAGCAAGGATCGCTGAACTCGGGAAGTCTTCTGAATAGGGACTTCTCTCAAGCAACCACCAGCATGGCCGACACCTTAGAGGGATTGGTCAGGTGATGGGCAGAGGCCATCGGTCTCCAAAAAACAGAGGCAATTCCGCAGCGCAGATCGGCCCTACTTTAACCTTCCAGCCTGTTGATTCTTCTATCTCATCACACATAGCCGAGGCCAGGCCAGGGATAATGATTTCCTGATGAGGAACCCTTTCCAAAACGCCTGATTTGACAACCTCTTTGCTGATCACTTTTGCCGTCAAGCTCTTATAGATCAGGGCCATATCGACCGTATCTCCCCTGGTGTCAGCAAAAATGAGAAAAAACGGGCTTTTCGTCGTACTTAGGATCGAAGTGATCACATCCTGGGTATGGATGTTGTTTCCCGAGATCAGGATGGGAGTATCATCGTCTGGGGCATTGATTTCCACCAATCCGGTCTGGCCCGGACGGGGTGCCGTCAGGCACGGAAACTTCGGCAGGAGATTGTCCGCATTTAGGGCAACCTGAAAAGGGTAATAGAGGTTTTCGGAGAGATGAGGACAATCCGTAGGCTTTTTGCGGCCCCGCTTTAAATCTTCGACGAATTCCTGACAGGTGTTGGCCCCGCACTCCGCGCAATCGGTTTGAGGCAGGTACCTCAAAAAATCAATCCTATCCAGATAAGTATCAGCAAGAAGCATCAGCATGATCCTCAAGATAGTGAACACATTGCCAGATTCTTACCGACCTCAGCCATGATTTTTGTTGGGAGCCAGAAACGGGAAAATCCGAAATTCGAAGCACGAAATTCGAAAAAAATTCAAATGACCAAAATACTAAATCCAAAACAAAAAAATTGAGGGATTGTGGAATTGAAGGATCGGCGTGTTGGAATACTAAATCCATAACCTCGTGAATCTGTAACGTTTTGAACATTCGATATTCGAATTTTAAATTTGTTTCGGATTTCGATATTCGATATTCGAATTTATCCTGTCTTGTTTCGGATTTCGGACTTATTCAGGGCGGTATAATAATCTGGGAATGCTTCCCAAGATACGCCCTGGCATCACCCACCGTGTAAAGGGAGCCGGTGATGCATACAGCATCTGCGGCACTGGTCTGTTCAAGGGCAAGGGATATTGCATCCGGCAAATGAGGCATGACGACCAGATCCTGTTTAAGAGGACGCACAAATGATGCCAATTCGTAGGGATCGGCAGCACGCTCATACTGGGGTCTGGTGAGAATCATACGATCAGCAACACCAGCGAGATCACGCAGCATGGGCTTCCATGCCTTATCTTCTAAAACACCCACCACCATGGTCAAGCGCCGGAAGGCATTTGAGTTTTTTAGGAACTTCTTGAGCGTCCTTACCGCGGACGGGTTGTGTGCACCATCCAAAAGGATGAACGGCTTTCTTGAGAGAACCTCAAGACGCCCGGGCCAGCGTGTCCTGGCAAGGCCGGCGTAGATCGCTTCATCCGTCAGGTGAAGCCCTTTTTCCAGCAGCAGCTCCAGGGCCCCCAGGGCGAGTGCCGCATTGGTGACCTGGTGGTCCCCGATCAGTCCGATCTTGACGCGGGGCCAGCGGCGATCAATGCCCAGATACGTGAAGGCCCCCTCCTTATTTTTACGAATCCGGATCTCTTTTCCGAGCCTGTACAAGGGCACTTCCTTTTCTGTAGCCACCTGCTCGATGACCCGCAGTGCGCTTTTCTGCCGGGTTCCTGTAACAACGCCAGATCCCCTCTTGATTATGCCTGCCTTCTCGCGAGCGATTTTGGCCAGGGTGTTCCCTAGGTATTCCTGGTGTTCCATGCTGATATTGGAAATGATGCTGACCTCGGGATGCACCACGTTAGTTGCGTCATACCGACCGCCCATACCGGTTTCAAGGACAGCCCAGTCCACCCTTTCTGAGGCGAAGTGGCAAAAAGCCATAGCAGTGGCACACTCGAAGAAGGTCGGGGGCTCCCCCTGGGTGTATATCCGCTGAACCGCTTCTGCGACTTGTGCCACATCTTTATCCGATATGGGACGTCCATTGATCTGTATTCGCTCGTTGAAGCGAACAAGATGGGGGGAAGTGTAAAGGCCCGCCTTATATCCTCCATGTGCAAGGACTGAAGACAGGAAGGCGGCAATCGATCCCTTGCCGTTGGTCCCTGCAATGTGGATGGAAGAAAAACGATCCTGAGGGTTTCCTAGCCCCCTCATCAGGCGGGAAATTGTGGCCAGTCCGAGCTTGATCCCAAAGCGTCTGAGGCGGTAAAGGGCGGACAGGTGATCGTCAATAGAAGGGATCATGATGACGTGGAAAGTGAACTAAAGTGCCTAAAGTGAGCTAAAGTGCCTAAAGTTATGGAAGGCATCCAATGCCTTTAGGATAGTGTCAGTGGTCCGTTGTCAATAGCGAGCTGCACCAAGATGCTGGAATGCCGGAGGCTGGAAATCCGATACTGCCTACTGCTCACTGACAACCGACAACGGTCAGCTGGTGACGCTTTCGTAAAAGCCCCAGATACAAGGCGCGCGAATCTTGAGGAATGAGGCGTAGGCCATTGAATATTGTCGATTGATGATTGATGATTGAGAAACTTGTGCTGTTAAAGGCGGAGGTCGCAAACTTCAGATTGACAACGCCGAAGGCGTTCACATTAAC
>JAUWXF010000007.1 GCA_030616475.1 Desulfobacterales bacterium
CGAAACAAATCCAAATATTAAATGCTCAAATGTTCAAAACTGTAAGAGCGGTCTCAAGGGCGATTGAAAATGTCAGAATTGCTTATCGTTTTTTAATTTTGAATTTTTGTCATTCGATATTGTTTCGGACCCGCCTGCCATCGCCACGTACTTCGTGCAGCTTACATGTTAGCATCTCTGGCAATGGCGGGCAGGTTTCGATATTCGGATTTGCGGCGTGCGCCTTGAAAACAGTACGGATTTATTTTCTGCCAGAAAAAACACGAATTGCAGAACTAAGGAGCCGACCATGGAGCCGAATCACCCCATTACCAGAAGACAATCCCTGAAAAGAATCGCCCGGATATCGGCAAGCCTCGCAGGGGCCGCTCTTGGCGTGTGTCCTTTGCTCTCTCAAAGCCCAGGCCAGGCCGCAACAGAGGGTAAGGGATTTGTCATTGAAGGGATTGGCTCCGAGAAGGGTTACAAGATCAAGGACTTGACTGGAAAGGTCTTTGAGGCCGCCGGAGGCATGGGTCAATTTGTTTCAAAGGGGGATGTGGTGGTTATAAAACCGAATATCTCATGGGCCAGGCGTCCCGAACTGGCAGCAACCACAAACCCTGAGGTCCTAAAAGCAGTTATTGAGCTCTGCTTTGATGCAGGGGCCAAAAAGGTCAGGATCGCCGACCACACCATCCATGAGGCCAGGCGTTGTTTTGCCCTGACCGGGGCGGGCATCGTGGCCAAAAGGACGGGTGCAGACCTTGTTTTCCCAAGATCCTCCCTGATGAAGCGGATGAAGCTTCACGGGCACCGCCTCGACGTCTGGCCCGTCTTTGTTCCATTCGTAGAAGCGGACAAGGTCATAAACCTGCCGGTGGCCAAGGTCCACGGGCTGAGCACCCTGACTCTGGGCATCAAGAACTGGATCGGGGCTGTGGGAGGAAGAAGGAGCGCCCTTCACCAGGACATTCACCAGAGCATTGTAGATCTGGCCCAATTTTTCAAGCCTACCCTGACTCTCATAGACGCCGTCCGGATCATGATAAAAAACGGTCCTTCCGGCGGAAGCCCCTCAGATGTGGCCGTCAAGAACACCCTGATCTTGAGCAACGACCAGGTTGCCGCGGATGCAAAGGCGGCCGGGCTCTTTGACCATGATCCCGGCGAGATCGGCTTTATCCGCCTTGGACAGAAGTGGGGCCTCGGAACCTATGATTCGCAAAGACTAATCCAACAAAGGGTCATCCTGTGAGGGCCAAGCACCTGGTCTGGATAAGGAGAATCTGTCAGGCCTTTTTCCTCGGCTTGTTCCTTTTCCTCCTTGTGGAGAGCCGTCTCCCGGAGGATGTCTACCTGCAATATTCGTTGGTCTTTTCCTCTGATCCGGATCTCAGACTAAGTCAGCCGATCACATTTTTCTTTCAGCTTGACCCCCTAATTTGGCTCTCCAGCCTGCTATCCGGTCACCGTCTCATCCATGGGTTCTGGTGGGCCCTCGGCCTGCTTCTGGTGACCCTTTTTCTTGGCAGGATCTTCTGCGGTTTTATCTGCCCCCTGGGCACCATCCACCACTTCATAAGTTGGGTCAAGCCCTCCCTCAAGGGGGATCGCATGACCAGGGCCAATCAAAAGACCCCGGGGCACAGGATCAAGTATTTTCTCTTCATAATGCTGCTTATGGGAGCAGTCATGGGTCTTAATCTGGCGGGATTAATCGATCCCATATCTTTGCTCTTTCGCTCCCTGGCCCTGGCGATATTGCCGGCCATCGGCGTAGGCCTCAAGGAGCTTTTCGATGTGATGGCCGCAAGCGACATCAAGGCCCTGAATTATCTGAGCTATGGTGGTGAGGCCCTTGTATCGCCAGTCTTTGGTTACGGCTATCCAGCATACAAGACAGCCTGGTTTATCGGGTTGATCTTTCTTGTGATCCTGTTTCTAAACAGGATCAGGCCCCGTTTCTGGTGCCGCATCTTATGTCCCCTTGGGGCACTTCTGGGAATATTTTCAAGGTTCAGTATCCTCGGGCTGGAAAAGGATCACGCAAAATGCACAGACTGCAAATTGTGCTCCACAAGCTGCCAGGGCGCTGCTTCTCCCATGCCGGGCCAGACCTGGGAAAGTGCTGAGTGCCTCTTATGTTTTAATTGCTTTGATGCCTGCCCTGAGGGTGCCCTGTCATTTCGATTCAGGTGGACGCCCAAATCGAACAGGGGACCGGATATGGGCCGGCGGGCCGTGCTCGTGGGATTGGCGGCCGGCATATCCCTGCCCCTCCTGGCAAAACTCGACGGCTCTGCGCACCATGTTTCAGACCCCCGCTTGATCAGGCCGCCAGGGGCCTTACCCGAAAACGATTTCCTAAGGGTGTGCCAGAGGTGCGGTCTTTGCATGAAGGCCTGTCCCACAAATGTCATCAACCCAACCCTTGCAGAGGCGGGCATGGCAGGCTTCTGGACGCCTCACCTTATCATGACCAGGGGCTACTGCGAATATACCTGCACCCTCTGTGGCAGTGTTTGCCCAACAGGGGCCATCAGAGAAATTTCTGTCAGGGAAAAGATCGAACGTCCCATCAAAATCGGGGCTGCCTATGTAGACAGGGGCCGGTGCCTACCATGGTCCGGCAATGGGCCCTGCATTGTGTGCCAGGAACTTTGCCCCACTTCGCCCAAGGCGATTTATCTAAGGAAAGAGGTTGTGCCCGGCCCCGGTCAGTCCCCTATGTTGGTTGATGTTCCCTACGTGGACCTGAAAAGGTGCAACGGGTGCGGCATCTGCGAAAACAAATGCCCGGTCAGAGGCCGGCCGGCCATCAGGGTGATTGCCGCAGGCGAATCCCGGTCTCTCAAAAATCAGATCCTGCTCACAGACTCAGTGTCTTGATGCACACCTTCAACTGTAGACTGTGCAAGGGGAAGGGCGTCGACAATGTCACCACAAACACATTTTGCATCCGTGGGCCTGTTTGCAAGGATACGGACAATCTCCACACGGGCAGGATGAGCAATCCCTTTGGAGAGTTCAGCCAATCCTTTTCTGCACGTCTCAGCAGACATTTTACGAAGCTCCTTGGTGTCCGCTGAATTACGCCTGCAGACGTTTTTTTCTAGTCATGAACAACTCCCTTCATATAGCCAAGCTTTTGACCCAAATCGAACATTTGCACACGGCTTGATGAACCACCGCAACAGCGCGGAACACCAAGAATCAGGCGACTCGGCTACCTTGGCATAACTTCCCCTGACCATGTTCCGAGTGTAAATCACGGCTGTTGGCAATGAGAAAATCCGTGTCCGTCTGCTGCGTATTTAGTTTTGGGGAAAAGGTGTCAGGTTTCGGGTTTCAGGATTGAGAAACTTAAAGAGCTGAAACCTGAACACTGACACCTGACTATTGAACTCAATAACCAACAATCTTGATTTACACCCCCATGTTCCTGATTTCATCCTTTGATGATGGACCTCAAGGTGCTGCTCACAACTTTTGGAATGATATTGCTTGCCGAATTAGGCGACAAGAAGCATCATAAGAATCAGACCGCCCGTCTGGAATAGTATCGCAACCCCTAATTTTTGTGCAGTGCTTGATTTATTGTTTGACAAGACTATCTTGTCAGCCTATAATAAAAAATTGTTTGACAAGACTATCTTGTCAGCCTATAATAAAAAATTGTATAAGGGAAAGGCATTATGTCGCATAGAACATAATGCCTTTGCTAATCAGTCTAACGTTAAAGCAGCTTCTACATCCCCAGCAAAAAGGATCATGGATAGCAAAGCTGATTCCAGGTTCTCGCTTATTACCTGCCCAAGAACCATTCTATTTACTATTACCCATATACTCATGACACCAACACTACAACTATCCATCGAGAGGGGGTGAGCTTGAAGTCTCAAAACAATCTTTTTTCTAAGAAAGGAGAGGACCCGCATGAAAGTGACACGCAGAAAATTTATGCAGATCTCTGGTGCATCGGCTGCCGGGCTTGCTGTAAGCGGTCTGGGTTTTGACCTCTCTCCGGTCAGGTCACACGCCCAAATGCTCAAGACCAAGCATGCCAAGGAGACCACCACCATCTGCTGCTACTGTGCAGTAGGGTGTGGGGCCATCGTGCAGACCGACATGAAGGGCGACGGCCGTGTCATCAACATCGAGGGAGACCCGGACCATGTGATCAACCGGGGTTCGCTCTGCAGTAAAGGTGCTGCGCTGTTTCAATTGGGCGAAAATGAGAATCGGCTCCTTGAACCTATGTACCGGGCGCCTAAGGCCAAAAAGTGGAAGCAGGTTTCATGGGATTGGGCGCTTACCCAGATCGCCAAGCGCGTGAAGAAGACCCGCGATGCCACCTTTGCCCGCAAGAATGACAAAGGGCAGGTGGTGAACCGGACGACAGGTATCGTCTCGGTCGGAAGCGCCGCTTTGGACAACGAAGAGTGCTGGATCTACCAGGCACTCATGCGGGCCTTGGGCCTTGTATACATCGAACATCAGGCCCGTATCTGACACAGCGCCACGGTCGCGGCTCTGGCAGAGTCGTTCGGGCGAGGCGCTATGACCAATCACTGGATCGACATCGGCAACAGCGATTGCATCCTGATCATGGGAAGCAATGCGGCAGAAAACCATCCGATATCGTTCAAGTATGTCGTTAAAGCGATGGAAAATGGGGCCACGCTCATCAGTGTAGACCCCAGATTCACCAGGACATCTTCTATGGCGGACATTTATGCCCCCCTGCGATCAGGTACTGACATCGCCTTCTTGGGCGGCATGATCAAGTACATCCTTGACAACAATCTTTACAACAAGGACTACGTCCGTGCCTATACCAATGCCCCGTTCATTGTGGGCAACGCTTACGGCTTCAAGGACGGTCTCTTTTCCGGCTATAACAGGAGCGCCCGCAAGTATGACAAGTCAAAATGGGCCTTTGAGATGGACAAAAAGGGTGTCCCGAAAATGGACCGGGACCTGGAGAATCCCGGGTCTGTGTTTCAGTTGTTGAAGAAACATTATAGCCGGTATGACACCAGGCTCGTCTCCCAGATCACGGGTACACCGGAAGCAGACCTTGTAAAGGTGTATAAGACCTATGCAGCTACCGGAGCGACCGGTAAGGCCGCCACCATCATGTATGCCATGGGCTGGACCCAGCATACCGTGGGGACCCAGAATATCCGAACTATGGCCATCATCCAGCTCCTCCTTGGGAACATTGGTATGGCGGGCGGCGGGGTGAACGCCCTGCGCGGCGAGTCGAATGTCCAGGGTTCCACGGACCACTGCCTGCTGTGGCACATATGGCCCGGATATCTCAAGACCCCAAGGGCGTCCAATGTGTCATTGGCAGCTTATAACAGGAAGTGGACGCCCCAGAGCAAAGATCCCATAAGCGCGAACTGGTGGCAAAACTACCCGAAGTATTCGGTCAGCATGTTAAAGTCGTTCTTTGGTGAAAATGCCGGCAAGAGGAACGATTTCGGCTACGACTGGCTCCCCAAGGTGGACGACGGCAAGGCGTACTCCTGGCTGGACCTCTTTGATGAAATGTACAAAGGGACGATTAAGGGCTTCTTTGCCTGGGGCCAGAACCCAGCGTGCAGTGGTGCCAATGCCGGCAAGAACCGTAAGGCCATGGCCAACCTCGACTGGATGGTCAATGTTAATCTCTTTGACAACGAGACCGGATCTTTCTGGCGCGGGCCCGGGATGAACCCGTCCGCTATCAAGACGGAGGTCTTCATGCTCCCGGCCTGCGTGTCCTTTGAAAAGGAAGGGAGCATCACCAACAGTGGTCGCTGGATGCAGTGGCGATACGAGGGGCCGAAACCCCTTGGCAACAGCAAGTCCGACGGCGACATCATTATGGAGCTCGGCTCTAAGCTTAAAGAGGTTTATAAAAATAAAGGTAGCGTCTTCCGCGAGCCGATTTTGAACCTGAAGTGGGACTACACGACAAACGGTATGTATGATGCCCACAAGGTGGCCAAGGAGATCAACGGCTACTTCCTGAAAGACGTTGATTTCCCGAAGAAGAAAAAGAGTTTCAAGAAAGGTCAACTTGTGCCCAGCTTTGCCTACCTCAGGGCCGACGGCTCCACCTCTTCAGGGAACTGGCTCTACTGCAACAGTTACACGGAGAAGGGGAACATGGCAGCCCGGCGAAGCCAGAAAGATGCCGTCAATAAGATCGGGCTCTATCCGAAGTTCTCCTGGTGCTGGCCGGTAAACCGCAGGATCATTTACAACCGTGCCTCGGTGGACCTCAAGGGCCAGCCTTTGGATAAGAACCATTGGGTCATTAAGTGGGACGGTAAGAAGTGGATCGGCGATGTGCCCGACGGTGGCTGGCCGCCGCTTGGAAGCCTTGAAAAGCCCAACCCCAAGAGCAAGTGGGCCTTTATCATGAGGAAACACGGGCATGCCCAGATATTTGGACCGGGCCGGGCAGACGGTCCGTTTCCGGAACACTACGAACCGCAGGAATGTCCCATTGAGAAAAATCCCATGAACAAGGAGAGGATGAATCCCACGGCAGCAGTATACGGAACGGATGCAGATGCTTACGCGACCTGTGATCCAAGATACCCCCTCGTGGGCACCACTTACCGGGTGGTGGAACACTGGCAGACGGGCCTCATGACCCGGCCGCAGCCCTGGCTCCTTGAGATGCAGCCACAGGTATTCGTGGAGATGAGCGAGGAACTGGCACGGCTCAAACGGATCAAGAACGGCGAGCGTGTTTTTGCCACGTCCGCACGGGGTTCTCTGGAATGCACCGCCATCGTGACCAAGCGATTCAAACCATTTAAGATCGGAGGGAATATTGTTCACCAGGTGGGGTTCCCATGGTGTTTTGGCTGGCGCTGGCCTGAGAGCGGTAAAGAAGAGAGCGCCAACCTGCTGACGCCCTCAGTGGGTGACCCCAATACGCGAATCCCTGAAACCAAGGCCTTTATGTGCAATGTATCCAAACTATAGAAGGAGGTGATCTGAATGCCAGGTAAATCGTTTTTCATTGACACGAGTCTTTGTATGGCCTGCAGGGGTTGTCAGGTCGCCTGCAAGCAGTGGAACGGCCTGCCTGCAGAGAAAACAGTGAACCGTGGAACCTACCAGAACCCGGCGGATCTCTCCTTCAAGACTTACAAGCTTGTGAGGTTCGAAGAGGTGGTAGTGGACGGAAAGCTCAAGTGGCTCTTCTTTCCGGATCAGTGCCGCCACTGCATTGACGCGCCTTGCGAAATGGCGGCCGATGATCCCAGGGCCATTTACCAGGATCGTGCAACCGGTGCAGTGATTTATACGGGGAATACCAAGAAGCTGGACACGGAAGACGTCATCGACTCCTGCCCATATAACATCCCGCGAGCCGCCAAGGATGGGTCCCTGGCCAAGTGCAACATGTGCATTGGCAGGGTAAAAAACGGGCTTTCGCCGGCCTGTGTAAAGACCTGCCCCACGGGTGCCATGAACTTTGGTAGCCGACAAGAGATGCTTGAGATGGCCAAGAAGCGTCTGGGCAAAGTCAAGAAGACCCACAGGAAGGCAAAACTCTTGAATCCTGATGACGTTCGGGTTATCTATCTGGTCACAGAGGACCCGGACCTCTATCACAAGTTTGCAGTGGCCTCAAATTCGGCCTTTGACATATCGAGGGCCGTGGCCTTGAAGAGGCTTATTAGGCCATTGACCAGATTGACGGCTAGTATGTAACAAGCAACTGATCGCAAAATACAAGTCCGAGTGATCGGCACTTTAACACAAGAAAGGGAAGATCTATTGATCTTCCCTTTCTTATTACTCCGTATCATTCTAGCCTTACTCCTTCACCTTCCTGAAAGAGTTGTCACCCACGCCTGGCAGACTGATTTCAATGGTGTCGCCAACAATCCTACCTACAATGACCCCCCCGGAATCTGTGTGTCAAGATTCGATTTTATTATAAACACTTTTCTTGCGGTTATGCAAGAACGCTTTAATGTTCTTCGAGTTGAATCTCTTGTAAATCCCTTGCGTTAAGCAAAGTCCAACGCCATCCATAGAATGGCCTGCAAAGGTGAAGCTCCTCGCCTTAAGGGCCGGTGGCTCGCTTCAGAGAAGAAGGTTGATTGATCCTCCCCTTTTTTTGTGCTATGTTGAATTAAGAATAAGGAGGAGAAATGGTTATGGGTGAAAAGGAAATCGCAACTGTCGTACAAATTAAAAAAGCCGTAGCCGCGGTTAAGGCCGAAAGGCCCGCCTACGAAGAGATCCTTGATTTCTACGAAAAACTTTTTTTGGCCCAGGAGGAGGCAAAGGGGCGGGTGCAGATTGAGCCGATCCAAATCCCGGAAAAACTCCTTTCGGTCAAGCGAGAAGAGAATTTCCCTCTGATAGACAAGGCCGACTTTACGGTAGACATAAGCGCATCCGAGGCCCTGCTGAGAAAGATTTGCCGGCTTGCCATTGAGGCAAACGAGGTGCTGGCCGAGGCCGTCCCAAAGATTGTGGATGCCCTGGACAAGGGAACGCTGGGGGCCTCGGCCCTGTTTTCAAAAATCCTGGGCGAGGATGACGCCTATTTTGACGAAGCGGCAAGAAATCTGGAAACTGACAAGAAGATCCTTGCCTTTGTGGCTTACTTCAGTATGAAACCCTCCATTTCTCTTTGTGCCGAACAGTTGGCCACCTATCTGGACAAGGAGACGCCATGGGAAAAGGGGTATTGTCCTATTTGCGGCAGCCCGCCTGCCCTGTCAATACTCCGGGATGAAGGGGCGCGATTCCTGCTTTGCAGCTTTTGTGGCCGCGAGTGGCAGACAACGAGAATATACTGCCCGTTCTGCGACAATAACGATCAAAACACGTTGCACTATTTCTTCAGCGAAGAAGAAAAGGACTATCGGGTGAATGTGTGTGATGAGTGCAAGAAGTACATCAAGACCGTTGATACCAGGAAAATGAAACGCCCTGTGGACCCTTTTGTGGAGCAGATCTCGACCTTGCACCTCGATCTGTTAGCACAAGAGCAAGGCCTTGAAAGCGGCATTCCCATATGGCTCCAAATGTAGATCCCTACAACCGCGAGATAACGTACCTTAGGGTTTCTGTAACTGACCGCTGCAACCTGCGATGCCTTTACTGCAAGCCGGTGCAGGATCTCAAGCTTCTGGATCATGCCAGTATTTTGAGCTATGAAGAAATCCTCAAGATAATCCGGGCAGCGACTGGCCTTGGCATGAAAAAGGTCCGCCTGACGGGTGGGGAACCCCTGCTCCGCAGAAATTTCGTGCATCTGGCTGAGTCTGTGTGCAGCATCCCCGAGGTCGAGGATGTAAGCGTCACCACCAATGGTTTGCTCTTGGAGAAGATGGCCCGCCCGCTCTTTGAGGCGGGTATTCGTCGCATCAACATAAGCCTGGACACCCTGAACCCGTTGAAGTATGCGAAGATCACCCGTCGCGAAGGCTTTGATGCTGTGTGGACATCAAAACCCCCCTTAGAAACGGATGCAGCCAGAAAGATTTGAGAGAGGTATCTCAACAAGCCATTGCCAGCAAACCGAGGCGGCATCATGCTGAAATCCTGGAAAAAGGAGAGGGCCTTCGCTCCACGTCAACTATCGGTGGGTAGAAATAGGCGCTTAACGACACAACATCGACAAAATATTGTCTATGTGACGTAACCTTTTGTACTTATTGATTAATGGTGAGCTAAAGTTTGAAGTGCCTAAAGTGAGCTAAAGTTAATGTGCACGCCTTCGGCGTGGTCTATCTAAAAACAAGTTGCGCTGAAAGCGCATTCCTTAACTTTAGGCACTTTAGGCACTTCAAACTTTAGGCACTTTTGGTTCCGGCTTGTCCGGGTTAGGAATTGAGGTATTAAATGATGAAGTGTCCTCATTGCAATGCTGATCTCCCATCGCGGGAGTGCCCTGAATGCCATGAAATAATCCCCGTTGAGGGAACATTCTGCGCCCACTGCGGGGCAGAGATACCTCGCCGGGATACAGCAGCAGAATCGAGTGAAGATGGGATTGATTTTTCAAAGCGGGTTCTATGCAGTGACGGCACCTGCATCGGGATCATCAACAAAGACGGCTTTTGCAGTGAATGCGGAAAGCGATACACTGGGGAGCCTGAATAACATAGATGCAAGTGCCTAACCCGGATAAACCGGAAATACGAAGCACTAAATCCGAAATCCGAAACAAATCCAAATATTAAATGCTCAAATGTTCAAAACTGTAAGAGCGGTCTCAAGGGCGATTGAAAATGTCAGAATGGCTTATCGTTTCTTAATTTTGAATTTTTGTCATTCGATATTGTTTCGTATTTCGATATTCGTATTTCGAATTTATTTTCTGCCCAAAAAAACACCAATTCTATTATTAACGGACTAAAGTGAACTACAGACAGGAAACATGATTGTCAACTCATCAACTTTAGCTCACTTTAGGCACTTTAGCTCACTTTAGGCACTCAAATCGCATGTATGAATTGAAAGTCATAACAAACTTCTCTGCTGCCCATCAGCTCAAGAACTTCGATGGGGCATGTGAAGGCCTACATGGACACAACTGGAGAATTGAGGTCTGTGTCACTTCAGACGTCCTAAACGAGACGGAGATAGTAGTCGATTTTAGAGTTCTGAAACAACATGTGAATGCCGTCATGGCGAATTTGGACCATAAGTTCCTGAACGATCTGGAGGCATTCAAGGACCAGAACCCCTCTTCAGAAAACATTGCAAGGTATGTGGCGGAACAACTATCGCTGTTGCTGCAAGCCCCGGAAATCAAGGTAAGCCGTGTAACCGCCTGGGAGTCTGAAACCGCCTGCGCAACATACTACCCATCATAGCTGATCTATTTCTTTTCCAGAATATTCCTTATTCTTCCGGACAGCTCTTTCATGCTGAACGGCTTCTGAATAAATCCATTACAGCCTCGTTCCAGTATCTCGCTGGCTTCACCATCAATACTGAAACCACTTGAAAGCAAGGCTTTTATATCCGGGTTGATCTCCTTCATGCGGTCATAGGCTTCACCACCACCCATATTGGGCATAACCATGTCCAAAAGGACGATGTCTATCTCATCACGATTTTTCTTGTAAGCTTCAACAGCCTCTTTTCCGTCTTTGGCTGTGAGTACCCGGTAGCCCATCCCCTCCAACAACTCCTTGCCTACTTCCAGGATGACCTCTTCATCATCCACCAGGAGCACAGTTCCGGTTCCCTTAATCAATTGGTCAGCAGTTTTGACAGCTTTCTGCACCTTTTTTCCCGACGCAGGCAGATAAATCCTGAAGGTCGCGCCTTGCCCTTTCTTGGAATCGACCTCAATATATCCGCCATGGCCCTTTATGATACCGTAAGCAGAAGCCAAACCAAGACCTGTGCCCCGGCCCATCTCCTTGGTGGTAAAGAATGGATCAAATATGCGCTCCATGGTTTCTTTATCCATACCTATGCCTGTGTCGGTAACCGTTAACAGCACATAGTCGCCCGGCTTTGGATCATACAGCTCGCCCTTCATATCATCGTGGGTGGTATTCATGGTTTTCAAGATAAGATCCCCACCGCCAGACATGGCATCTCCAGCATTTACAAACAGATTCAAAAGCACCTGCTCTATCTGTGCTCGGTCTGCCTCTATTGCAAATAAGTCTTCGGCAAGCTCTTGATGAATCGTAATCTCCTTTCTCGTTCTACCAAATGTCTCAGAGGTCTCTCCCACTAATTGGTTCAGGTCAACGGGCTTGACCTCATATTTTCCCTTCCTGGCGTACCCCAGAAGGAGCCTGGTTAGTTTAGCCCCGCTTTGAATCTGCCTTTCAATGCTCTTTAGCCGTTCATAATGTGGATGCGAAGAATCGATGTCCAAAAGCATCAAGGAGATATTTCCTTGAGTTCCCATGAGTAGGTTGTTGAAGTCGTGAGCTATACCACCAGCAAGGGTACCGATGGCTTCCATCTTCTGGGCTTGCTGAAATTGGGCTTCAAGACGCTTCCATTTGGTAATGTTCTTTAGGGTATGAGTATAACCTGTCAGTTTCCCTTGACGATCCAGTATGGGGGAAGTAGAGCATATAAAGATCCCACCTAAATGAGGTTCGGTTATCTCTGTGGTGTGGGGCTCCAACGTTTTCATGGTGAGCACCAACGGGCATCTCCTTATTGGATGGCTTTGCCCGTGTACCGCCTCATAACATTTTTTGCCCAGTAATCTTTCTTTGGTGGTGTTCAAAGCTTCTGCTGCAGCCCTGTTCACGCGAAAAACCTGGTGCTCATTGTCCAGGAGCATAACCATGTCGGTTATAGCATCAAATGTGTTCTCCCAGTCTTCCTTCGCTCGAGCCAGCGCCTCCGCTGTCCGCTTGCGTTCCGCCATTTCTTCATTGAGTTGCTGTGCATAGATGATCGATTGTTCATAAGCAACTTGCAGCCTGCGAGAACTTTCTCGTAGCGCCTCCTCCGCCCGTTTGCGCTCGCCACTCAATCTTTTTTGCTCAAGGGCATTTTCTACCGTCTTTAACAATTCCTCATGCTCGAACGGCTTTCTCAGATAATCGTAGGCCTTATTCCTCAGCGCCGCTACGGCTGATTCTACAGAAGCATGGCCAGTAATAACGACGATCAAGGTCTCCGGACTTTGACCTTTTATATGATCCATGACCTGGCGGCCATCCATGTCCGGCATAACCATGTCCAAAAGGACAAGGTCAAAGTTGTTCTTGGACAGATATTCTACAGCTTCCTTACCACTATTGCTTGTATGTATTTCATAGCCATAGTGGCTTAACAACATTTTCAGACTGGTACACATACGGGGTTCATCATCAACTATGAGAATTTTGGGTGTGTAGGACATGACTATCTTCTTGCTCTATCCCAAGCTGTCCTTGAAGGCGTTCCAGTTAATCAGCATGTCAGCCATGCCGTGGTAAATCAAGCGGGTTTGCGGACTCACGCACCCGAGTCTTTTCATGGCTTCCTTTGCCCGTTTTTCAAGCCCCTCTATTTTCTTGTCAGCCTCTCCGATCTCATGACTCACATCTGACCCGCTGTCGAGCTCCAGTTTGAACCGTGCCGGCCAGGCTTTGGCATCTGAAAGTTCTTGTAGCAGCCGGGTTGTGGTATCATCCGCAGACATCATGATCATTCACCTCCGTAACCCGTCTCCCATAAAACCAGTCTGTCAAATCGTGTGCATCCTGTCAAGCAATCCATGTGGTCAGCCACGGTAACGTCAAAGTAGATTCTAATTTGCTCAGATTAAAGGTGTTTGCAAGACGTTTAAACCCAAAATCCGAATACCCGCCTGCCAACGCCTGAGACAGCATTCAGCTTATGTGCCGGCATGTCTGGCAATGGCGGGCGGGGCGCCACGGTCGCCGGACATCTGCAATGCCTGCACACACGGCAATGGCGGGCAGGTCTCTGGCAATGGCGGGCAGGTCGAAACTCGAAACAAATTCAAATGATCGAAACCCGCCTGCCAACGCCTGGCTCGCACGCCAGATACAATGCAGGCACGCGTGGCAATGGCGGGCAGGTACCAATGACTAAAACAGAAGACTGCAGGACTGGAACCGTTTTTGTTTTGAATTTTGCACATTCGGATTTTGATATTGTTTCGGATTTCGGATTTTGATATTCGGATTTTTTTAATCGAAAAGCTTATGAACACCTCTTAAAACTATGGCCAACGAGATAATCACCCCTTTGCTCTCACCCTCCAGGCTCATACTCCAGGGCAAGTCCGGCCAGGGCAAGATCCTACCATTTACTAAAGATGAGGTTGTTCAGGGAAGGGTCATAAGACTCATCCCTCCGAATCATGCCTTACTTCTCTTTGGAGAGGAGCAGGTCACAGCTCGGACATCAGTGCCTCTGCGGGAAGGTCGGATTGCCTTTTTCAAAGTTGAACAGGTTTCACCGCAGTGTGTCCTGAGACTGGTCCAACCACGAATTAGTGATCTAGATGGGGTAGACGGACTGTTGACAAGGAACGCTTTGTGCGAATCTCCCTACAAGGGCTTAATCAAAATATTGGCTCCGTTCATGCGGTCTGTGAAAGGATCGGCTGTGTCTAAGGTGCCTGACATGCTGGTGCGATGGTGGGGTTTGCTCAGCCGCATTTCATTTCCGTCCGAACACGGAGTGCATTATGGGCAATTTCTTAAGTCATTCATAGACGGGTCCGGAATGACTTGGGAGCATAAACTCAGGACCTTCCTGCTTTCTGAGTTTCAATCCACAAACAACCTGAATACCCTCATAGGACACGACTTAAAGGGCCTGGCCTTAAAGTCTTTGGCAGATGGTGCGGCAAATAAGTTTGTTTCTGCTGAAGCTATTAGCAGATTTGTTGATAGCCTTGAACAGTTTCAATTGTTGAACGTGTCCAGATTGGAAGGGCAAAGGCAGCTTTTTTTTACGATTCCCTTGCAATTCCAGGATCAGTTTGGTTTTGGAGAACTCTTGATCCGCCTTCCCCAAAAGGGAGAAGATCAAGAGGCTGACAGAGAAGGGGACAAGGTCCTTAGAGTTTCCCTTTTGTTGCAGATGTCCTGCCTTGGGCCAGTCCGTGCAGATGTTTCAGTCTTTCAAAAAGCTATCAGGGTTGGTTTTTTGGTGTGCGAAGAGGAGATCCAATCTCTTTTTAATAACTACGCGGGCTTACTGAAACACCAACTTGAAAGACACGGTTTTCATCTGAAGGAAGTCACATGCCGCTTGCAGGAGGCCAATGTTTTGACTCAGACCTCTTTGGTTGAAGATCTCCTTGATTCCGAAGAACACCAGATCAATCTGATTGTATGAAGGTTTAGCCGGTTGAGCCCGTAAGGCGCCTATGGCACCGTTGGAGGCTTAAGGTTGGAGGTAGAAAATGTTTTTGCCTCAAACCTCAAGCGAAGCGGTCCTCAAACCCTGGCCCAGACCTGGATTATCGGCATCGTTGCTCCTCAGTGGGACGACGCGCCAGGGCAGGCCTTGAACGGAGCGAAGTGACTTCCGGCCAAACGGGCTCAACGGAACCTGGAAATGTCCCCAAATCCGAAATCCGAAATCCGAAATCCGAAAAAAGCTGTCGCTCTCAAATACAAACCACCACAGGACAGTGCCCCAAAGATCACCGCAAAGGGCACCGGACTGGTTGCCGAGAAGATCATTGATATCGCACGCAAACAAGGCATCCCTGTTAAGGATGATCCGGACCTTGTTGAGGTGTTATCGAGGCTTGATCTTGATGAAGAAATACCCCCCGAGCTCTATGTGATCGTGGCGGAACTACTTGCCTTCGTCTATAGCCTGAACCGGAAAAAAGGCTCAAACTAGGAAGATTTTTCCCTCATCCAGCCAGCCGGACCTATCATTAGAAATTTGGAAACTGGAGAAATCCCCCCTAACCCCCCTTTAGCAAAGGGGGGAATAACTTTAAGTCCCCCTTTAGCTGAAGGGGGTAATAGCTTTAAGTCCCCCTTTTTAAAGGGGGATTTAGGGGGATTTTACAGACTCAATCCCAAATCCCCAATCCCAAATCCCCAATCCCAATCCCCCAACCGGCCTTGGCATCTTCGTTGCACTGGTACGTAGTCAACAAAGGAGGGCTGAGTAGATTGGATATAGGCTTTTATCAGGCTATCAGAGGCAGTCGCGTTCAAGGACGCAGATTTGATATCATTACCAACAATCTTGCCAACGTGGGTACCACCGGGTTCAAAAAGGACACGCTCACTTTTGACCGTGCCCTTCAAGAATACGTCAAAACCGACCTCAGTCAAGGTAGTCTGAGGCTTACGGGCAACCGGCTCGATCTTGCGTTGGAAGGGGACGGGTTCTTTGAGATCGAAACTCCCCGTGGCATTCGATATACACGAAACGGAAGCTTTTCCCTGAATGGCGAGGGTGTGCTTGTCACAAAAAACGGCGATCCGGTGTTAGGCGAAAACGGGACCATTCTCATAGGGGACGGCGATATCACTATCGATACCCAGGGGCAAATAACGGTAGATGAAACAGTGGTGGATACCCTCTCGGTTGCCAAATTTGCCCGACCTGAGCGACTCCAGAAAGAAGGCCTATCGAATTGCATCTACAACGGTGATGAAAAAGAAATTGTGAGGCCGGAAAATGTCCTTGTCAAGCAGGGATTCCTTGAGGAGTCGAATGTGATGGTTGTGGAGGAGATGACGAAGATGATCGAAACCCTCCGGACTTATGAATGTTACCAAAAAATGATTCAGATATTTGACGAGACGAGCCACAAAGCGATCAATGAGGTGGGGAGGGTACAATAAGTAAAAAAAGTGCCTAAAGTGAACTAAGGTGCCTAAAGTTATGGAACAATAGCTGGATCATATAGAGATTTTCTCTTTTGAGCGGCGAAGCCGCGTTATATAAAATCGCGCAGCGATTTTATTAGGGAGGTAAAAAGATGTTAAGAGGATTATGGACAGCCGCTACGGGCATGGCCGCCCAGCAATTAAACGTTGATATTATTGCAAACAACCTGGCCAATGTGAATACGGCGGGTTTTAAGAAAAGTCGTGCAGATTTTCAGGACCTTATGTACCACACCCTCCGTATGCCAGGCGCCATGACCGCAGCAGGCACCCAGCTTCCAACAGGCATCCAGGTCGGCATGGGCTCAAAACCGATGGGCGTGCAGAAGATATTCTCCCAGGGTGATTACAACCAGACACAAAATGAGCTTGACCTGGCAATTGAAGGGAAAGGTTTTTTCATGGTGGTGAGCAATGATGAAGAAGTCTATACCCGGGCTGGTAGTTTCAAGATAGACAGTGAGGGCTATATTTGTACCTCCGCAGGCGACAGACTCCAGCCCGAGATCACCATTGACCCCACTGCCGTTTCTATTTCTATCGATTCCGGGGGGAGGCTTGTGGTCTGGGGCCCGGACGCAGAAACGCCTCTGGCTGAGGAGGATATCAAATTGTATTCATTTCCAAACCCTGCCGGCCTTTACAGCATGGGACGAAACCTTTATCGGCCTAGCCAAGCCTCCGGGGAAGCTACCGAAGGCACACCGGGTTTGGACGGCTTTGGCACCATTGCACAGGGCTATTTGGAAATGTCCAATGTGAATGTAGTGGAAGAGATGGTCGGAATGATTATTGCCCAGCGGGCCTATGAAGTAAACTCCAAGGCCATTCAGACGGCAGATAACATGCTCCAGATGGCCAACAATATCAAGAGGTAGGCGGATAAGGATTGACGATTGACGATTGACGATTGATGATTGGATAATGACAGAGGACAGAGCGCAGAGGACAGAGCGCAGAGGGCAGAGGGCAGAGGGCAGTAGGCAGTAAGCAGCGATTTTCGATTTCGGAAATGTTCTCAAGCCGACAGGCGCTATGCGGAATTGAGGGTTTTTTTAAAAATTGGTTTTATTCCTTTAACTTTAGGCACTTTAGTTCACTCTAGGCACTCCGTTATTGACGAATGACCAATAACCAACGATAGAGGTAAAATGAGAAATTGCAATACGATACTAGTGGCTTCAATCATTGTCATAGCGACAGCACTTGGCTTCTGTGAGGCATGGGCTGATGTCCGTACCAGTATCAGGATAATGGAAGAGGCCTGGATCAAAGGCGAAAAGGTCTATTTAAAGGATATCGCCGGCATACAGAGCACGCCTCGCCTGAAGGAACGACTCGGGGCAATTTATCTGGGCTACGCCCCGGGGCCGGCCAGGCACAAGACCTTGAAAGGTTCATGGATTGAATCCAAGATCCGTTCAAGAAGGTGGCTGCCGGCAGATACCGTCGTGAGTGTACCGGAATCTGTCATGATCAGCCGGACATGGCAATCTATCCAGGAGAAAAGGTTTTCAGACCTTTTTAATGGCTATATCGCCAGGCAGCTCAAGGCTTGTGACGTAGATTTCAGGGTCACCCGCTTTAAAGTGATTGGTAACGGTTCACTTCCCGAAGGGAAGATAAGGGTTGAGCTTGTGCGCCAGGCTGACGCAAGGCTGCTTGGGTATGTGAGCCTGACCGCTATCGTCCGGGTGGACGGCAAGATCGAGCGGCGGGTTGTGCTGTCAGGGTGGGTGGACAGATTCGAGAATGTTGTGTGCACAAGCCGTCCGCTCAGGCGCAGCAGCATTATAACCGAAGATGATGTCAGCACAAAGAGGAGAAATATTTCTAAACTGCCATACAATGTCCTGACAAGCATGCAGTATGTTATTGGCAAGAGGGTCAAACACGCCCTGAAAGCCGATACAGTGCTATTGGCGAATATGGTGGAGGACCCACCACTGATAAAAAAGGGTGACAGGGTTACCATAGTGGCAGAATCATCTACCATTCTGGTAACTGCCCTGGGTATCGCCCAAACAAAGGGGGGTCCTGGGGATCAAATCCGTGTCAAGAACTGTATGAACCGAAAAGAAATCATTGCACGCATAGTTAACGCTTCAACCGTAAAGGTCGAATTCTAGGCAGCAGGGGTGAATCCCCAATCTGTCATGTGCTATAGATCTTCACATATTTGGTTTCAAAAAAAATCCCCCTCAACCTGCCCGCCATTGCCGTGTGTGTGGGCATTGCAGTTCCCTTGCGAGCGAGGCGCTGGCAGGCGGGTCCCCCTTTACAAAGGGGGGAAGTTTTGGGTTCCCACCTTTTTAAAAAAAAGGGGGGGGTAGGGGGGATTTCATAGGAAACCATTCCAAGGAGCGTGAAAACTAGTTATGAGATCCAACATCTTTAGCATAGTTTGTTTTGCGGTTATATGGATGGTCACCTTGTCGGGATGTGCCACCATGCCGGGTAAAGCCTCGGTTCCGCCTCCGGCTGGCGATATTCAGGGCACCCAGTTGGAGGTCTACCCCCTCCCTGAACCCAGCGAGGGCTCATTGTGGGCAGATAGTGGTAGCACCAGGCTCTTTGTGGATATGAGGGCCAGAGAGGTTGGTGATCTGGTGACTGTAGAGATTTCGGAAACTCCAAGCGCAAAGCTGGACGCAAATACCAAAACCAGTCGCGATTCGAGTATTGAGGCGGGTCTTACAGACCTCCTGGGCTACATGAGGGCCCTGGAGGAAAAGAACAAGAGACTTGACCGGACTAGCTTATTCAAAGCAAATTTTAAACCGAGCTTTGACGGTAAAGGGTCCAGTGATCGAAGTGGAACCGTGATCGCCTCGATTACAGCACGAGTTGTTCAGGTATTGCCCAACGGAAATCTTCGCATATCGGGCAAACGTGAGGTCAGGGTAAATAACGAGACCCAGTACATTACTATTTCCGGAATCATACGGCCGGAAGATATCCAGCAAAACAATGTGATTCAGTCAACCTATATCGCTGATGCCAGGGTAGAATATGCGGGCAAGGGCGTGATTGCAGACAAACAGAGGCCGGGTTGGCTTATGCGAATCCTTGACCATGTATGGCCGTTCTAGTTAGTGGTTATTAGTTATTAGTTATGGTTCATCGTGGATTTTTGGGATAATTTGCTTTGATCTTAAATATCCCTTGTTTTTGGTTTTAGGTGTCAGGTTTCAGGTGTCAGTGATTAAGTTTCAGATCTTGCATTTCTCAGTCATGAAACCTGACACCTGAAACCTGAAACCTGGGGTGGTGATAATTGAAATTATTTCCCACTAATCCGCGAAGAACCCAAAGGTGAGAATGATGAAAATGATATATAGGCGGTCCGAAATAACTTTCCTTGCCATAATTTTGTTGATCGGTTTTTCCGCTGAGGCATCTGCCGTCAGAATCAAGGATTTGGCCTCCATTAAAGGTATAAGGCATAACCAGCTTATCGGATACGGCCTTGTCGTGGGACTGGACGGCAGCGGAGACAAGCAGGGGACCGCTTTTACCGTTCAGTCGCTAGTTAATATGATTGAACGGATGGGCATTCATGTGGATGAAAACGATGTAACGATCAAAAATGTTGCGG
Source organism: Desulfobacterales bacterium (assembly GCA_030616475.1). GTDB lineage: Bacteria > Desulfobacterota > Desulfobacteria > Desulfobacterales. The sequence continues at coordinate 19,924 of JAUWXF010000007.1, forward strand.
CTGTCATGGTGACGGCCAAGATACCTCCATTTGCAAGGACAGGAAACAAGATCGATGTGGTGGTATCTTCCATTGGAGATGCCAAGAGCCTACAGGGAGGGACTCTTCTTTTGACACCCTTGCGCGGTGTGGACCGAAAGGTTTATGCCCTGGCCCAGGGTCCGATCTCTGTGGGCGGGTTTACCGCCGGTGGGGCCGCAGGTGGCGGTGTGACCAAGAACCATCCAACTGTGGGCAGAATCTCAAGGGGTGCGACCATTGAGCGGGAAATCCGGGTTTCCATGCAAGATAAAGAGGAGCTGATTATTACTTTGAATAATCCTGATTTTACAACGGCCATCAGGGTCTGCAATGCAATCAATGAAAAGCTGGGCCGGGTGCTCGCGAGCACGACTGACTCCGGGACCCTTAAGCTTCACATACCGGAAAATTTTCGGGATCGTGTTGTGCAGATGGTTGCGACCATTGAAAATCTTGAGGTCACACCGGATACCATTGCCAGGGTCATCTTGAACGAGAAGACAGGCACAGTGGTCATCGGTGAAAACGTGAGGATTTCTACGGTGGCGGTGGCCCACGGGAATTTGAGTATTCAGATCAAAGAGCGCACCACGGTGTCTCAACCTCTGCCCTTTGCCCCTGCTCCACCTGATGATACCACCACGCAGCAATTTCAACTTGAAGACGGTGCTGTTGTGGCCCCAGGCGGACAGACCGTTGTATCGCCGGATTCTGAGGTAGCTGTCCAGGAAGAAAAGAACAGGCTCCTCCTGGTCCCCGCTGGTACGACTATTGGTGAATTGGTACGTGCCCTGAATGCCATCGGAGTGACACCAAGAGACCTCATCACCATTTTCCAATGTATCAAGGCTGCCGGCGCTCTTCAGGCGGAGTTGGAGATAATTTAAGATCAGTGGTCAGTGGTCAGTGGTCAGTGGTCAGTGGTCAGTAAGCAGTAAGCAGTAGGCGGATTTCGGGACTCTTCTCAAGCCGACAGGCGCTATGCGGAATGAGACGAATGCGGAATGCGGAATTGGGGTTTTCAACTTTAGCTCACTTTAGGCACTTTAGCTCACTTTAGGCACTCCGTTATTGACCAATGACTAACATAATAACAGAGACACATTTAAAACCGACTGTGGCTTCAGCACAGACGGCCGTGAAAGATGCCAGACTCAAGAAGGCCTGTGCTGATTTTGAATCGATTTTTATCTATTACATTTTCAAATCGATGCGTAAGTCCCTTCCCCAAAATGGCCTTTTTGACAACAGCCAGGAGCAGAAAGTTTATAAGTCGATGGCAGACCAGGCAATGTCCGAGAATATTGCAAGGGGGAGAGGGATGGGACTTGGGAAATTGCTGTACAATCAGTTGAAATAGAAGAGTGCCTAAAGTGAGCTAAAGTGAGCTAAAGTGCCTAAAGTTATGGATCAGATCACAAAATCTGTAGCGTGGGGGCTCTGTCCCCCACAACATGTGCCCCACAGAGGGGGCACGCTACGTGGTATGGATGTGCGGGGCATGCTAAACCGGCTAAACCGGCCAAACGGGCATAACCGGCTAAACGGGCTAAACCAAATCATCATTTCATCCGATAAGAAATGTATAGGACAGGAGAATTTGTATGAAAACAGCCATTGAGACTCTTGAAAACCTCTTCTACGAAAAAATCTTGCTATACCAGGACCTTCTGGAATGCTTGAAGCGGGAACGGGACTGCCTGGCTAAAACTGATATTGACGGGCTATGGGAGATCGCGGAGCAAAAACAGTCGGTTGTATCTCGCATCGAAAGCGTGCGGGGAAAGATCCTGTCTGACCTTTCCGAAGCCGCCATAGATCACCGGATGGATGCTGTTTCATTTGACCTTGCCTGTGTATACTCCCTTATTCCTGGTATGCACGCCGAGCGGATCAAAACGGCTTATCTGTCTCTGGTGGCCTTGAAGGGGGAAATCCGGCAACGCAGCCAGGAAAACAAGGTTTTTATTAAAGAAAGCCTTGATTTTCTGGATGAACTTATTGGGATCATAACGGGCGCCAACAAACCAAAGCCCCTTTACGATAATGGTCGATCTTTGACCAGTAAATGTCACACAAACCTGGTACTCCATAGAGAAGTGTAACAAGGGGCTTCGCCCCAATTGGAGTATCGGAGTGATGGAGTGATGGAGTGATAGGTCCAATACACGTTGCGTGTTGCGTGTTACACGTTGAAAGTTAAAAAATTCTGACTCGAAACTCGTAACCCGAAACTCGTAACGGATTCCACATATTCCAATACTCCATGACTCCATGTGGAAGGCAGAAAGATGGTCCTCATAAAAGGCGTATAATTACAAGAAGTTGTAGAAGTTAGGAGGCGTTGACTATGTCCAGTCTCGGATTGGTATTGAGTATCGCTAAAGACGCTCTGGCAGCTCAACAGTATGGCATTAACGTTACCGCCCACAACATTGCCAATGTGAACACACCAGGCTTTTCCAGACAGACTGCTGTGTTCGAGGCGAAAGAGCCGGCACCTTATGGTGGGATTCTACTCGGTCGAGGTGTGGATACAACGTATGTCCTACGAGCCAGTGACCAGTTTATTGAAAACCGGCTCATGCAGCAAAAATCGACCATGTTTTCCTCCAAAGAGATGGAGAACTACATGCAGGTTTTGGAGGGTTTGTTTAGCGAAGACTCAGAAATGAGTATTAGTACGATGCTATCAGACTTTTGGAACTCATGGCACGATATTGCAAACAATCCCTCCGGAGCCCCTGAGCGGATTGCCCTCTACGAGCACAGCATCTTGCTCTCGGGGCAATTCAATAACCTGGACGCTGATTTGAGGCAGCTTGAAAGGGATTTAACCGGTGCTCTGAGTGCCGGGACAGAGAGAATCAATCAGATAACAAGTGAGATTGCGCAGCTCAATGATAAAATTGCGGGGATGGAAACAAACAGCATTGCCAATGACTTGAGGGATAAGCGCAACACACTAGTTTCGGAACTCTCTGAATACTTAGATGTGAAGTCCTTTGAGCAAAGCAATGGTTCTCTCACAGTAATTACGGCTAAGGGTTGTGTCCTGGTTCACGGCAATGACAGCTATGAACTGGAGATGGGTGGAGATTACGGAGATAGGGTACTGTGGGAGGGCTCCGGCAGCGCCAGGGTTGACATAACCGACTATATAAGCAACGGAAAGCTGGGCGGCTGGCTTGATATGCGGGACGAGGTCATTGCAAAGTACAAGCTGGACCTCGATGCCTTAGCCAAAGAATTCATCTGGGCTGTAAACCAGCAGCACAGCCAGGGGGTGGGGCTAGAGGCTTTCAGTTCTGTCACGGGGACATACGCTGTGACAGATGCTAACGCTGCAATCACCGCAAGTGGATTATCCTATCAGGATAAAGTTGATGACACCAACAAGACCTTCAAGATATGGTTGTTTGACACCAATGGTGATCCGTACGACTCTGATCCCGGTACTCCAGGCCTTCAGGGGAACTCGATTAGTATCATCGTTGAGCCTGACATGACCGTCAATGAACTCGTGGCCGCTATTGACAATGAAACGGGACTCCAAGCATCCCTTGACAGCCAAAACCGAGTGAACATCGGCATAAATACGGGGGAAATAGCAACTCTGGGCTCCCTTGCATTCTCTGACGACGACTCGAATGTCCTCGCAGCCCTTGGGATCAACACCTTTTTCACGGGTGCAAGTGCCGGGGGGATTGGCGTAAACGATAAGATAGGCTCTGACAAGAACTGCATTGCTGCGGCCCAGGTATATAATAATGTGGGGCCTGCTGTAGCAGCAAGCGGGAACACCTCGACAGGTACTATCACAACCACGGGTCCGTATACGGGCACGACGGATGCAACCTACAATATTGAAATTCTCTCAGATGGGACTCAGGCCAATGCCACATTTCAATGGAACAAAGACGGAGGCGGTTGGACGTCCGTTGATTTGAATGTTACTGGTCCTACGGTTACCCTAAGTGACGGGGTCGCCGTTACCTTTAACGCTGGTGACTACTATGATGATGACACCTTTACAATATCTGTAACAAAATCCTCTGGCACATACGGGGACTTTGCCTCCGGCGACAACACCAACGCCCTGGCGATTACTGATCTGCAATACGCATCCATGGGTATCTCACAGTGGACCTGCGACAGGATCAACGGAGATACTGAGGGGAGCGTTACTTCAACCATTGAAAACTACTATCATTCCATGGTCGGCTCCATAGGGATCAAAGCGTCGAGTATTGAAAGGAGCAATGCGTTCAATGAGGCTATGGTTGAGAAACTGAGCGGGATACGTGACAGTATTTCGGCCGTCTCCCTTGACGAGGAGATGACAAACCTCATCAAATTTCAGTATGCCTATCAAGCAGCAGCCAAGCTTATCAGCGTTTCAGATGAGTTGCTGAACACATTGCTCAGTGTGAAGTAGCAAGTTAGTGTCCATCCAGAAATACCCTAAATCCCCTCCCCCTTGACGGGGGAGGGTTAGGGTGGGGGTTCCCCCTCCCCCCAACCCCCTCCCGCGAGGGGAGGGGGAGTTTCTGGATGGGCACAAGTTAAGAAATAGTTGAGTAGTCAAATCAACGACTCAACCACTTAACGACTTAACCGTAAAATGCTGTACAAGGAGTAGACTACCATGAGAGTAGCCAACAAGACCATATATGATATGATAAAGTTCAGGTTAGGCAATGTTACCGAGGAGTTGCAAAAGGCCAATGAGGTGATTGCGACCGGAAAACGTATCAACAGCCTCTCGGATGATCCTGTCGGACTCACCCAGGTGCTCAACATAAAATCTTCTCTATCCAACATTGAGCAGCTAGGTCGTAATATAGATTTGGGAAAGTCCTGGCTCACCGCCTCTGAAAGCACCCTGGCCCAGGTGCAGAACCTCATTTCCGATACCAAGACCTTGTGTGTCCAGATGGCCGACGCAGCGATGAGCGCTGACGAACGGGAGACTGCCGCAGAGATCGTTCAAAATACCTTAGAGGAGATGGTCTCTTTGGCCAATAGCGACGTCGGCGGGCGGTATATTTTTGCGGGATCCAAAACAGATGCAGCAGCGTTCACTCTATCAGGCAGTAACGTTACATACAACGGGGATAACAATCCGTTTACGGTTAAGGTAGGTAGAAATTCCACCGTCCAGGTAGGACAGGACGGGGGGGATGTTTTCTGGGAGCAATCTATCACTATTGACTCTTCAAATAACAAGATCGACTTTATTGAGTACTCGGGAGCTTCTCCAACTGGTGAACTGACTGCTACGATTGAAAGTGGAACCTACACTCATAGCCAACTGGCGATAGCCATCAAGAACGCAATGGAAAAGGCTTCAAGCGAATCAGGCAACAGTATCAACTACCTGGTTACTTACGATACTGCAACAAAGAATTTTACCATCCAGGATGACGGCGCTACCCCCGGTGCTCATGTGGAGCTTCTGTGGACAACCGGTACAAATGCGGATACCAGCATCGCGCCTGATATAGGTTTTGATGCAGTTGATGTCAGGGATGCTATAGTAAGTGATAATGCTGTTGTTGCGACTGTTACAATTGATGCGGCAAATGACACAATAGATTTTCGTGAAGATATTGGGAATGGGCTGAGCGCCACATTAACCGCAACTATTCCGCCTGGCGATTATGGAGATTATACTACGGAGGCAGAGCTTCAAGGCCTTGCAGATATCATTGAAACCCAAATGGAAGCAGTTACGGTAAATGCTATTGATTATGAGGTTACTTACGACACTACAAATCAAAAGTTTGTCATACAGGAAGAGACCGGAACAAATCTTAAGGAACTGCGGGTACTGTGGACCAGCAGCACGCTAGGTGATGAGTTAGGGTTCAATAATTCCGATGATGTCTTAATCCCGCCAACCAGCAACAACGAAGTCGAATGGGGAATTTTTGAGACCTTAAAGGATTTAAAAAACTACCTTGAGACGAACAATGTTGCCGGGGTAGCCCGATCTATCGCCAGACTGGATGTGCATTTTGACCATATTTCCACCAAGATCTCCGACATAGGCTCAAAGATGCTCCGTATGGAGATCAAGGAGAATATTTTTCAGGACGTATACTTCACCAATACCGAAAGGCTTTCGAATATTGAGGATGCGGATTTCACAGAGGCGATCATGGAGCTGAAGGCCAAAGAGGTTGCATATCAGGCGGCGTTGGCCGCTTCCGCCAGGGTCATGCAATTGAGCCTGGTGGATTATTTATAAACCAATTGGGGCGAAGCCCCTAAGTTCGGTTTGTGCCATGGAGGGCATGTGCTTGTACTGACAAGGAAGGTCGATGAGAAGATCAACATCGGGGATGATGTTATCCTCACCGTTCTTGAGATTGGCAGGACAAGTGTGAAGCTGGGCATTGATGCCCCGAAAAGGGTCGGAATTTTTCGCGAAGAGCTCTATGAAAGAATCAAGGAAGAGAACCTCAGGTCATCGCAGGGGAGACCCGCTGATGTTGCAAGGGCATCTCGTCTCTTGCGAAAAAAAGGCCCTTAGGCGATAAAATCGCGCAGCGATTTTATTAGGAGTAGAGCATTGAAAATCGAAACCTCACAGTTTGGCACGATGGAGATTCCGGAAGACAAAATCATCACCATGCCTGCGGGCATGCCCGGGTTTCCGGGAGCCGGTCGCTTTATTATCCTGGAGCGTAAGGAAATGTGGCCCTTTTTCTGGTATCAATGCGTGGACGAGTCCGGCCTGTCTCTGGTGATCATGGATCCCCACGTGTTTAAGCCTGATTATTCGGTCGATCTGAAACATGTTCTCAGGGGAATGTCGTGGGAGGCTGACGGAGATAGTTTAGAGTTATATGTCATAGTAAATGCCTCTGAAGGGGCACCGGAAAAGATAACAGCCAACCTGATCGCGCCGCTTGTAATCAACACGCGAAAACGTGAAGCCGCCCAGATTGTGCTCAATGACAGCCCCTATTCCCTCCGACACTCCATCTTTGGTCAAAATCCAACTTTGACGGCATAGTGCAAAGCCTATTCCTCTGGGGTAGGTAGGCACTATCGTACCGGGGCCTGCCCCGCCTGCCCTGTAAGGAGGTACGACTGTATCGGGGTAGGTCAGAATGATCGTACCGGGGTGGAAAACGAAGCTACTCAACTGGGGTGTGCTCCTGGTTACCGTCCCATAGTTGCTACTTTGGCCTCAAGCGTGGCCAGCCTTTCCCTGATCTGTATAGCGATATCTATCTTTTCGTCGAGCCGTCTGATCTTCGTGCCTATTTCGCTTCTGATAGAGTCTATTTTGTCATCTAGCCTTCTGATTTCAACCTGAATACTTCTTAGCTCCGGTGCTACTATATCCTGGAGCGCTTGTTTTACCTCTTCATATACCCCCATGGCTTCCTCCTAAATGATTGATTTAGAACTGTCAATGGCAAAACCTATTCTTCTCTGGTGCCCTCAGCGTCTGCGGTGTCCGCCCTAGTTCGTAGGTTGGGTTGAGCCCTGCGAAACCCAACCTACCTCTCTATTGGCACAAATTACCGAGAATCCAATTGGGCCAGAAGCAGGGCAGAGTTCAAGAATAAGGATAGAGTTTCACCTTTTAAAACTTTAGGCATTTTAGGCACTTGTCCCAACCCCAGGGTACCTTTCAGGACCAATAAGCCAAGCCACCACCTCTGGTGGTGGTAATTTGACTGTGGCTATCCGCCTGAAAATATTACATTCCATCATTCCCTGATCGAACTTGTAATAGCGCCAACAAATATCTATAACTTCAATAGGTTGTAGAAATTCCGAAACGTTAATAATCGTCACCTAAAGTTTAGGTGCAATTGTGACGATACAAGAAATAACTGCTGATGGCAACGGTCCTGTCCTGAAAGGAGGTGAAAAGACCGAAAAGGATCTGAAGCCGTTGACAGAAGGACAGCAGGAGGCTGTCCAAAAAAGTTATAGAATTCAAGGAGGTAAAAAAATGGCTCTAATAGTAAACACAAACATAGCAGCCCTGAATTCACAAAGGAATTTAGGAATTAATCACAGCAGGCTGGGTAGATCTATTGAAAGGCTCTCCTCAGGTCTCAGGATTAACAAGGCAGCCGACGACCCGGCCGGTATCGCAATCGCAGCGAAATTTGCCACCCAGGTGAGGGGTCTGAACCAGGCGGTAAGGAACGTGAACAACGCCATTGCCCTTGCACAGACCGCTGAAGGTGGAATCAACACCGTAACAGACATCCTTCACAGGCTGAGGGAGCTGGCAGTTCAGTCATCCTCGGATGACAATACCCCTGCTGACCGTCAAAACCTGGCATCAGAAGCGGATCAGCTCGTAGCAGAGCTTACAAGGACGGTAAATACGACAGAGTATAACACCATGCCCCTTCTGGATGGTGGTTTTGTCAGTAAATACTTCCAGATAGGCTCTAACTACGGTCAGAACATCTCCTTTACGATCAATGATAGCAGGGGTAGGGCTCTTGGCGGCAGGGCAGAGTATAGTGCCGACATAGCAGATGGTGTCGCAAACGCAGTCAATGCCAATTTCGGTGCTGGTGAGTTCAAGATAAACACCTACGGTGTGGCTACCACTAATGCCTCTGATGATCAGTATTCGGTGCTTGATATGTCCAGTGCGCAGTTAGGTAATCTCCTATCAACTAATGTATCCAACGCCGTTAATTTGAAATTCACCATAAACGGCACAGCTGTTAGTGTGGATTTGGTCGCGTCCACAGCTATCGGTGGATCTGCAATAGCAGCCAGTATTGTAGCTGCGATTACGGATGCAGGTATTACAAATGTTACCGCAAGGCTCGTGAATGGGTCGGGATGGGTTTTAGAAGCCACTGAAGGTGCGAATCTTGCCTTGTTATTTTCTGCGACAACAACTGCCACAGTTAGCGGCGGCTTCTCTATTGGTGGGACTGCTGTTGGTATGAACGCTCTGTCGACAATGTTTGGAGGTGCTGCAACTGTAACCAACTACAATGGGGAGAGCAGCGCTATTGCAAAGGCTGTTGCCATTAACTCCGTTAAATCCAACAGCGGCGTTCAGGCAACTGCAAAGGCAAATGTGGTAACAGGTTCTGCTGCTGTAGGCGCCGGCACCATTAGTTCCGGTGATATCTACATCAATGGTGTAAATATTGGTGCAGTGACCGTTCTGGCCAGTGACAGCACAGGCGCTCTTGTTACTGCAATAAACAACCAGAGCTCAAGTACGGGTGTTACGGCAACCACCGATTCGGACAGCCAGCTCGTTTTGACTGCTGCCGATGGGCGGAATATCTCCGTCACCGTTAATGAGTCTACAGACGCCACGACCATTATGGGTCTGTCCAGCACCTACTTTACAAGCACCAGTGCCGTATTCAGGTCAACGGTTCAATTGAATGATGATGAGTCCTTTGACCTGACAGGAACCCTGTCAGACCTTTATGATGGAGGTGCCACGGCTGCACTAAACATGACAAAAACAACAGATTCCAGCAAATCCCAAGCCGCTGACGTCTCCACGTACAATATGGCAGGCATAAGCATCGACACGCAAGATGGTGCGCAGGCAGCGATTCTGACCATTGATGCGGCAATGGACGATGTCAATGCCATCAGGGGTGATCTCGGTGCTATGCAGAACAGGCTTCAGTTTGCAGTAGCAAACCTCGAAGTGGCATCTGAGAACATGAGTGCATCTGAGAGCCGGATCAGGGATGCGGACTTCGCTTTTGAGGTTTCACAGTTCACGAGGAACCAGATATTGGTCCAGGCCGGTACCGCGATGCTGGCACAGGCAAATACAATTCCTCAGATAGCATTACAGCTTCTCGGATAGAACCCTAACGTTCTCCAATTGAGGGGGTGGAGGGCTAAGCCTCCACCCCTTTCCCCTGATTAGAGATTTTGAATTTAGCCACAGACACACACAGACCTGCACAGACATTTTTTACAGACAGGAGGGACAATGGCCATTTCATCGTCGACAGGCATTAGCTCCGGGATTGATTATGCACAACTCATAACGGAGATGATGAAATTCGAAAGGATACCCATTAACCTACTCGAATCCAGGCAGGCTGACTATACGGTAAAGATCAGCGCCGTCGTCAATCTCATAACAAAGCTCTCATCTTACAAGTCCTCCCTGGAGGAGCTTGACAGCCTTGAAAAATTCAATACAAAGACCTCCTCTGTCACAAAGACCTCAGACGGCACGAATCTCCTTTCCGCATCTGCATCCAGCACGGCAGCAGTGGGAAGCTATGATATCGAGGTTAACCAGCTTGCAGCAGCCGACAAAAAGGCGTCTCAAGGATGGGTTGACCAGAACACAACCGCTATTGCCAGTGGAAGCGGAACTTTTAAATTCAAGGTGGGAACCGGAGGAGCTGAAACCACTATAAGTATTAATGATAGTATGACCCTTCAGGGGCTAAGGGATGCAATAAACTCTGCCGGGGCAGATGTGACGGCATCCATAATCAATGACGGTACAGGTTCAAATCCGTATCGGCTTATTCTGACTGCCGACAATACCGGTTCATCCAACACCATTGAAATCACACAGAACAATACCGACCTTGATTTTTCAAACAAGAAGGTAGAGGCTGCGTACGCCTATACTACCAATACCTATTCAGGCACGGCTGCATCAAACGAAGGTAATAACTATACCGGCACAACAAATAAGACATTTCTCATGGAGATCGTCACAGGGGACACACCGGCATCGGGAAGTGCAGAATACAAATACTCTATTGATGGCGGAATAACGTGGCTCGGTTCGGGAGGCGTTGCCTACACCGGATCCAACGGCGTAGCCGTCGGCGCTGATGATACCCTTCAAAATATCGACGGCCTGGCAGACGGCGAAACAACTACAGAGGGAGCAAAGATCAAATTTACCGGCGGCACCCTTGCCGTAGATGACAAATTCAGCATAGACGTCTTCAACCCCGAGATGCAGCAAGCCAAAGATGCTGTTATAGAGATTGATAATGCCACTATCGTAAAAAGCACGAACACCATAACTGACGCTATTCAGGGTGTAACCTTGAATCTCCTGAAGGTAGACGCATCCGAAGCGGTGACATTGACAATCTCTCTAAGCACCTCATCAGCAAAGAGCAACATTAAAAGTTTCGTTGACTCTTATAATACCGTTTATGAATTCATAAACGACCAGTTGGTTTATGACCCTGACACGGAAGCATCAGCAGATCCTTTGATGGGAGACTCTACCCTGCTGGGGATAAGGAGAAAGCTGGGAGCGATTAGCGGCACTATTCCGGGACTCTCGAATGCAAGCTACACAAATCTGTCCCAGATAGGGATCACTTCAAACTATAAGACAGGGCAATTGTCCATAGATGAGACAAAGCTTGATAATGCATTAGATACAGACCCCGATGCAGTTGCAAAACTCTTTATCGGAACCGCTGTCCCGACCAATCAGGCAATCAGTTTTGTAAGCAAGACCTCTGATACTCAGGCAGGCACCTATAGCATAAACATATCCACAGCCCCTGAAAAGGCAACCCTCACCGGTGATAACGTTCTTTCATCTACCGCCCTGGGGAGTGCCGAGACCCTGACGTTCTTGTATTCAACGAACAAGACCTCGAGCACCTGGTCCTATACAACATGTTCAGTGACCCTTGCTGCCGGTTCCACGATAAATTCGATCGTGAACTCCCTGAACAGCGCATTTGCCACAGACAATATAGGGCTGTCTGCATCCAATGATAGCGGAAAGTTGAAGATTGAGTCCGTCGGTTATGGGGAAGACATCTGGTTTCAGGTATCCACTGATCAGGGTGATCCAGACAATCACAATCAGATCTGGGACACGATCGGGACAAGAAAGGATGAAGGTGTGGACATAGCGGGAAGCATAAATAACCATGTAGCTACCGGGGTTGGAAATGTTCTTACCGCAGCATCCGGTTTTGCCGAGGACGGTCTCAAGATAAGCTCCACGTCAAACCAGACAGGTATGTTCGGGACCATAGCGGTGTCCCTGGGGATTGCAGACAGGCTCCCGGCAATGCTTGATTCCTATGTAGACCCGGATTCAGGTGTGCTGAAATCAAAAGAGTCTTCCATGCAGGATACGGTTGATTATCTGCAAGACCGGATTTCGACTATCGGAGCAAGGCTTGAAGTCAAAGCAAAGCGGTATACAGCACAGTTTCAAAGGCTTGAGGTCCTTCTTGCCAAATATAGTGTGGTGAGTGATAATCTGACAAACCTGATGACAAATTTGCCGAAAATATGGACGAAAGCTTAATTGAGCGAAAGCGCTCAATTGAAAGAGGACAGAGGGCAGAGGACAGAGAACAGAGGACAGAGAACAGAGGGCTGAAAACAGTGGTCAGTGGTCAGTGAACACTACGTAATTAGTGCCTGTCCGAAAAAGGTTTGTTTATGTCATTTCGACCGAAGGGAGAAATCTAAAACTCGCGTGTTTTCAATATCATAAGATTTCTCGCTTCGCTCGAAATGACAACTTTGGTGAATTTTCGGACGGACACTAATTAACACAATTAGGGTAAAAGAGAGGAAAATCATACAATGGCGAATATGCAGGCGGTAAACAATTACAGACAAAACCAGATCTTGCTTTCTACACCGGCCGAAACGGTCCTGATGCTGTATGGGGGGGCAATCAGATTCCTAAGGCAAGCCATAAAGGAATTGGTTGAGAAAAGAAATATGGGAGAGAAGGCAAAACTAATAGAAAAGGCAGTAAATATTATTGACTACTTACAGTCATGTCTTGACAACGACAACGGCGGAGAGATAGCAGACAATCTTGACAGGGTATACGAGTATATGCTCGTGCAATTAACAGAGGCAAACCTGGAGGATGATGAAAATAAAATAGAAGAGGTAGTGAAGCTGTTGCTCCCATTGACGGAAGCATGGGCTGAAATATGTAGAAAACCAAACGGCATGAATGATTATCAATCAGATTTAGGGGATAATACCTCCTCGTTTGTTACTGCGCCGGAAGGACAACAGACAGCACGAAAGTTTCACGCACACGTATGAGGTAACCGGTTACAAAGATGGTTCATGCCATGCCTTATTTGGCCAAGATCCTCCTTCCATCCGCTCAAAGCGCTTGTCCGTCCGCTCAAAGCGCCTATTGGTATCCTGTCTCAGCGCCTTGATTTCATCCAGAATGCTGATCAACACATCTAACGTGATATCTGATACCTTTTCGTTCGCTATTAATTCCGCCGCAAGGCGGATTGTTTACCCCGTGGAATGCCCTTCATGTTCATGATTCCACTGGGGCCTTTTCTGCCTTTCTTCTGGAAAGGCGGAAACCTAAAAAATCCTGTGAATTCTGTAAATCCTGTCTAAGCCAGTTCGTAGGTTGGGTTGAGCCACGCGAAACCCAACAAAACGGGATATGTTCCTCCTTCGTTCCTGCTCTGTGCTATCGCATAATCCCTATGCTGCCGGCTTGAAAACATTACACTTCGTGTCGTGACTCAACCCAACCTACTCAACTGTTCCGCCCGAGCCGGAGGCTGGCAATGACAGCAACCCGAGTTTATTGAGAAGTTACAAGAACAACCCTTGACAAATTGTTATCATAAATGATACATAGAAAACATAGAAATCATGGGGAAAAAGAGATATCGGAATCATCTTTTTGTCGACTGTGTTGGAGACAATGCCCCACGCCATGTTCACATATTCAAGGATAAGAGGTTGGTCGAAAAATGGGATATTGAAAATCAGCAAATGATGGGCAATTTCAAAATGACGTCCGCCATAAAGAAGGGCTTAGAATTCTTAGGATACAAGAAAGAGGTGTGAAAAATCATGGGACATGTCATTACAATAACCGATCAAGATAACAGAAAGCTTTTTAAGAGGCAGATTCCTTCCGGTGCATATCCACGTGTTGTTGAGGCCGTGAAGAGAACTCTTTTGGAACAAGACGAACGTTTGAAAAAGGTTACATATGTGGAGGAGGAAAAGGCATTCAGAGTAGTTTTCAACAACGGAAACAAATACCTATTCCCCAGGAGATACTTAAAAGAACAGGATGACGGTTCAAAAGTAGTAAACGTGAGGATTGTATTATATGGCTTTGGGTTCAATGCTAAACTTGCATCCGGGAAAAAAATGGATGTTATGTCAGATTTAATACTGCATCACTGTGAACCCAAGTATGAATTTTATGAAAAAAGTCGTAACTACAAGGAGATAGAACAAAAATCCCGGGAAAAAGGGAAGATGGCAGGTAAAAGGGTTAAAGCAATGCGCATATCAAAAGGGATAACTCAGGCACACCTTTCAGAAATGACAGGAATTCAAAGGCCAAATCTGTCCAGATTGGAGAATGCAAAAACAAATCCCAATATTGAAACTCTTTCCAAAATTGCACTTGCCCTTGACACAACTATAGCAGAATTTCTCGCATAGGTTTATCATCCCTTCGATCCTGCCTGCCCCGCCCGCCCCGTTAAATGCCTGCCCTGTAGCGAAGAATGACCGTATCGGGGCGCAGCCTATTTAACTGGGGTAGGTGGGGACCATCGTACTGGGGTCTAACATAAACAGGCTTGTAACTACTCAGGTTGTCAGGTTCACGGTTAGCTACTTTACGCTTTTGTAACTGCTCGGGTTCACGGTTCACCGTTGACAGGTTAATCTCTATCAGAAAATTCATTGGGCCTACAGTTTTTGGGGGAACTTAGTTCTAAATGCCCTTCTTCTCCCTTTGAAGAACGCCTTTTAGATTGACCTGTCGCAATTACCCGTTGACATCACGTATTATCGGTGCTATACGTAATTTACGTGACAATGAATAATGCCGCCGTAGCGAACGGAGTATTGAAAATCATAATAAATACAAAGGAGAAATGCAGGTGAAACAGAATATTACACTTAGCCTTGATAGGGCTTTGATCAGAAAGGCCAAGATTATTGCAGCCCAAAGAGACACTTCTGTCAGCAAAATGTTAAGGGATGAGCTTAAGAGGTTGATTAAACAGTTTGGGCAATATGAATTGTCAAAAAAAAGGGCATACGCCAACTTGAAGGTAGGGTTCCATTTTGGCGGCAAGATTACGGCTACAAGAGAGGAACTTCATGAAAGGTAGGGTGTTTGTCGATACTAATATCTTGATTTACGCTCACGATCTTGATGCAGGCTCAAAGCACGATTTGGCTGCTTCTATCATAAAGAGAATATGGGACGAGAAAACGGGTGTTATTAGCACTCAAGTTATTCAAGAATTTTATGTAAACGTTACACGGAAGATCGAGAATCCCATCTCTGCCTCAACTGCGCGAGGCATCATCAATAACTATTTTGACTGGCAGGTCGAGGTTAACGGATCCGAGACCATACTCGTGGCCTCGGAAATCGAAGAAAGACACCACTTGTCATTTTGGGATTCCCTAATTATTGCAGCAGCCTATCAGGCCCGAGTTGAGAAAATCCTGACAGAAGACCTTAACCCCGGTCAGATTATAGAGGGCTTGGTCATCGAGAATCCTTTCCTTTGACCACCTGATCCAGCCCCTCCTTTAACCCTGGCCCAGACCTGTGTTTTGAACTGCTGAAAACCACAAAGCCCCGATGTTGAAATATTAAACTCCTGCACTGTATTGCATACATGTCGCTCCAGGGCGGGCTTTAGGCACTTTAGCTCACTTTAGGCACTCTTCTTAATGTACCGTCTCCTCCCTTACTGTTTCTTCAATCATCTTGTTATAAAGAATCGCAAGGTTTCTCTGGATAGTCGCATCGTCCGGATTCACGGCAAGAGCATTCTCATAAAGGGAGATTGCTTTTTGTATTTCCCCTATATTCACCCAAAGGTTGGCCAATGGTTCATAAACCTCCGGTACGTTGGGGGCCAATTCTATAGCCTTTGTAAAGAATATCTCTGCATTTGCGAAATCGTTGTTCTGAAGCGCAATGAAGCCTATGTCCCGATAAAGGATTGGGTTTGTGTCGTCAACCTCTATGGCTTTTTCAAACACATCGACCGCCTTCTCAGGATCATCTACTGCAAGATAAGTGTGGGCAAGGCCGTAGTAAGCCTCGACAAGGTGCTTTCCTGTCTCTTGCGCCTCTTCCACAGCCCCTAAATATGCCTTCTCTGCCCTTTCATAATCTTTTATCCTGAAATAGAAATATCCTGATTCAAGGTGAGAGCCGTAGTTTGCCTCAGCCTCTTCAAGGAGCTTTTCCATCCTTCCTTTTCTCTCTTCCCATTCCTGTATCTTCTCATCACAAACCTTGAGCAACTCTTCAATTCTGGCCTTCTGATTCTTACCCTTTACCCCTCGCCTCTCAATTTTTTCTAATACCTCTTTTGCCTCATAAAATCTGAATTGTTGCAAATACGCCTCAGCAAGGGCAAGATATAGATTGGTACCGGCCGTTGTCCGTTGTCCGTTGTCCGTTGCCTGCCCGCCATCGCTCTCGCTCAGGCGAGGCGGGCGGGTCCGTTGACTCGCGACTCCTGACTCCTGCCCTCTGTCCTCTGCCCACTGCCCACTGCCCACTGCCCACTGACCACTGTCTTCTCCCTTCTGCCCTCTGTCCTCTGCCCACTGACCACTGACTAAAGGCTCCAAATACCTTACCGCCTGAGTCGCCATCCCGGCTCTCTTATAAATCATCCCAACCCTGAAGGACCTGTCATATTCTGGTAGGGAGTCATCCATCAATATCCCGTTTACCTTTGCCTCTCGATTAAGTCCTGTTATAAGTTTATCCAGTGGTTTGATAAAAAGGGTTATCGCCTCCAGCAGTTCGCCATAGTAGTTCAATCCTCTGATCAACTGTGCCTCTAACTTCTCCCATTTATCCTCTATCTCGTCTATCTCCTTGATATCCTGCTTCATTAGATAAAGCTCCAGCTTATAATGATATGCGGCAATAATGTTGAGAATGGGGTGTGCCACCTTTTCTCTAATCTTCTCTAATTTATCAAGGATGTTATGTAATTGAGGATTTTCTTCCTGCTTCTTTTCCTTTAGTTTTTTTGCCTTATGAATGTATTTCAAGGTCCTTTCAGCATTTTTCTTTATGTCCGTAAATATTGCCCTTGCATCCTTAACTTGAGAGATAAGCCCATCAAGATTGTAGCTGACTTCACTTTTCATAAGTTCCAATAAAATAGAATGAGTATCTATGGGAGCCAAATCACAGTACTCTCCAATAAAATCCGAAAGCCTCATTATCTTTGCGCCCTCTATCGGGAGTCCGCATTCTGTGGCATTGATGACCTTACCGGAAAATGCTTTTATCTTTTTTTCAAACGAGGTCTTAAAAGAAAGCAGTGTAATTAGAGTATATCTTTTCTCTCCAAATATATCATCTGCCATCTCAGCGCCCTTTCTGTAGTCAGGGACTTGCTTATTCTGGAAGGTACGGAGAAGTTCAGTAGCGTCACCAGCGTGGAATTTTTCCTCAAATGATAGATCCTGCCCAATAAGGGCTACTGCATTGGCCCCTATATACTCAGCAGCAGCAAAGCCAAGGTGGGCAACAGAGCCTCCAAAACATTCAATATAACCCTTATCCTCCCAAAAACTGCTAAGCCATTGAAAAATGGGATTGCCGGCCACAGTGTTCAAAAACATTGGACCAGGATAGATGTTTACTGTCTCGGGGGTATACTGGGCAAGGCAAATGAAGGGCACATCCTTAAGGAGGGGGTTGTCCTTGAATACAGCAATATTTTGCGGCAATGGGTCTATTGCCACAAGTATATCAGGCACGATGCCGGCAGGTAAAAGTGTTGGCAGGACCACATCTACAGCAATAATTATTGCCCTGCCTTTAGCCTTCTTGAGCAGATGGAAATTCTTTTCAAGGGATGGGCCACCAGAGACTACTATTGCAGGCCGGCCTTCAAATAGCCCCTTTAATTTAGATACACCGGGTTTCCTTATCAGGCTTGGTACGTTCGCCATAAATGTATTCATAAACTCTTTGCCCAGTCCGATAGCTGTACCCACACCAGTATCAGACAGTCGTTTTTCTTCTAAAAGCCTTTTATGGAATCTGTCGTACGCCTCTTCGTTCAGCTTAACTGAAGGATGGTGCTTCACTATCCAGAATTTGCCGTTAATTATCAGATGATGATGGCTGTGAAGCATTGAGAAGTCATCTGCATCCTGACCAAGAATTACCTTGACCTTCTCGGACTCCAACAGGTCGGAGAGGTCTCTTGTTTCAAGGGCAGCTCTAAACAATGCCGGGGTGGCCTCGTATACGAGCAACAAGTGGCCTTTTTCAAACTTCTTGAGGACCTCGTCGGCAAAATATCCGAGGCCAAAGCCAAAGAGAACGGCAACACCCTCTTTTTCCATTTTACCCAGCAAATCAATCGCCTGATCAGCGCATTTTGTGGGGTCATCGGCGCTGTGGATATAGATTTCTTCTCCATTATCCTTCTTATACAATATCCTTGGTTCGCCACTATCGGCATGGAGTACCTTGATCTTATCTTCGTCTATTGCAACTGACTCAATGAGTTCCACCAGATCAGGATGGTGCTTTCCAAGAGCTTTGATATTCCTTTCATAGAGATTCATTATGGTCCTCCTTTAAAAGACCCTAATCCGGGTAAACCGGAAATCCGAAACACAAAAATGGAATGCTGAGTACAAAATCGGATTTTCCAGTTTTTCGATCCAATACAGACTGCATGGCTGAGGATGCTAAGAATTCGGAAATGTTCCCATGTCTTTCTCAGAATATCTCCGTTTCCCGCCATTGGTCCTTATCTCAAGAAGCCTTATGCTCCGGGCGCAGCCATATGCCTTTTGGGTCATCACTCGGCTCGTATGTCACAGGGTCATAAATGCCTCTGCGAATACGGTGCTGTTTCGCCAATTCAGCCTCTGTTGGAACCTTCTCGCCGGTCCCCAATGTCTGCTCCAGCAGTCGCACCTGTCTAACCATATCTGAAAACTCGGCCATAGTCACAGAAAACGGATGATCAGGCCCTGGCAATGATCGGTCAAAGGTTATGTGTTTCTCTATGACAGTTGCTCCCAGCGCTACGGCAGCTATGGGTATGAGATTCTCCCGTGAATGATCTGAAATACCTACTGGTAAGTCGAATGTCTCCTTCAATGTGACGATGGCTCGCAAGTTTATTTCATCCCATCTTGGTGGATAGTTGGTGACACAATGAAGCAATACAATATCTGTGGAGCCTGCTTGAGCCAACACATCAAGTGCATTTTCGACATCTTGCAGGGAGCTGGCGCCAGTCGATAGAATCACCCGTTTGCCAGTACGGCCTATTTTTTCTAACAGTGGAAAGAAGGTAATGTCTCCTGAGGCAATTTTATAGGCTTTAACACCGACCTCTTCTAGCAAATCAACTGCCTCTAAATAAAATGGAGTCGAAATAAACTCAATTCCGTTTTCATCTGATATTCTTTTTAAGGTGTAATGCCAGGCGTCAGGAAGCTCCAAATTACTGAAGTTGATATAGGCACTGTTGTCCACCCATTTCCCGTCTGACCAGATGCGGGGAGCGACTAACTTGTGTCTACGCAAAGTCTGAAACTTCACAGCATCTGCGCCGACTGCTCGGGTCGCACGAATATACTCTTTGGCAGTTTCGAGGTTATCATTATGGTTTGATCCTATTTCAGCAATCACAATCGTCCTATGTATATTTTGGAGCTTCACAACTTTTATTTCTTCACTCTCAAATGAATTGGCACCCAAGACCGACTTGCATCAATAGGTTAACGGTTTCATTATAAGCCATGAAAAGATCTCAAAACTATGTCAATGCTTTTTGGGCCATATCTGGACCAGGCCACATGTTTCTTATTGTTGTCAGCATGGACGATCTTACTGGGACGATTATTGTCAAAATCTATATCTGGATTTACTCTTTTTGTGAAGATACATTTTCCCTTGTCCAAACAAGATATAAAGACAGAGTCCGGTGTGACATGTGGCTGCTCTACATACAAGATATCACCATTCAAATGGAAAAGTGTGCCTGGCGTAGAAGCTATCCACGAGCAGTAGGTTATTTTAATCTCGTATTCTCCTTCTGCAAGATCAATCAGAAACTTCGTGGGTTCCTCGCCATAAAATAATGTTCTAGTTATGTTGTTGCCAATTTCACGCAACATGGAATGTACGGGCCGGTCAAAGCCATACATTTTCTCGGGAGTGTAGAGACAATGTTGCTCGGTAACTTTGACCACGGGAGATGCAAAGGAAAACATGTCCGGCCCAAAAGTGAATAGTTTTACCGCTCCTGTTCTCTTGTAAACAACTTCAACTGCATTCAACGTCCAGCAAGAATTCCCGGGGGTTTTGTTTGAACTGACCTCAAGCTCCAACCGTGGGGTGGAAAGTCTCAGTCGGTAGCGTACTGTGTAACTGCCCCATGCATCGCTGTGGCATGCCACCCAGACTTTGCCTTTTTCGTCGACGCTGATTTTTGGCTTCGTCAACCGCACATTGTCAGAAGGGGAAATGGGCTGCGGCGGCGACCACGTCGTCCAGTCCTCCGATGCGGTGAGCCAAAGCGATTCTTTTTCCTGCTCCATGACGAAAGCAAGATAAAGTGTCTTGTCTGGTCCTACTGCGACATCGGGATATCTTACCTCCGATGTTAAACCGGCAAGCTCCTCCGGCTCACCCGATTGAACCCCATCCTTTATTTTTGAAATGTAGAGCTTTTTAGAATCTCTGTGAAGAAAAAAAAGCCTCAAAAGGCCGTCAGGCCCTAGAACCAACCTTGGGTATTCGGTGTTTGACATTCGTTGGAGGACCATCGTGGGCTCACTCCACGAGCGGTAGTCAGTGGATTGGGCTATGAAGATGTTGCAGATATCTCCATCAGGTGTAAAAGGCGCTTTTCGCGGCTTACGCCACGAATGCCAAGCAAGAAGATAATAGTCCTTCCTGTAGCTCAATATACTAGGCCCATTGTTATAGCTGTCTTCTCCAGAGACATTCACCGGTTCGGTCCAGTTCACTCCACTTTTTGAAAGAGAGCACCAGACATCCGAACGGGCGGGCATGTCAGGTGAGCTATATTCATACCATGCGCAAACCAATTCTCTGTCCTTGCCCAATGCTAATGCTGGGTATAAGGAGATATTCACGGACCGGGATACGACGCTCTGCGTCATATAGCTTGCACCCTTTTTGTGCTAGTGATTTGTGACTGCCGCGTTCGACCTGAAAACCAAGTTGATTGTTCTATGTCATCTTCAAGTCGCCTCTCACGCTCATCCAAAAGGCGTTGATGTCGGCTTTTGATGGCCTCTTTTCGTTTCTTCAGCCGTTGGTCCTCCTCTTCCTTGTTGGCACTTAGGACATAGCCAATCGGATTGTACTTCACGATATCGTCGACCTCGGCGTATCGGGCGACGGTGATCGCCTTACCATTGGCGATGCATGTTTCGAGGTCTCTATGGACGTCATTTTCATTGATAATCGACCCGTTGTGCAGATACGCGATAATTGGCTTTCCAATAACGGTGTTATGTCGCACAAATGATGTGATTAGCCGTAATGAATAATTTTCGCCGTAACCTACCTCCTCGAATATGAGAGGGTTAATAAGCAGGTTAGATAAAACGTAATCTCCACGCCTAAGGTAACGAGTCCTTTCTAAAAAGACTTGATAATTCGTAATTAATTTCTCAGTGTCCTTTACAGAAAGCATTACAGGAACGATCACATCAGCGGATAACAATATTGTGTGAAGCCCTCTAAAATCGTCAGAAGAGATGACACAGCGGTAAACTTCATCCTTGTCGATGAAACTTGGGCAAAAATCGCAGGCCAGGCAGCGACGAATATTCTTTTTCGTGATATCGATAACCGTGGGCTCTATTTCGCCTTCAAAACATCTAAACATGTCTTCCGTTCGTCTCAGTGCCTCGTTATTGCGGTCTTGTAAGATGAGAAAAAGTACCTTTAGAGAATCGTTCAATCTCTTGCCGGAATTTAGTTTACAGATCAGGTCTCCTATACGGCGGCCAGTTCCCATGGATGTTTCAAGCCCATAGCTGTCCTTGTACATGCTCCCGACATCGCCGGCATGCCCCGTGCCTCCGTACTGCGATGTGGTGTCAGTATCATTGCCCACCCCGAGAAGATCGCAGCGCAAATAATCCAGCATTTGGTAAATAAGAGTAGTTTCCTGGCCGCCGTTTCTCTTGGCACCAACTGAAATGCCTGCGTATACCTTCCCCTTAAGATGTGCACGCAGTTCAGCGTCTCGTGAGATAAAATTCAAAAGAGACTGTGCCACACTACTTCTGTCGCCGAAGTATACAGGACTTGAGACAAGAATGCCTTGAGAGGCAAGCATTCTGTTTTTGAGTTCATCTAGTTTTCTGGGTTTCCTAGACGCTGGGAAATATTCGCACAAGGAAACATGCCCTATGTCTATATTGTAGTTATGGTATGCTGCCCAAAGAGCAGCGGCTAGTGCGACCTCTGAGTTGCTGAGTCCCTTTTTTCCCGTGTTCCTTTTTAACTTCTTGTAAATTTCGAGGAACGACTCGCCAGACTTACGTCCCGCCTTGAGAAAGTTCTCTAGATGAAGCTCGGATTCCGTCTTTAAGAAGGAAAAGAGCTCTTCTTTAGACGAAAGAGTTCTCAGCGAATCGGGCAAATCTTGGCTGCCCCACCGCGCGTTTCTTAAGCTTGCTGATATTGCTAGCAATTTGGGTCTGTTTCCCATTGTTTTTACTCTATGCCTCCATATGTTATACGTGTAATGACTTTTACAATTGCACCCTCAAAATGGTTTCTGCACCCAGATCAGAAATGATCTTGTCTATGACTTCAGGACCCGACGCAGGCACAAAGGCACAGCCTTCTTGGAACTGAATCAGGTCAGCACCAATGTTATCCTGTAGCTTGAGAAATCCGTTCATTTCACCTGCCATGTGAAAATCCTGAAGATGCCTAAGCCAAAATATTGCCTCCTGACGATTGTTCAGGCAACTAGCAACCCCATTTCCAAATACGACTTTTAGCCTTAATTGCCTGGCCTTATCCACCATTTCCCGCAATGCTGCACAGCTTCCCTGTTTCATCAATTTGAGTTTCACTGCATCGGCGGCCTTCTCCTCAACAGCCCGTTCAAGGGACTCTACATCAGTTATCACTTCGTCAAGCATTATAGCCACTGGTGAATTTTTTCTGAGCTCAGCAGTTTGCTTCCAGTTTGAAATCGGGTATGGTTGTTCAAGCACTTCAACCTTTTCCGGTTCACACGCTTCAGCCAAAGTAAAGCCATCTCTGAATGTAAGGGATTGGTTTGCGTCTATCCGGAGTCTCTCGCCTGGCAACAGGCTTTCCTGAAATTGCAGGACTCTTGCCTTATCTTTGCTTATGTCGTGAAATCCCACTTTCACTTTAAACACTTGGTATCCTTGCGTGCGCATCCGCTCAAGCGTCTCGGCTGGACTTTCTCCCGAATCCTCCTGCGCCAAGGCCGCCAGCGGCACACAACCTTCTGCCCGTGGGATCTCGCCAAGCCCCTCTTCTAAGGCGGTCACCAAAGCCGTATATAGAAATCCATCGATGCCTCTAGGTAAGGCTGACAATGTCTCTGCTACTTCACTCCCTATCCATTGCTGTGCCAAACTATTCCCGGTTTTCGCAACGGCTTCGAGTGTTGAATCCGAATACCCCGGAAGAGGCGTGCTTTCCCCCCAGCCAGACTGCCCCCCCGCAAGTTCGATGCGTGCCCAGAGGGATTGCAGAGCCGAAACAGGGCCGTATGACAGCGAGTAAGGACGAAGAAGAGGTAATGTCACCCTGTAAAGTGCTATCTGCTGAATCTTCATATCAGAATCCTATGGCACAAGATGCGAAATGATACGGTTCACACCCAGACCATCCACAATTCTCCTACCAGCCTCTGAAAGCTGTCCGCGTCTTTCAGGGCTTTGTACGCTGAAAATGAGAGCGGGTATTTCAGCAAGGCGGCCAAGGACAACAACCGAGCCGATTTTCTCCCAGGCTGAGGCATGTTCTTGTTGTTTTTCCGTTTGGGGCCATGAAATGATCGGCATACCTATAGCTGCGAACTGGTGGAGCATGCTCCCTCCGGCCAGCACGGCAAGATCATAGTCAATCGTCCTACGCGCAAGATCTTCCTGCCGCAGCCACCCAACCGCCCGTACGCCGCTTGCTGCATTGCGTGGCAATTCGGCCCCCAGTACATCCACCCCGACATTTTTGCCTGCGGTCCGAGCCACTTCAGGAACAAGCCTGTCAAGTTTGTTTGTGGCGTCATCTCCACCTAAGGCAACTAATATATTTTGAATGACGGGCCTTACCCGATAGCCTCTGCGGGCGTCCAGAAACGCAGGAGCGATGGGAGAAAAGCGCGGACCGAACAAAAATGTCTTAGCTACGCTCTGTCTGTACCTGGACCCGTCAGCTGCAGGCGAGGTATTGATTACTACATCCACATCCTCTTCCAGCATGTAGTGATCGTCGAATACTACCACCTTACATCCCGTCCTTTGGCGAAGAAAGCAGCTGAACCGGTTTGTGTACCTATAGGAGTCCAGGATGCCGATACTCGGCTGAAGCCTGGTAAATTCCTTTTCCACCGGATCCGGCCCGCCCAAGGCTTCTCTGACTCCCACAAGCCCAAGCTCGTGTAAACGGTTTTCGGGCAGGGGAACCAGCATTTCGGCCTCTGTTTGCAAGGCCTTCATCCTCTGAAACAAAGGATAAAGACGCAATACATGACCCAGCCCGAGCCCGGGGCCTGCATCGGCATACAGTAATGTGGTGTCTTTCATATGTTTAGGTCGAAAGGACATGTTTGGAATAGCACGTCGTGTGTTGTCCGCATCATGACGACCCCTTCCCTAAAGCCAGGGTCGTGTACCGGGCCGTTTCCAAGGGTCAAGTCGGCCAACCATTCATGAAAGCGGGAGCCAGCGCACACAGCGAGAGAACTATACCCCCATAGCCTGGCATTGATTTCAATATACTTGAATCGACCATCCCTCGGATCCAACATCCACTCCACCGCGGCTGGGCCTTTCCAGCTCCCTATGCAACTCAAAAGCCGCTCGGTCTGGGTGATAAGTTCAGGTAAATGTATGCTAATCCCGGCGGTGGCTGGGCCGCCCGTCGGGTACAGGGTGCGGAAACTCCGCGACGAAAAACGGCATACAACTCGACCGTCCCAATCATACAATAGGCCAACGAGATGCATACTCCCGACCTTGCCTGGAATGTATTCCTGTACGAACAGTTCTGTCTCGGCAGACTCACAAGCTTGGCATGCCTTGTCCAGTGTGGCGGCTTCCGTGATCCCGATCATGCCGTGGCCGTATACCGGTTTTACGATCCACGGCAATGAACAGGTTTTGGCGAACGACTCAAGAATTTTGCTGACTTCCCAGGTGTCACATTGTTTCGGTATGATCACGCCTTTCGGGCAAGGTATATCATTTTTCCCTGCCACCTGTGTGCTCAATGCCTTGTTGCTAGCAACGCGAAGAACCTCGTAGTTGGGCAAAAGGACGTTTGCCCCTGAGGCTTTGATCTTTTCACAATTTTGGGCGAGGACCAGAATCTCTTCCTCTATACAAGGTATAATGGCCGATATGTTATGTTCCTCAATAAGCCCACACACTGCTTTGAGGTACTCGTCACTGTTGGATGCCTTTGGCAACACGGCACATGTCACCCCAAATCCGGCAAATTGATACAGGCCAGTGCATAGCGGATCAGCGTCGGCCGCAACGAGGCGGTATTTGCCTGATTCATGTAGAAAGCGCAGGGTGTTTAGTCCAGGAGGAGCGCCGACAGCGGTCACCAAGACAACTGGTTTTTTTCCATCTGTATGCAACACAACCGGATTCCTTCTTGTATCTGCCTTCAATGATTTCAAAAGCCCCTCGTTTCTGATGATATGGGCATTGAGCTCATAGATAATCGGATGGGTGTCTAAAAATCTTTTAATATCATCGACCGTAAAGTAATTATCTTGACCTATATATAGGTTTTCTATAGTTGCCTTTACGACAAGGAAATCTTCTTTTTCATCAACGGCAAGTCTATACTGGCTATCATCTGCCTTGTTTTCAACACGGATGATTTGAAACATATCAGGATGATTGCGAATGTATAGTGTGACATGCTCCCGCTCTGATTTCATCCGCGCTTCTTTCCAGGCCCTTTCAAGTGTGGAAAAATTAAATATCTCGCAACCTAGACCCTCAGCAAAGCGCCGCGACATATATGCATAATCCACATCAGACTTAATATAGGTTCTCGCGACCTGATCACAGATATCAGGCTGAATCAGCGGACAATCAGCCGTAATTCGTACGATATGCTCTGACTGGTATTGCCTTGCGGCCTGGTAATACCTGTCAAGCACATCATTTTCTGAACCTCGATATACTCTGATATTTTCTTGCTGGGCAAAATTTTCAATAGGATCATCTTCCTTGTTCACGGTCGTAGCAATGATAATCTTGTCGATCTCCCGGCTAAGCCGTAAGCGCTCTATCTGGTAGCTCAATAATGGTCTCCCTAGAACTTCCATAAGTACTTTTCCCGGAAGACGGGTGGAGGTCATCCTGGCCTGAATTATTGCTGTAAATTCGGTTTGCACTACGTAATCCTCTTGAAACCAACAATTGAAGGTGCTCCGACCAATCTATCCTCAATGTCATTTTGATCAAGTGATCGAGCTATTTCCTCAAAAGATTTATCAACCGCTGCTAAATACTTTTGAACATGATTATCGTTATGTACATACATCGCATAAAACAGATTGGATGCCAAGAAGCCCTGTTCCAGCATGAGTTGGATGAAATAGGCTTTCATGGCTTGAGCCTTTTCATGTTCAAAGTTGAAATGGCTCATGGGCTTCATCCCGCGAACATTAATTGGACGATTATGCTTCTTGGCCGCATCAGCCCAACCTTTCTGGATCTTTTCGCCTATTGAAATCAAATGCTCCGCAGCAGCTAACTTCTTATGTTTCTTTATGGTGGCAATGGCGGCAACAGGACCAATGCGATCGGTCCAGTATGTGGAACTGATAAAGGTTTTCTGCACGGACTGCATGATATCCTCTTTCCCGATAATGGCTGCAATGGGATAGCCGTTGCCAAGACCTTTAGAAAAGACAGCCATGTCCGGAGATACCGTATGCTTCACAAGATGTGCGCCCCCTGTCGTGAATCTAAAACCGGCGGAAATTTCGTCCATAATGAGCACCGCTCCTGTTTCATCAGCGATTTCCCTTATGCTTTCAACAAAGCCTGGCTCTGGCTCAAAATTACGAAGGGGCTCCATGACAATGGCAGCCAACGATTTGCCATGTCTGGAAACAATGCTTTGAAGTTCATCCAAATGATTATATCTGAAGGGAAAAGCCGTGCCTGTAAGCCCCTTAGGTACTCCCGCCGGATTCAAGCCGGAGATCAGGTGTTCACCAAGGGCGTTTTCTGTTCCTAAATTTGCGGATAGATACCAGTCATGCCAGCCGTGGTAGCCGCAGAATGCAATTTTATCTTTGCCCGTGTGTGCTCTGGCAATGCGCACAGCAATGGCCATGGCCTCGCCCCCGGTTCGAGCGTAACGAACCATATCTGCCCAGGGATGGAGTTCGCAAAGCAGTTCAGCCAGTTCAACTTCTTCAGGACAATTCAGAGAACAGCTTGTGCCGTTGGCAACAGCTTCCAAAACAGCAGCGTCTACATCCGGGTCAGCATATCCCAAAACATTTGCACCTATGCCAGCAATACTCATATCTACGTACTTATTCCCATCCAAATCCCAAACTTCTGCACCTTTGGCCTTGCTGAAATATCCGGGCCAAACCCCCAGTGAGAACATGTCCGGCCGCTTGGAGAGAAGTTGGGTCATACCCGGAATGCGCTTCCTGGCCCGATCCTGCATATGTAGACTTTTTCTAAGGTTCACTTTAGTGTGCTTTCTTGTCTAGTAGTTTTGGCCATAAAACAGGGTCTAGAATTGTTCTGTCAACTGATTCAAATGCTTGGTGCAAACGCTCTATAACGGTTTGGGGTAGATTGGAATTCCAAAAACCCGCATTCTCTTTGACTTGGCCTACTGTTTCCGCTCCAAAAATAATTTTTGCCTCCGGAAATTGCGTTTTTACGTATCCCAAAGCCAATTCCTGCCTGGTCAGATTGAATTCCTTAATAACAAATTCCAATTTCTCTAAGACTGGTCGTGCAATATTATTCATTTCAACTGGAAGTTGCTCGCGATCCATTAACAGTAGCCCTTGCAAAAAAACACTTCTGATATACAATTCTTTGCCCTTTTTTCTTGCGAGGTCAAAAACACCGGCATCGACAAATCTCCTGTCCAATATGTTTGTGGGGAATTGAACCATATCAATTCCAGCGGTCTCCAAGGCTTGCAGGGCCTTTTTGGGAGAATAGACTGAAACTCCAACCCTATCTACCCTTCCTTCTTTAACAAAACCGAGGATAATTTCTTTTAGCCCTTTCTCCCATAGGTCCAAATGTTCTTCTCTGTGGAGCATGATGCCTGCAAGTTTTGAAATGTGAAGGAGGGCTAAGCTTTCATCCAACGCATTTGAAAGTTCTTTCCGGCTCAAATGGTTCAGGCTCGGATCAAACTTACTGGTAACCAGAGCGTCTTTGCTTCTCTCCAATTGTGACAGGCAATATCCCAGAATTTCTATACTTCTTCCATAACCCTGTGCCGTATCAAATTCGCGGATCCCATGTTTCCAGGCCTCTCGAATAATGGCTTGGCTGGTTGAGAGATCAGGCTGTCCGGTTTCATTGGCAATGCCATAAGGCATGCCAAGCTGGACTGTGCCCAAAACTAAACGGATCGCATTTTGCATTAAAAAACTCTTTGATTTTCTCTATTGATGAGAATATTATCTCAGTTTTCAGTGAACCGTGAACCGTCAACGGATAACGATCATTCACGTTGCCGCCTACCTGCTCATGACCCTGAGAGTCTTGTTTTCCAATGGAAGGCCAACAACTCTGCCTTCATTTTGATGGGACTCGTGTATTGCAAGGGCTATTTCAAGGGCGGCCATACCGTCAGACGGACCGCTTATGTTCTCTGCCTTTCCTTCCATACACGCTACAAGGTGCTCGACAGCCTCAATCCACAAGTTATTCTCCTTCAAGTCCGTCTCCTTCCTGTACAGTTCAACAAGCCCTGTCTCTGTCCTGCTTTCTTCCGCGAGACATAGCTCAAAGAGCCAGTTACCTATCCTTATCCTGCCGTTAGTACCCATTATGTCAAATTCGAATATGAAGTATCCCTTGCTATCAGCGTGCACCGTAGCGTATACGCCACTGTCAAAACAGATTAGCGCATAGCCCCCGGTATCCTGAGAAATAAGATTCTTTGTGGAGTCAAATGCCTCCAAACTCCCTTGAACCCAGCTTGCATCTCCGAAAAGGAATCTCAGGACATCAAAGGCATGCGTGCCCGTATGGATCATGTTACCGCTAAAATGGGTCACTACCGAGACGGGCTCTCCAATTACGCCGTCTGATATCAATTCCCTGGCAAGCTTGTAGGCTGAACTCCAGCGCCTCATATGAGATATGATAAGTATCGCCCCGTGATCTTCAGACAACCTCACCATCTCGTCAGCTTCAGACAAAGATGTTGCAAATGCCTTTTCACACCATATCCCCTTTACCCCCGCATGTATGGCGTCTGATACCATATTGAAACGCTGTGGTGCATAGGCACATATGCTTATGATATCAGGAGACTCCTTTTCTAGCATTTCACGATAGTCAAGATAGACATTGTCGATCCTATACTCTTTGGAAAAGTCATGAATTCTATCAGCCCTTATATCAGCGGCTGCCACGATCTCTGTTCTATCAACAGCCTGATAAGCCCCTGCATGCGTACACGGCTTATTCGGAATAAGAGGGTCCTTATCCAGCAACCACGCCACCCTTCCACAGCCTATTATTGCAGCTTTATATGTTTTGTCAGTCATCGTACTCACGCAATATCCCGCAGACCTTTTCTACTACCCGTTCCATATCACTTGTCTTCATTGCCGGATAGAGAGGGAGGGTAATCGCCCTGGCAAAATATTCCTCTGAATGAGGACAGATCCCTTTTTCATATCCCAGTCCCTGGTAATACGGCTGCAAGTAGACAGGTATATAATGAACATTGACTCCTATCCCATTTTCCCTGAGCTTTCTAAATACCGAGTCCCTGTTTCCCCTTTTGAGTTGAATGACATACAAATGCCAGGCATGTTCTTCATTGTCACCAGGAGGAAGGGTTATATGATCCTCAAGACCTTTGAATGCCTGGTTGTAGTAATTCGCAATTTCTCTCCTTTTTCGTATGAACATGTCTATTTTCTTCAACTGGCTCATACCGAGTGCGGACTGAAGGTCTGTCATTCGGTAATTGAATCCCAGATCAAGCATCTCGTAATAAAAGGGCATGGAGCATGGAGCATGGAGCATGGGGTTCTGAATTTTTCCATTTATCCTCGCAAATTTTGACTGGTCGCGGGTGATACCATGGTTGCGAAACAAGCGCATTCGCTCAGCCAATTCGGCATCATCTGTGGTTATCATTCCCCCTTCACCGGTTGTGATGTGTTTTACCGGATGAAAGCTGAAGACAGTGAGGTCCGCCAGCGTGCCCACTCTTTTTCCCTTATATTCGGCCCCAAGGGCATGGCAGGCATCTGCAATCAGGATCAGACCATGCTTTCTAGCAATGGCCTGAAGTGAATCATAGTCGCAGGGCTGTCCGGCATAATCTACTGCTACGATTGCTTTGGTTCGGGGTGTGATTTTTGCCTCTACCTCATTGGGGTCAACAAGCAGAGTATCCGGCTCAACGTCTGCAAAGACAGGTGTTCCTTCCTGAAAAACCACGCTATTCGCTGTAGCCACAAATGTCATGGGCGGCACAATGACTTCATCCCCTGGACCAATGCCTGCGGCATACATGGCTGCATGCAGGGCTGCGGTGCCGCTGGTTACGGCCACGGCGAATTTGGCCCCCACATAACCGGCAAAAGCCTGTTCAAATTCTCTCACCTTGGGACCCTGGGTAAGCCAGTCTGACCGAAGGACCTCAACGACCGCCTGGATGTCGTCCTCATCAATCCATTGACGAGCGTAAGGAATATACGATTGTTCACAGTTCACTGTTTTCCGTTTTTGTCCCTTCTTCACCACAGAGGCACGGAGGACAAAGAGTTTATTATCTTTTTTATCCAATCGGGAGACGGCGATTGGATAAAAGATCCCATCCGCCTGCGGCGGAATGTTCTCAAGATCGAACAAGGTCGTTTATGTTCATGTAACCGTGACCATAGAAGTAAAAGCGCCTTGTCCGCCTCGGGCGGACTGATGGTTTTGATTTGCCGGTATCTCCCGGCAAATCAAAAAGCCTATATCCTCTGTGTCCTCTGTGTCTCTGTGGTGAAAATCAATCTCTTTTTTACGTTTCCGCTTGTTTTCTTGTTGATGACCAGCTACCGGTCCGCAGCGAGTCGCCCTCCGCTTTCCGGTATACCCTCCTCAGAATTAAGCATGTTCAGAATAACCTTTTCATTTAACTTGTGAATGGTCGATAGCAATTTGTAAGCGGAATCCTCTTCCCACAACGAAGAACTATGTATGATTTCCCTCAAGTCCTCTACCCTCAGCCACTCGTCATTGTTATCGCTGGTATAGACAAAGCCCTCGGGTAACCTTTCGCAGTCTTTGTAATTCTGTCTTTTCCACCATGAATGGTTGGGCATAATCACATACATGCCGTTGTACATTACTGTATTTCTCCCTTCCTCTTCCGTGATCAGAGCCTCGTGGAGCTTTTCCCCCGGTCTGATCCCGATAACCTCAATCTCACATTCAGGCGCTATTGCTTGGGCCAGGTCCATGATCTTCATACTCGGAATCTTGGGAACGAAGATTTCTCCTCCCTGCATGTGGCAAAGGGTATTGATAACCAGCTCAACCGCCTGATCGAGCGTTAGCCAGAATCTGGTCATTCGTTTGTCGGTTATGGTTATCTTACCCGTTTTTTTCTGCTCCTTAAACAGGGGGATAACGCTTCCACGGCTCCCAATAACATTTCCATAGCGCACACAGCTAAATCGCGTACCTCTTGGCCCTGAATAAGAATTGCCATGAATAAATATTTTGTCGGCACAAAGCTTTGTGGCACCGTACAGATTGACAGGGCTCA
Source organism: Desulfobacterales bacterium (assembly GCA_030616475.1). Lineage (GTDB taxonomy): Bacteria > Desulfobacterota > Desulfobacteria > Desulfobacterales. The sequence goes on from JAUWXF010000007.1 coordinate 52,193, forward strand.
CCGCTTTGTCCGAACTTAGGGCAACTACTTTTTTGGCACCCGTGTCAATGGCTGCATCAATGACATTCCTTGCTCCGTGAATGTTCGTTTTGACTGCCTCGAAAGGGTTGTATTCGCATGCCGGCACCTGTTTGAGCGCTGCGGCATGGATAACAATATCCACACCTTCCATGGCCCTTTTCAGACGATCAGCGTCTCGCACATCCCCGATGAAGTAGCGCATGGGTGAATCATCGGCATCCGTGAAGTGCTGACGCATCTCGTGCTGCTTTAATTCATCCCTACTGTATATTCTAATTGCCTTGGGATGATATTTTTCCAGCATGATCTTTGTAAAATGTTTGCCAAATGAGCCTGTCCCCCCGGTTAATAGAATAGACTGCTTTTCCCAGTTTATCTTTCCGATGTCCGCATTTCCCTTTCTGAGAATATTCCTGGCTTCAGCGATGGTTCTGTTTTTTCGGTAAAGTATGTTCTTGATTTGTCTTAGTTTATCAATGTCTTCATTAGAATATCTCCGTTGCCCGCCATTGGTCCGTTTGGGCCTTACCAGGTCAGAAAACTCCGTTTCCCAATACCGGATCGTCGATTTAGGCACCTGTAATTTTTCGCTTACTTCTTGGATTCTGTATTTCATTTCGTTTCGCTCCCCATTTTCCATTTTCCGTTGACCGTTGCCTGCCCGCCATCGCTCTCGCTCAGGCGAGGCGGGGGGGGGGTCCGTTGTCTGTCGGTGAACGGAAAACATTCTCGTTGTTATTTCCTTTTTCGGCTAAGAATTGACAAAACTTTAATTTAACTTTTAGGTTCACTTTAAGGCCTGCAACCCTTATGCCATGATTATTGATGCCTGTTTTCGCTGGAAAACCACTTGGTTAAGATGGGCAATACCTGGTGGGCAGAAATGATGGCAGGCAAATCCTGCCTGGCCCCGGGCAGAAAAGTCAATCTTGTGACGTTAGAAGTTGAAGAATTTGCCGGTCACATAGCATAGCGCAGAGTGCAGAGGGCAGAGTGGATAGCGTAGAAGGAAGAATCATAGGGTCATTGGGTCCATTGGAATGTGAAATTGATTCGATCCCTCTTGCTTTTTGGGTTTTGAGATGGTAAATTGATACCTGAACGAAGCTGCCAAGGAGGTTAATTTATGAAATATTTTCTTATTAGTGCTATCTTGTTTTTGTTAGTATTTGCCGGTGCCCCCACATTTGCAGAAGGTGGATTTACCCGGAAGGACAGAGAGCTTCTCATTGAACTTAAAGTAAAAATGGTAGAAATTGATAAAAGGTTTGATCAGGTTGATAAAAGAATCGTCGAGCTTCGTGAAGATATGAATAACAGGTTTGAGGATATGTTCAATTTTTTCTATATCCTTTCAGCTATATTCACGGCTTTAATCGTCGTGGTTATCGGGTTTGGTTACTGGGACAGGAGGACCATGATTCGGGAAGCAAGGCGAGAGGCCATTGAATTCATGGAAAAAGAGGGAATCTTGAGGAGATTAATGGATGCTTTAAAGGAACTTGCCAAGGATGACCATAAAATGGCTGAGGCTTTTAGAAAATATAACCTGTTATAAAATCGCTTCGCGATTTTATCGGACTCGTCGGACTCGGGGTCAAATCTTTCCGCTATGCCCAGCTGTCAAAGAGGATACCCATCATTTCATCAATCTTTGCCATCAGGTCTAAAACCTGTTGGGGCGGAACCTCACGGATCACTTCGCCCGTCTCCTTGTCGAGCACTATCACCTTGATGCGGCCAGTCGGTTCATGAACCGAGAACTCGAGTCCGATGCCCCGGACCTGGAAGTGCTCCTGTGCAATTTCCAACACCTGTTGAAGGAGCTTGTGGTCTGGTTTCTCCTCTTCTTTTTTCTTGGAAGATGGTTCCGCAGCTTTTGGCTTCGCTTCAACAAGAGGCTGAATGGCCACCTGGAGCCTTTGTCCAGAAACCGATTCAATTAACATGGTATTATCCCACCGCCTTTTTTAACGTCCTGAAATTTCTATCCGCCTGCGCCTGTCCGCCTCTGGCGGAGCGTAAGATCATAAGTCTCTTATTCTCCTGCCTGC
>JAUWXF010000170.1 GCA_030616475.1 Desulfobacterales bacterium
GCAGGCAGGAGAATAAGAGACTTATGATCTTACGCTCCGCCAGAGGCGGACAGGCGCAGGCGGATAGAAATTTCAGGACGTTAAAAAAGGCGGTGGGATAATACCATGTTAATTGAATCGGTTTCTGCACAAAGGCTCCAGGTGGCCATTCAGCCTGTTGTTGAAGCGAAGCCAAAAGCTGCGGAACCATCTCCTGAAAAAAAGGAAGCGGAGAAACCAGACCACAAGTTCCTTCAACACGTGTTGGAAGTTGTACAGGAGCACTTCAATATCCGGGGCATCGGACTCGAGTTCGCGGTTCATGAACCGACCGGCCGCATCAAGGTGACAGTGTTCGACAAGGAGACGGGCGAAATGATCCGTGAGGTTCCTCCACAACAGGTGTTGGACCTCATGGCAAAGATTGACGAAATGATGGGTATCCTCTTTGACCACTGGGCATAGCGAAACCTTGTCGAGTGGTCAATTCGTCGAGTGGTTGAGTGGGAAATTTAGTCAAAACGATTGGTCCGATCAGGTTTGCTGTCATTTTTTCCGGCATCCCTCGGGGAATTGTAACAATCACATAGCATTCCAAAGGAAGCTTGTCCGGCTCTCCCTCCCATCCTATTGCATCGATTGCAGTACCCGGCCAACATGGTAATCGGACTTTAATACCCAGGTGTCAAACCCCCAACATTTTTTGGTCGGCACCAGGCAGGATTTACCTGCCATCATTTCTGCCCGCCAAGTATTGCCTACCTTAACCGATTGGTTTTCCAACGAAAACACATATCAATAATCTGGCATATCGCTTGCGTATCCTAAAGTGAACCTAAAAGTTGAATTAAAGTTTCTTCTGTTCTAATCCGAAAACAGTAATACCGGCGAGATAACGTTCACCGTTTACCGTTAACCGATGAACAACTAAGTACGGACAACCGATAACGGTCAACGGATAACGTGTACTATCAACGGAGCATGACATGGAATACAGAATTCAAGAAGTAAGCGAAAAGTTACAGGTCCAGAGATCTACCATTCGATATTGGGCAACGGAATTTTCCGGGCATATACAGCCCAGGCGCACAAATGGCGGGCAGAGGCGCTACACCGCTGAGAATATTTCTACCATTGAACAGATAAAGCAACTGAGAAGACATGGTATGAGCCTGGCTGAAATTAAGAGAAAACTCGGCAATAGCGATTAAGCGAAAATGGATAGAGCCGTAACCGCGATTTGGACGTCGTTAACGAAGTCAGATCTTTTGCATAGCACCCTGTATTCGGGAGGAAGATCGACCGCATAGCTTAAGGGCTTGAGGACCGGCCTAACGGCCTTGAGGTTGGAGGCATAGAGCAAAGCGCATAGCTTCTATCCTCAAACGAAGTGGTCCTCAAGCGAAGCGCTCCTCGAACGTAGTGCGCCTCCAACATTCTCGTCAAGCAAGAAAACAATCTCCTAACCATAAATCAGGTCAGTGACCTGCTCAAGATTCCTAAAGTCCACCTTGCGCTTTTGGGAAGTGGAGCTTGATGGCATCATTGTTCCTCTTAGAACCCGTGGGGGACAAAGGAGGTATACTGCTGAGAATATTTCTGTCGTTGGGGAGATAGAAGAACTAAGAAAAAGAGGGATGAGTTTAGCTGAATAGATAATTGGCCTCGCAAAAACAATAACAATGATTGTGAGAATTAAAAAAACCCAGGCCAATGTCGTCTGGGTGGTGCAAGAGGTGGTTGGCCGGACATAATATGCATAAGGATAAACACAGTCCAAAATTCATTGGTTTCGGCTTGACTTTATACCGCAATGTCGGTACTGTACTTTTATGAATACACGTTTTAACAACCCTCCATTTGTTATCTTCCCTCACAAGAAGATCCCGGATCGACGTGTGTTATTGGGACAGACCTTTGGCGGGCGCCATCTCTTTATCGTGTTTCAGCACAAATCCAATGAAATAGCTCGCCCTGTTAAGTAATAATCTTCTCCATCGTTCGTTTTTGAAACGAGCTCTACTTAACAGGGCGAGCCCAATTCATGCACGGGATATGAAGATGAATGAGAGGCGGATTTATGAAAAACAAACAAAATAGCAAAAAGAAAAAGCAGGGAACTGGGGAGCGTTACAGCCTAAAGGACTTTGACCTTAGAAGTCCCGAAGTTATAAAAGAATCTATGCAGGTTGTCCCTAAGTATGGAGGTAAACTGAAGCTGCTAAAAACCTCAGTTTCCTTGCCGCAGTCTATTATAGATGACCTGCGTCCCTGGCCCAGACCGGGTTTGCCTCACTAAGAGATTGTTGGGGTCGTGTCGCGCCAGGGCGGGCGCTTGGCCCGTATAAGAGGCATGACTTCGTACCAAAGCTTACTTCGGGAACTTGTTTCGGAAAAGGTTTTCGAGGAGAAGCGACGTTTAAAGCTTTTTGATCAAAACCAAAGCGAGACGCCTCTGTAGTGACATGCCATGAAATCAGATTTCTTAGATAAAATCGAATCGATATGCCATCGTTATCATATTGATGCCCTTTATGTATTTGGGAGCAGGGCACAAGAAATAGCTAATTACGCGGGCGGCAAAGGGAAAATAGCAAACAAGAAAAATGTTGACGCGGATTTTGGAGTACTGCCGGTCCAAAAGTGCCGTTTAGATGCTACAGATAGAGTTAGATTGACAGTTGACCTAGAAGACCTGCTTGGAGTTTGTAGGGTTGATCTGGTCATCCTTTCGGAAGCATCGCCATTTCTTGCCCTTGATGTAATAAGGGGTGAACAGCTATATTCGGCAGATCCTGATCTTGCGGCGGAATATGAGCTTTATGTGTTGCGTAGGGCGGGTGATTTAGCCCACTTCGAGCGGCAGAGGAGAAAACAGGTCCTTACCGGGGCAATTTCATGACACCTTCACAAATTCGAGAAAAGATTATTGTTGAGCGAACTGCCTGGATCAAAAAAATGATAGAAGGGATTCAAGTATTACCCATTGATTCTATTGAGTCTTTTCTCTCTGATCCGAGAAACATAGCTTCTGCAGAATCTTACCTGCGAAGAGGGCTTGAAGCCTTAATGGATTTGGGCAGACATGTTTTGGCTAAAGGGTTCGGCAAAGCTGTCGCGGAATACAAAGAGATTCCCATGGAACTTCGCAGGCAGGGAGTGTTGCAGTCAGAAGATGCAACACTCATGCGCGAGTTAGCAGGATATCGAAATCGAATGGTGCACTTTTATGACGAAGTTACAACTGATGAACTGTATCATATATGCCATGACCAACTCAGTGATGTAGAGAGAATTCTGGCTGCAATCCTAACATGGGTCAACTCAAATCCCGAGTTGCTGGATCGTTCACTCTAAAGCCGTTCGGCATACTCCAACGACTGCTGATCATCTGAATTGAAGGATTTCCAGCAATTTAGATCACGCTTCCATCCTTATGTGTACCTTGCCTTTCCTTTGTAAGTTATTGCACACAACCGGCATAGATACGCTTTTATCGGCGCAGGTGCGGTCCTGCCCGCTCGTGCCCGCCCGGCTTCGCCGACCTGCCCGCTCGTGCCTCGCAATGGCAGGCGGGCTTGCAAAGATCGCCGGCTGGGTGTGTGAGTCCAGAAAAACCTGTCATAGTAAGGGCGAGCAAACTGGATCCTTTCAAAGAGCAAATCGGCCGATTTTTGGAAATCGATCCCTCTGTCTCCACAGCTGTTATACGCCAACGTCTTGCTCAACAAGGATTTGATGGCGGACTTACCATCGTCAAAGACTACCTCCAGAGCATTCGTAAGGACTTCAAAAAGAAAACCGCCTTCATTCGGTTTGAATCTGCACCAGGCCAGCAATGCCAGATCGATTGGGGCCACTTCGGCTCCATTGAATACGGCAACACAAAAAGGAAACTCTACTGTATGGCTGTTATCGAATGTCACAGCCGTTTGCTTTACCTGGAGTTTACACACTCCCAGAGGCAGGAAACCCTGCACCGATGCCTACTCAACGCTTTTTCCTTTTTTCAGGGCACACCAAAAGAACTGATTGTCGACAACATGTTAACCGCTGTCATAGAAAGAGAGGGCTCCCTCATACGCTTCAACGAGGCTTTCCTTGAGTTCCTCCGCCCCTTTGCCATTGTTCCCTATGCATGTAACGTCAGAAGCCCCCATGAAAAAGGCAAGGTGGAAAAAGGCGCCATTCACTACATCCGATACAACTTCTGGCCTTTAAGATCTTTTAACGACCTCAAAGACGTTCAGACTCAAGCCGACCACTGGAGGGACCATGTGGCTAACCTAAGGGTGCACAGTACAACAGAGGAGCGTCTACAATGGCATGTCATATACCTTTTGTAAATAGCGAAGATGACTTTCGCCGCCTAAGGAAATTCTATTCTGACTCCAAAATGTTGCGCATCTCACTTGAATCAATTGACTCTGTTAGAACACGTCCTCCGCGCAAGATGGGCTGTTGTAGCTCCTCAACTCAGGACGTGGCTGGATGATGCCCTTAAACGAGTTAATCGGAAGAGTGTTGCATATAGAAACTTCTCATACCTCAAGAAAAACCTCGATCTTCTTTCAAACCAAGATCCTGCCAGAGATCAAATAGCAAGATTCTATAAGCAATGGTTTGATAAGTTTGAGGCTGTTCCAGAGGCTGGACGATCGCTTGCTTTATATCAAGATCTATCCTCAGCCTATGTCTTGGGAAAACAATTGCCCGATTTACCTCGGCCTGGGAATGCGGCAACAAAGGCGGAAAGAGTAGCTGAGACTTATATGCTCAATTGCCTTTAGGATGCGTTCGCCAAAACCGTTCAACACAATGCATCTGGATTACTTGATTTCGATTGGAGTTCACGGGTTTGGATTTCAGGAACACTTTACACTTTCTGCCACCGACCCCGAGAACACCAATTCCCTCCCGAACAAATTCTGCCTTTTTCCTACTCCTCATCAAACGTAGCGCAGTCTTCATAGGCACGCCCACATAGGATTCATCACTGAATTCCAGATGACAAATCGCCTGACGTAGTGCATCATTGACACGGGTCAACTTAAGTTCCAAAGTAACCAGCTTTTTGTGTAGCGGGACCCATCCGTTTAGCTTCTGTAAGTTCCCCCGAGGCGTTATCTGGACAAACTTGTCTGTTATGAGTCGATCTACCTCAACACCAACGGTCAGCTCATCCAGGAAACCCGTAAACTTGCGTTGCAGCCCTCGGAGGGTAATACTTTTATTTTCTTCTTGGTCGGGAATTTGCGACAGAATCATTACGCGGATTTGAGGGCCAATAGGCTTGGTTTGTCCAAGTGCAAGCCTCTTCTTTACGCTTGCTTTCCTAAAGGAGCACCCAACGAGATCACAAATTCCCCATGGTGTAGAAAATTCTCTTTTCGTCGCTAACCCCTGCAACGCAAGCCACTGTTCAGCAGGCATCACCATTTGATGTTCGTAATCAAAAGTCATGTCCATTAACCTAGTAGTTGAATAACTTGGCAAGCAGTATCTATTTCTGTGCCAATTCTCTTGCTAGAAAGTCCTCGACAAAATCGCCGGAGCCCAACACGAGCTATTTACGGTGAACTTTCAACTGTAAGAGGATTTCTAACTGATCCGCACTGATTTCTGGCGAGCACTAAGTACCACGACCAAACCAGGGGTTCTGGGAGCATTACAACTTGGTCCAGGCCGAACAATCTAACCCCTCCTGTCTGAACAACTGCGCTCGCTCAAGTGCAGTGTCAATACTAGGGTAAGTACCTGGAATGACGCGAGAAAACACCGCGACGAACCTGATCATATTGAAGATATTGCGCTTGGTGAAATCTTTGCCAAACTCAATCTGTAATTGTGCACTCAGTGCGTGCACAATCTCTTCCCCATATCCCGCCCTTTTTTCCTTCAAGATGTCCTGACGAATCCGCTGACCGACTTTCCAATACAGCAGCACCAACGCAGAGTTCACCCTTCGCGCCACATCCTGCCGGGCATCGGCAATCAGGGTCCGCAAATCACTGAGCAGATGCTTGGAAAGCTTGACTGGTTTCATGATCAACCTTTGTGGAACTCTTCCTCAATCTCGTTGGTGATGCCCTCTTCGGAAAAGAGAAAGTGCCTTTTGGGTTCTTCAAAGGGTGAGTTGATGACCGGGTTCTCTATGACAACCTGTTTCATTCATCCTAACCCAATGTTTGAGTGGTGGGCAAACCGAGGTGGTCGTTATTCTGATCCTTCTGGCAATGGCGGGCAGGTCGCCTCACCGCTCAAGACTTCGCCGCCTGCCAAAGACCGGCATTGGCGAGAAGGTAGGAGGAGCTGATGTCGTCTTTGGCGAAGAGGGCGATTACAAACTCCTCGGGACGTTTACCCTTGAGGCGCTTGGACTTGTACTCGACCCCTTGAAGCGAGAACTGAGGCCATTGCCGATGATTATCGCCGCTATATAACCTTCCAGCACCGCACCCTGTGATTATCGCTTGCATGGTAGAACCCAACTTCCACTTTTCTGCATCGATCTTCAACCAGAGGACATCTCCCCTGAAATCTGCACCCGGGAAGCGGGTCCAAAGGACTTGGCACATCACCGGAAAGGGTTTTCAGTTCACGTCTATGGTCCGGTTCAGGCACAGGTACTGCTGAAAGCAATGCGA
>JAUWXF010000043.1 GCA_030616475.1 Desulfobacterales bacterium
ACCTGCCCGCCATTGCCAGACATGCCGGCATATAAGCTGAATGCTGTCTCAGGCGTTGGCAGGCGGGCTGAAACCTGAACACTGGTCAATAGGTGTAAACTACTTTATGGCGAAAATGAAGGATGCCATCTAATTTTATTTATCCAGCATCGAGCATCCAGTATCCAGTATCCAGTAACCCGCAATGGGCATACCGGTTAACTACAGCCGAGACTTCGATTTTGTTTTGGCCCCGGCCGCTTTTTTCCTGGGCTTTTTTATACCTGCCTTTTTTATCAGCACGTCCACCATATTGGTCTTTTCCCACGTGAAGTCCGGATCATTCCGGCCAAAGTGTCCGTAGCAGGCAGTTTTCTTGTAAATAGGCCGCAGGAGGTTCAAATATTCAATGATCGGTGCGGGCCTGAGGTCAAATACCTCATTCACAATTTCGCAGATCCGTTTTCGGGGAATTACTTCGGTCTTGTAGGTATCAACCAGTACGGAAATAGGCCGGGCCACACCGATAGAGTAGGCGAGCTGCACTTCGCATTTTGTGGCCAATCCGGCTGCTACGATATTCTTTGTAATATGTCTTGCCATATAAGACGCGCTCCGGTCCACTTTGGAGGGGTCCTTACCTGAGAAGCAGCCCCCGCCGTGACTCCCCTGGCCACCATAGGTATCCACAATGATCTTTCGGCCGGTAAGGCCGGTATCCCCCATTGGGCCTCCGACCACGAAACGCCCCGTTGTATTGATAAAATACTTGGTGTCCCCGTCGATCATCTTCTTTGGTACAACCTTTTTGATGACTTCCTCGATAATCGCCTCCTTTAAGTTTGAATAGGAGATATCCGGGCTGTGTTGGGCGGCAATCACAATAGCTTCCACCCGTTTGGGACTGCCGTTCTCATATTGAATGGTGATCTGGGACTTGCCGTCGGGTCGCAGAAAATCAACGGGCCCGTTCTTGCGCACTTCTGCCAGGCGCATTGTCAGCTTGTGTGCATAACATATTGGCATGGGCATCAGTTCAGGGGTCTCATTGCACGCATAGCCAAACATAAGGCCCTGATCACCGGCTCCCTGCTCCTTGAAAAGCCCTTTTCCGTTTACACCTTGCGCAATGTCAGCGGACTGCTGATCAATGCTGGTAATCACTGCGCAGGTTTCCCAGTCAAAACCCATGCTTGAAGAATTGTAGCCGATGTCGCGAATCGTTTCCCGAACGATGTGAGGCATATCCACATAGCATGTGGTGGTGATCTCTCCGGATATAAAAACAAGGCCTGTGGTCACAAGGGTTTCGCAAGCGACCCGACCCTTCGGGTCATAATCTATGATGGCGTCCAAGATGGCGTCCGATATCTGATCGGCCACTTTATCAGGGTGCCCTTCGGTCACCGATTCAGAGGTAAATAAGTAGTCTTTTTTGCTCATCTGTCCTCCTTATATGATGTCACTCAATCTGTAGAACGCATCGGAATCAAGGGTCTCTTAATTGCAGTTGATCTGTGCCAGACATCTACGTTATACGTTATTGGTTATAAGTTATTCGAATAACAATTAACAAATAACAAATAACAATTGTGCCCATCATTCCACCGTTCCATTGTTCCATTATTCCAATTGTGAGCGAAGCGAACTAAGTTCTCTTGTTGTTTTTATCCACAAGGATGATCGCGGGCGTAAAGTCTCTTAGGTTTTTGTCATCTATGGTGGTATAGCAGGTAATAATAATTAAGTCTCCCTGGGCGCCTTTTCGGGCTGCTGCCCCCTTGAGGGCAATGGTCCCTGAGCCCGGTGCCTCCTCTATCACATAGGTCTCGAATCGCTCACCGTTGTTGATGTTATATACTTGAACCAACTCGTAAGGTAAGATATTTGCCGCTTTCATCAGGTCGGCATCGACCCCCAGGCTCCCTTCGTAGTTCAGGTCAACCTCGGTCACCGTGGCCCGGTGAATCTTTGATTTTAGAAAGGTGCGAATCATAGGGATTGTATATTGTCGATTGAATATTGAAGATTGAATATTGTCGATTGGATGAATAAATAACTCGTCGTTCGCTTAATAAATTCGTACTTAGATTAATTCTTATATGGCCCTAAATCTTTATCCCGTTTTGGTTTCAGGTGTCAGGTTTCAGGGCACATGTAGGTTTCAGGTGTCAGTGTTCAGGTGTCAGGAAAGTAAAACGGCAGTGCTGAAACCTGATTGTCCCTGACACCTTCATATGTCCTGACACCTGACACCAGTTTACACTTTTTTTGCACATCCATATAATTCCTCGTTGTCACTGCGTTCTCCCCTGAAACCCGAAACCTGAGGAATATATATATCTTCTTATAGATTCTCAAAATTAACAAAAGTCTATCCCTATTAAGCGAATGATAAGTTAACTCTTCGTAATAATAACATTTCACCTTGAGATAGACCGTAACATGTCGATATGTTAGCAAATGCTGGTAAGTTGGCAGGATTCTTGCATATTTCCACGGTCATTTATGGTCTTTATTTAGTCCATATTTCAGGAGGACCCATATGAACAAAGCGTATCTGATAGATGATCTGAGAAAGGAAAAATCACAAACAATTTGCCCCGGTGCAGATCACAGCATTATCAAACGGAATCTGTGTGTCATTACCAAGAGAAAAGAGGTAGTGGAGCGAAGGAAACATAAGCGCTTCCAGGTCCGGGACAGTATATTTGTTGTGTTCAGGGCTCCTTGGCCCCATTCTACCAAAGTGGGGCAAATCATAGATATGAGCAGGCATGGGCTTGCGTTTCGTTATATTGCTGGCGAAGAGCGGTCAAACGGATCATTTGAATTAGAAATATTATTGGGCGATCATAGTTTCTATTTGAACAAAATACCGTTTAAAACTATTTCGGATTGCGAAGTAGCTAACGAGGTCCCTTTCAGTTGCATACAAATGAGGCGAAGTGGAGTGCAATTTGGGGATCTGGCGCCCAACCAGATATCTCAGATAGAATATTTCATCCGGAATCACACCACAGGTGAGGTGTAGGTAAACCCGAAAAACTCCCCTTTTTCAAATGCGGTAAAGAGCTGAAAGAGGGGTTTGCTTATAAACAAACCAAAATCAAAAAGGAGGAGAGCGGTCATGAAAAAGTTGAACAAGGATCTGCAGGCTGTAACCAGGGAACTCAAAACCATGACAAGAAAGACTGAGCAAATGGCAAAGAAGGTTGACAAGCTTGAAAAGGCTCAAGCTGCTGGCAAACGGAAACCCAAGGCCAAGGCTAAGACTACAAAAAAGGCCCCTGCAAAGAAGAAAGGTGCTGTCAAGAAAACCGCTGCGCTGACTGCCACTGATCAGGCTGTCAAGATTATCAAGAGGTCGAAGAAAGGCGTTGATGTGCCCACGCTGAAAAAAAAGACCGGATTCGAAGATAAGAAAATCAGGAATATCCTCAACAGGGCGTCCAAGCAGGGCAAAATCAAGAGAGCTGGCAGGGGGATTTATGTGGGCGCCTAAAACCGAAGCCTCGGCTAACTCTTGGGCAGAGCAACCTTCAATACCTCGTCCATGGTCTCCACAAAATGGAACTGAATGGCTTTACGGACCTTCTTGGGGACATCTTCAAGGTCCTTCTCGTTCCACTTAGGCAGAACGATTCTCTTGATTCCGGCCCGGTGAGCGCCAAGGACCTTCTCCTTGATTCCACCCACTGGAAGGACCTGACCCCTCAAGGTAATCTCACCACTCATGGCCATGTCACTGGCCACAGTCTTATCAGTCAGGAGGGAGGCCAGAGCGGTCAGCATGGTGACACCGGCAGACGGACCATCCTTCGGTATCGCTCCAGCCGGCACATGGACATGGATCTCCTGGTTCTCGTAAAAGTTTTCAGGTATGTTAAACTTTTTGGCGTGGGAACGGATGAAGCTGAGGGCGGCCGTGGCAGATTCCTTCATGACGTCCCCGAGTTGGCCAGTTAGGGTCAAGGCGTGTCTCCCCTTCATCTTGGTGGCTTCCACAAAGATGAGGTCTCCACCTGCCTGGGTCCAGGCCATGCCCGCTGCCACACCGGGGACTGATATGCGCTCGCCCGCCTCAGAACGAAACCGGACAGGGCCCAAGAATTTGTGGAGACTCCTTGCCTTGACGCGTGTGGGTCCTTTGCGTCCGTCCGCTACTACGCAAGCCACACCCCGACATATGGCGGCTATCTCTCGTTCAAGGTTCCGTAAACCGGCCTCCCTGGTATAGCCGGATATGATGCGTCTGATGGCGTCTGCAGTAATGGTAAGCACTTCCGGTGTGAGGCCATGTGCCTCCAGTTGTCGGGGAACGAGATAGCGTTGAGCGATCTTCAGCTTTTCGTCTTCCGTATAACCCGGTAGGTCCAACTCCTCCATACGGTCTCGAAGGGCCGGCGGAATAGTGTCCAGGATGTTCGCGGTAGTAATAAACATCACCTTGGAAAGATCGAAAGGGACATCGAGGTAATGATCGGAAAAGGTGAAGTTTTGCTCGGGATCAAGCACCTCAAGGAGAGCTGAAGAAGGATCACCTCGAAAATCACTTCCCACCTTGTCGATCTCGTCCAGCATGAAGACGGGGTTGTTCTTCTCGGCTCGCCTGATCCCCTGGATGATTCGTCCAGGCAGGGCACCCACGTAGGTCCGGCGATGGCCCCGTATTTCGGCTTCGTCCCGCACACCGCCCAGCGATATGCGGATAAACTTTCTGCCGAGTGCCCTGGCAATGGAACGGCCCAGGGAGGTCTTACCCGTACCGGGCGGGCCTACAAAGCAGAGTATTGGACCTTTGGAGTCGGGTTTGAGCTTGCGAACAGCGAGGTACTCTATGATACGCTTCTTGACTTTCTCCAGATCGTAATGGTCTTCATCCAAGACCTTCTGGGCACTCTTTATGTCTAAGACGTCCTCAGTCGCTTCATTCCAGGGAAGGACGGTCAGCCAGTCAAGGTAGGTGGAGGCGACGGTGTATTCCGATGAAGATGGATGCATCCGCTCCAGGCGTTCCAGTTCCCGGTCGGCCTCTTTCTTGGCCTCCTCGGGAAGGTTCTTCTCCGCGATCTTGGCCCGGTACTCATCGACTTCTAATTTTCGTTCGTCCTTTTCACCCAGCTCCTCCTTGATAGCCTTAAGCTGTTGCCGCAAGTAGAACTCCCGCTGGGCTTTATCCATGTCCTGCTTGACCTGAGACTGGATCTTCTGTCCCAGCTCAAGGACTTGAAGCTCTCGGTTGATCAATCTGGTAACCTCTTTCAGGCGTTCCTTCACGTCTTGACTATCAAGGATCGTTTGCTTTTCCTCCTTGCTTATGTTCAGGCTCGATGCAATAAGGTCTGCAAGCATTCCGCCATCATCGAGCGATATAGCCAAAGCGCCTAACTCCCCTGGAAGGTAAGGAGAAAGCTTTAAGACCCTTTGGAAGAGGCCCCCCAGATTGCTCGTCATGGCTTCTATTTCGATGTCCTTGGTGGTTTGCTCAGGGATGGACTCAATCCGGGCGCGAAGATACGGCTTGTCTAAAAGGTATTCCTCAATTCGAAACCGGCTGACGCCTTGAACAAGGAGTTGGGTCCCTTTCTCATCAGGTTTGGACATCTTCAGGATCAAGGCTACGGTGCCCACGCTATAAAGGTCATCAGGTTTGGGGGAAACCTTCAGGTCTTTCTTCTTGGAAACGAGGACCCCGATGCGCCGGTCTTTGCCCATGGCCTCATCGACCAATTTCCGGGATTCCTCCCCGTGGACCACCAGAGGCAGGACCATTCTGGGAAAGAGTGTCAGATCTATGACAGGCAAGATCGGCAATACCTCTGGAACCTTGGGGGTTTCATTTCCTGTTGGCAGAGCATGGTTATCGTCTTCTGCTACCATATCTATATCTCCTGATTGTACGTCTCGTAATTTCTGCAACTATTCCATTCCGCCGAAGGCGGATTCCCCTTATTCAACCTCAATAGGAATCTGACGGGCCTGCTTGGGCAGATGCTTTGCCATGGTGATCTTCACAAGACCATTGGCATAAGAGGCCTTGACTTCCTCAGGGTTTATTGGCACCGGCAGGAGGAAAATCCTTTCAAACTTACCGTAGGCGATCTCGGCCAGATGGTATTTCATGCCTGGAACACGGGCGGTCTCCCGCCTCAAACCCGTTATTTTCACAGCCTTTGGGTCAAGTTCCACTTCCAGGTCTTCCTTATCCACGCCAGAAATCTCTCCGACAATAATGATCTCTTCGGGCGTTTCATACATGTCCATCTGAGGACGCCAGGTCTGCTCGGCCAGCGCCAGCATAGGGTTGACCTGCCGCAACATGTCGTCTATGGTTCTCTGAAGCCTGCTGTGCATGTGTCCGAGATTTTTTCCAAAGCGTATCTTGATGTATTCCATGGATAACTCCTTAGCACGAAGGGTAACCGTCTCAGAATTTCTATCCGCCTACGGCGGAAAGCTAAAAGGATTCCTTGAGACCCTTACTTTTTCCCTCCTTGTGATGGAATATAACTCTTGAGTTTTGATTTGTAAAGGCGTCATGAACACCCGGGTTGCCGTTTGTTTCAAAATATCCTGCCAACAAAGCTTTCCATCTTGAACATATAGAATTTACTGTTTTTTCATCATTCCCCCAGAAACATCTCGTCTTGGCACACTTGATGCAAAAGACGCAACATAAGAGCAACATAGGAGAAACAGTGTTCAAAGCCTATTAACCGAAAGAATGAGGAAAGAAAGATGGTACAAGAAGACTTGAATTTCCTCCAAGTTGTCTCGATCGTTACTTCCCGGTTTGGATGCACAATAGACAGCGTTGACATCGAGGGAAGATGCGTCTCGATCACCTGCCCTGGCGGCAAAGAACAGGAAATGGAGTGCGCCACGGCCATAGGGGACATCATAGAAGGTAAACACGACTCCGCGAACATATGGGCCCTTTCTTAATGCTAGCGGATCTGTCGTACATAAGGGGTGTGGCTTGGCTCTTGTTATCTCTTCTACAAAGAGCAAAGGATCCATAAGAATGCAAATGTTTAACTTGATTGTATAGGAATTTCCTTTTTTTAAGCGGCGTAGCCGCGTTGTATAAAATCCCCGCCTGCCAACGCCCCGTACGGCATGCAGCTTACACGCTAGCGTGCTTGGCAACCTGCCCGCCATTGCCAGAAATGCCAGCACATAAGCTCAATGCTGTCTCAGGCGTTGGCAGGCGGGTGGCGGGCAGGGTGCAGCGATTTTATAACTGCATGTGCAGCTCCATTAGTGGTGCAGGCCATGAATAAACTGCGTGTTAAGTGTATTAACTGCCACAAGGAGTGGGAAAAAGCTTCATCGATTATTTGGGGACCTGACGATATTAGTTCGTCCCTTTGTGATTCCTGCTTCAGAGAGGTTGCCTCTCCGATAATTCACAAAAAACAGTTAAAGGAAGGCAATTTCGACTGCTTTGCCAGAGCCGATGCATATTGCGACCAATTTGGATGCAAGTATCGACGATGGTGCCTCCGTATGAAGGCGGCATGACAAGAACCGACTACAGAAATCCTCGCACAGAATAAAAAGGGGCTAACCCATCACGAGTTAACCCCTTAAAGTCTCTGGTGCCCCCGGCGTGAATCGAACACGCGGCGCAAGGATTAGGAATCCTTTGCTCTATCCACTGAGCTACGGGGGCCGTGTCTATCTTATCTCGACCGCAAGCACTTGGCCCGGGTATATCTTGCTCCGTGGCGTGAGGTCATTGATGCGGAGAAATTGTTCCAGCTTCATGTTATGGCTACGGGCAATTTCATAGGGGCTGTCGCCGCGCCTAACCTGGTATGTGTTGGTATCCGCGCCGGTTTGCACCGCATCTGTTCCTCTACGGATAACCAGTCGCTGTCCGATGTGCAGACGAGTGGTCTTAAGGTTGTTGAGACGTATGATCTCCCTGGTGTTTGTGTTGTAGCGCCTGGCCAGTAGCCAGAGGGAGTCCCCCGTTTTGACGCGGTGGATAATAGATCCTGATTGCCCGGAATTGACAGCTTTTCTCGCCTTTGCGTAAACTCGTCCTTTGCCCCTTAAGGGTATCTTTAGTCTCTGTCCTACCCTGATAAAACCGCGCCTTCTGATGTGATTGGCAGCAGCGATGGCACGAACACTGGTCCGGTAGCGGTCGGCCAGGTGCGACAGCGTCTCTCCCCGCCGAACCCGGTGATAGGCATACAGCCTTTTGGCTGGGGTCCACACCGGGATTTCATCCAGTCTTACGATAAGAAGAGCACGCTTGCCCCTCGGTGCCTTTAGATCATAGGAGTCAGGGGGTGTTGCCTTGTGGCGGAGTTCAGGGTTGAGATCCTCAAGACTTGTATGAGAGATGCCTATGGCCTTTGCGATATCTTTGAGCCGCATTTGCTTTGCAACGGTGACCTTCGTATAGGATTGGGGTAGATCGAGATCTTTCCGGTCGAATCCAAATCTCTCCGGGTCGTTTATGATGAAAAGGGCTGCCAGGAAGCGCGGGACATAACGTGCTGTTTCCCATGGGAGTTTTTCAAAAACATCCCAAAAGTTGTCCAGATAGTTGATATTCTGATTTCGTATCACCCTAAGGACCCTTGTCTCTCCGCAGTTGTATCCTGCCAGCACAGTCATCCAGTCGCCAAATATGTTATGAAGTTCTTTAAGATAGTCAATGGCTGCAAGGGTAGACTTGGTGACATCCATCCTTTCGTCTATCCATTCGTTCCTTTTTAGGCCAAACTTGTAGCCTGTCGAAGGTATGAACTGCCACAATCCCAGTGCTCGAGCACGGGACAGGGCCTTTACCTTGAACCCGCTTTCAATCAGCGGAAGCCACGAGAGCTCCTTTGGGAGTCCGGCTTCTTTCAGGGCCTTGAGAATCTCGGGCCGATATCTTCCTGAGCGTTTATAGGAGCTCACAAAGAATTCCTTCTCCACGCCCTGGAACAACTTGATTTCCTTTTCGACGTACCGATTCATGACCATTGGGATGGCATCATGGTTGCCCTTGGCCACGATATGCCGAGAGGCGTAGATCTCCAGCATCCGCTTGCCGATCATGAAGCGAATGTCTTCTTTTTGTTGGATCAACTTGGGATTGTCATTGGTATCTGCTCTTAGGATCAAGTTATACGCCTGATCCAGAGCAGCGATGGCATTTTCAAAATCGCCATGTCCCCAAAAATCCTGCGAGGTCTGACAAAACTCCAACGCCTCGTCCAGGATCTGCTGGGTGTCCTTGGATTCTCTCCTTGCCTCTCCAGACATGTGAATCCCGACCTGACTGGCTGGTGGCGTTTGCTCCCAACCTGCCCGATTCCCGGCATACTCTCCAGCGAGGGCTCGTGTTTCCTCCGGATGGTTTGGAGACGACGCGACCGAGGTCGGCTCAGGGCCTGGTCTATGAGACGTGACTAATTGCCGATTTTGCAAGCATCCGGCGGCCGCATAAGCAATAAGGATCAGAACAGTTGCCTTCAGGTAGGACTTCACACCACTTTCCTCTGGTTCGCTTTTAGACCTTTGCAAGACATCCCCTTTACCGGAGCCTTAACCTTGGACCCCGGTTAAATAGAAAGATTTAACAGGGCAAGCAAAATTGAATGCTTTGCAAAAGTCACGCCTTATTTGCCTCTTTATTGAAAAACCCTTACCAGACGGCAAGGGTTCACATGTTGACGTGCCTCATAACAGAGCCCTTATTCCCTGTCAAGCCCCTTTCAATTGACGGCTTCGTAAAAAGTCCAACTTCTGCGTTGCGCTGCATCCTTCGTCACTGCGGCGTACCATAAGTACGCCTCATTCCTCACGATTTGCGTGCCTTGAATTTGGAGCTTTTTACTTTGCCGTCTAATTTGGACTTTTTACGAAGTCATCAAAGATGACATGATAAAATTCCTTCTATCATCTCCCCTATGGCCATGGCGACTCCATTCAACTCTTACACAGCCTCCTTCCTGCCGCACAGGGGCCTGTACGGACAATACTGGCATGCCCTCTCTTGGTCGAGACCATCTGAGACGGGATATGGCTCTGCCCTGAATTGACCGGATGCAAGCACCTTGCCTAAACGTGCCACAGCTTCTTTCCACCTCTTCAGAACCTGGTCCCAGCTTCCTCCTGTTGGAGTAAGCTCCTTATGGGTAACCGCAGATGGTGTTTTCAGGGTTATATATCCGCCTGATATGTGCACGTCTGGTCCGAGCTCTTTTTCGACTTCGGCAATCCGGTGCTCTTTGGCAGCTTGCACATAGGCCGGGATCTGGGGGTCAATAAGATATTCGACCACAGCGTGTCTGGTGGGATGTTCTCCGCTCTTGTAGTCCCACAACATGAAGCCCTTGTCTTTGTGATAATCGATTCTATCTATACGGCCGGAAACAGAAAAGGGCCAGCCTGGAAATGTGAGCCCGTCAAAAGAAGATTCTTCGCATAACCAGAGCCAGCCTTCGTCAAAGCGCTGTAGTTCAAGGTCTAACCACTGGGTCAGTAAGCCTGGCACTTCACTCTTGTCACCTATCCATCTGCGGCGTTCCACTGTCCAGCCGTGCCGGCCCAAAGCATCTTTGCCCGTGTGGCGAGCCTCGCCGCGACCGGATGATACCAGCGCCTCGTCCGAACAGGCCTTGAGGAGCGTCTCCATGGCTGCCCTGTCCGTTTTTCCGGCCAGGCCCTTATCACGACACCTACGGGTGAAAAGGGCTAAGACCTTGTGGAGACGGTTTCCGCGGTCAAGGGGTGAGATTCCAATGATCAGTTCATCGAGTGGGAAGACCTGTAGGATAGTTTCTGCATAGAATCGGAATGGACAGACAAAGGCAGTAGAAAGGTGGGAGACAGACACGGTCTTGGAGAGAAGGTGACCTTCAACCGGAGGATCAGCCGGCGGGAACATGGCAGGGCGCTCCAGACCTTTCTTGGCCCGTTGAAGCCATGCTGCCCGTGTCCAGACTGCGTCTGGTGCATTCCAGACATCGATTACATGGTGTGTCTCTTCAGCGACGGCCTGAGCCCAGAAGGCGGATGGAGCAAGTGGCTCGGCCGACTCTTCCTCGGGCCGAATCAGCGTGACATGAGGAGCGCATGCAAGAAGGTGGCGGAAGGCTTCCTGGGCGAACGTGAACTGACTTTCAGCCGTTGCTCCCTGGACCCGATGGCGCTCCCACACATCAAGGAAGGGAAGGGGACGAACAGGCCTTGGAAGACTGCAGGCTGAAAGGCCAAGCACGTAAAGCTTTTCAAAGCTAAGCCCTCTGGACTCTATGATTCCCAGGACCTGAATACCTGCCTCCTCACTCCCACGGATATGCACCAGCTCCTCAGAGAGGAGGTGGTGCAGAACACCGATGAAGTCCGTAAGACCCATGTACGTTCCTTTCAGGTCCTCCCGGATGCGGTTCAATGTGGTCCTTAAGTGCCGCCAGGCACCTGTGTCTGCTTCATCTATAGTCACGGGAAAGCCAACTGCATCAAAGAATGTTTTTAGGGTACGGACCCACTCGGAACCAGTGCGAGCCGATACTTGCACAAAGGCGCGCAAGGCTTCCTCAAGCGTTAGCTCGCCTCCGTTCAGCCATGTAAACGACTCAGGAGATTGACCCGCCCGCAACGCTCCGCCCGCCCGCCTCGCCTGAGCGCTCGCGATGGCGGGCAGGCTTGGCAGGAGGGCGGGCCTCGCAGTGGCAGGCGGGGCTGAAAGCACGTGTATTAGAGAAGACAGGCCTGCGTCGATTCCCTGTGTGCGCCACACACAGTCTGCCCGGGCTATACGATCCCGCCCTGTTGCCCACCGGCCATAATAAGATGAAAGGACCATGGAAAGCAGCAGGGTGCGAGGTTCCCCCTGTGCCCAGAAGCTCAGAGGAAGAAGTGCGGCTTGAATTAGAGATCTTTTTAGCAGGGGTGTTCCCATGGAGATGTTATATGCGGACAGGTTTTGATCAAGCGCCTCTCCCATAATTTCCCGAAAAGCCTGTCTTATGTATGGTGCGTAGATTTCAGTATCTGGCACCACTACTCCGATGCGGTTCAGAGGAATGGTCTGCGCATCCATGACCAATTGCCGAGTCAACCATGCCACCTCCTGTTTTCGGCTTGGCATAACCACCCCCTCTGTCTTTTCAGGGGTGCCCGCGGGAAGGTCAATGCGTCTCACCGCACATACGCTTGCCAGGCATTCAAAGAGCGCTTCTTCAATTGGGGCAGGGGCTTCAAAGGCGGATAGAACGACAGTCTCCGGCTGCGATACGGCGCCTTCTCGGATGGCCCGGGCAAGGTGCATAGGCAAAAGGGCAGGGTGAAAGCTTTTAAGGTCCCTGGCCAGAGTCTCGAAGGTCTGCATTATCTCCTGGCGCCATGCAAGGATCGGTGTGGCGGATGCTGCCGGGCCTTGAGTGGGAAGGCCGTGCCGTACCAGGACCGCATATGTTTCATTTAGGGCCTGAAATAACTTCAAATCAGGCAGGAATGGCTCTGGTGGCGGCACGCGGCTTGATGCCTCCTTCCACAACGCGAGACAGCTCAGGTAGGATAGCGGACGTGTTGAAGGCCAGGTCATATTCCAGGCTTTCCAGATCCAGGCATTCAGGGTCAGGATATCCGGTGAAGCCCAACCCATCTTGCCGGCGGCCATCCTGGACTTCCTGTACCGGTGCTTGAGATGACGGGCAAGGCGACCTCCAGAGGTGAGGATCAATGTGCCTGGCTGGCATGCAGAAAGGACTGCGGTCTGGAAGTCTTCGTTATTGTGGTAGACCATCAGGAATTGTGCCGAAATTATTGAAAATAAGTATAGGATGTCTTGACAAATCGAGTTTTCTTACATTACAGTTCTGTATATCTAAGTCTCAGTACATGCATTCTTGAACACGATTCCGTATCACGATTTGGTTTATTCGTTCCATTTAAAGGTTCGAAGTGTCTAAAGTGATCTAAAGTGATCTAAAGTGCCTAAAGTTAAGGTATTCTGTCAATTTTATTTACTTTTTCCAATAGGGGTAAATATTGCATAACAACGCCTTATCGGCCACTTTTAAAATTGGCTGCGCTGAAAGCGCATTCGTCAACCCTGGCCCAGACCGGGTGTTCTCCACTGGGCATGGTCCAACTTCTGTCGCGCCAGGGCGGGCTTTAGCTCACTTTAGGCACTTCAAACTTTAGGCACTTTTTTGGTTCCAGTTTACCTGGGGTAGCAGCCCTGGCAAATAACACGTCACCATAATTACGAACCAGAGCACTAAGTGAGTATATTTTCTGGCCGAAAGGATAAAAGCTCAACAATGGCGAATTTCTTGGTAACCGGCGGGGCCGGATTCATTGGTTCAAACCTTGTACATGCGCTCCTTAGCAGAGGAGATAATGTGCGTGTCCTGGACAATTTTTCCACCGGGAAACGCGAGAATCTTGACTTTCCTGACGTACCTCGCGATCTCGTGTCCAACCTGGAAGTCCTGGAGGGAGACATTGCAGATCTTTCCATTTGTCACAAGGCCATCGAAGGCATCGAGTATGTGTTGCACCAGGCTGCCATACCTTCTGTCCCAAGATCCATAGCCCTTCCACTTGAGTCTAACAGTGCCAATATTGACGGGACACTTAACCTTCTGGTAGCGGCACGGGACGCAGGAGTAAAACGGCTGATCTTTTCTTCTTCATCTTCCGTGTACGGTAATGCCCCGGGCTTTCCAAGGAAAGAAACAATATCACCTGACCCCCTTTCGCCGTATGCTGTGCAGAAGGTGACCGCAGAACACTACCTGCGCGTCTTCTACGAGCTTTACGGCCTTGAGACCGTATCACTTCGATATTTCAATGTGTTCGGCCCTCACCAGGACCCTGATTCAGACTATGCGGCAGTGATTCCTCTATTCATTAAGGCGTTTCTCACAGGCACGCAGCCGACCGTATTCGGCGATGGTGAACAATCCCGCGATTTCACCTATGTGGATAATGTCGTTTATGGGAACCTGCTTGCGGTCGAGGCCCAGGATGCCCCGGGCAAGGTCATGAACCTTGCCTGCGGCGGCCAGCTTACCCTGAACCAGCTCTTAGCCCTGTTGAGAAAGATTACAGGCTCGGATGTGGAAGCCGTCTATACCGATCCCAGGCCTGGCGACGTGCGCCATTCCTGGGCTGATATCACTTTGTCCGAGCAGGTCCTGAATTACAAAACCCAGGTCCCCCTTGAGGAGGGCCTAAGCAAGGCCGTGGATTACTTTGGGGCCGTGTTCGCGCCTTAGGCGCTTAATTTTAAGGTTCGTGCTTCTTGTGGCAGAAAATTTTCACCATATTCGGCAACTCGTCGGTGCGAGTGATCAAATTCGAATATCGAATATCGAAATCCGTACTGTTCTCAAGGCGTAAGCCGCAAACAAATTCAAAACTCGAATTCTCAAATGTTCAAAACATTGGGGTCCTCGCTGCAATATGATCTCTTAGTTTCGGTCATTTGAACCTTAGGAATTCGGTCATTGTTTCGGATTTCGATATTCGTATTTCGTATTTTCCGGCCCGTCCGCCATCGGCTACGCCTCAGTCGAATGCCGGGCGGGCTTGTCCAGGTTAGGTGATAAAAGTAGCAAAGGGTTTATTGGCTGTCAAAATGAAAATATTGAAATTTCCCTCAGCGGCTGCCCGGAAAAGGCTGGATGCAATCGTAAACCGCCATCTTGCCTTCAAGGCCGGGGATGTCCAGGTTGTTAAAAGGATCCTAACGGCTGTTCGAAAAAACAAAGACAGGGCCTTGATCGACTATATTAACCGCTTCGATGCTCCCAGGCTCACCGCAGACTCCCTGAAGGTGACAAAGAAGGAGATCAATGAGGCCCGCCGTCGTGTGGATAAAGGGTTTCTCAGGAGCCTCAACAAGGCCGCAAAACAAATCGAGGCCTTTCACAGGCATCAGGCTAAGCAGTCCTGGTTTACGACCGATGTTGACGGAACAATGCTGGGTCAGCTTGTCCGGCCGGTAAATGCCGCGGGTATATATGTGCCTGGAGGCAGAGGTGGCGAAACCCCATTGGTCTCCTCGGTTCTCATGGGATGCATCCCTGCCAAGATCGCAGGTGTCAAAAATATTTGCATCACGACACCTCCGACCAAAACCGGTGAGGTAAACCCCTATCTCCTTGCAGCAGCACATAAGGTCGGAGTGGACACCATCTATAAGGCCGGAAGCGCCTGGGGGATCGCGGCCCTCGCCTATGGCACGGAGACTGTTCCCAGGGTGGACGTAATTGTAGGGCCGGGCAACATCTATGTGACTCTTGCGAAGAAGATGGTAGCCGGCACGGTTGGAATTGACATGATTGCAGGTCCCAGTGAGATTCTGGTCATCGCTGATAATAAAGCAAGCCCGGCCTATATCGCGGCCGACCTTCTATCCCAGGCCGAGCATGACCCGCTTGCGTCTGCAATCCTGTTGACAACTTCTTCCCAGTTGGCCGGGGCTGTGTCTGATGCCCTCATGGAGCAACTAAAAGACCTTCCGCGAAGGGCGATTGCCGAGGCCTCGATAAAAACGTATGGGGCTATCGTTGTGGTACCTGATCTTGCCGCCGCCTTTGACCTTGCCAATCAGATTGCCCCCGAGCACCTGGAGCTTCACCTTGAAGAGCCATTCCAACACCTCAGCTCTGTCCAAAATGCAGGTGCAGTCTTTCTTGGGCCCCACACGCCCGAACCTGTAGGGGACTACATAGCCGGACCAAACCATGTGCTCCCCACAGCAGGAACCGCCCGGTTTGCCTCAGCCCTTTCCGTGGATCACTTCATCAAGAAGACCAGTGTTGTTTACTATGCTGAAAAGGCCCTGAAAAGAGACGGGGCCGACATTATCCGACTGGCAGAGATTGAGGGGCTGTCAGGCCATGCCAGGGCTATAAAGATAAGGAAGAAAACATAGCCGCGCTTTATCGGAGACGTTCAAAACTTGTTTTCGACAGTGCAAGTACAGAGAAAAGCGGTAAGTTATGAAGATTCTAGTGGTTGACGATTCTGCGTTAATGCGTCACGTGCTTGTCACGATTCTTAATGAGGCTGGTGTGGAAAGTGTCGTGCAGGCTACAGACGGTTACGAGGCCGTACAAAAGGTCGAAGAAGAGGCTCCTGACCTGGTGCTTATGGACTGGGTCATGCCCAACATGACCGGCATTGACGCTGTGGAAAAGATTCGCGCAAGCGGAAACAACGTTCCCATCATTATGTGTACAACTGAAGGCGAACAGAACCGTATTGTCGACGCGATCAAAGCAGGCGCCAACAATTTCGTGGTCAAACCGTTTGATCCTAAAGTAATCATGGAAAAGGTCAAGGAAACTTTGGCGAAAGTCTCGTTGTAGCTGAAGCCTGTCCGAGCCCGGCAGCCTTGACAGGAGTGTAGGCCCACGCCAGGGCTGTGAGTATTAGTCTATTTGTGATCGACCCTCTCCTTAAGCTCCTTGCCGCACCTGAAACAGGGTAGCTTCTTAGGTCCCACCTGGATAGACTCTCCTGTTTTCGGGTTTCTCCCGGCATAGTCTCCATAATCCTTTACAAAAATGCTGCAAAGCCCCCTGATTTCGACCCTGTCGCCAGCAGCGAGAGCATTGGACAGTTCATCAAAGAACAGCTCAACGACCTCCGTGGCTTTGGTTTTTCTAAGCCCTGTTTCCTTTCTCAGAGTCTCTATTAGTTCTGTTTTGGTCATATGGTCCTCCAAGAATCGATGTTAAATCAAGTGCATAAATGATTGCGGGAGGAATGTCAATTCTCAGCCATTTTCGTGGACGAATTCGTCCATGAAATCTACCAGAGCTTTTACTGCTTCCAGGCTTGTGGCATTGTAGATTGAGGCCCGACACCCTCCGACCGAACGGTGACCCTTGAGTCCGCCCAGGCCATGCTCAATGGCCTGCTGCACGAACTGTTTTTCCAGGTCCTCGCTGGGAAGGCGAAAGGTTACATTCATCATCGACCGGCTCTCCTTTTCCGCGGTTCCTTTGTAAAACCCGGACTCGTCAATCGCCTTATAAAGGAGACCGGCCTTCTCTCGGTTAACTTCTTCCATTTTCTCAAGCCCGCCAATGGTCTCCTCCAGCCATTTTAGCACCAGTTGAATGGTGTAAACCGCAAAACAGGGGGGGGTGTTGAACATCGAGTTATGATCGACATACGTCGTATACTTGAGCATGGTAGGAAGGCCGCGGGGCACACGCTCCAGCATGTCCTCGCGAATGATCACCAGGGTGACTCCTGCCGGCCCGAGGTTCTTTTGGGCGCCGGCATAAATCAAGCCGAAAAGAGAGGGGTCAAAAGGTCTGCTCATGATGTCTGAAGACATGTCACTGATCAGGGGTACCCCTCCGGTGTCGGGAAAAGATGCCCATTGGGTTCCCTTGATCGTGTTGTTGGAGGTGATGTGGACGTAGGCTGTATCTCGGCTGAAGGATATGTCTTTCGGAATATAGGAAAAATTCTTATCCTCGGATGAGGCAACCACATTAATTGCTTTCCCCTGAATCCCGGCCTCTTTGATCGCCTTGGTGGCCCAGGAGCCGGTGTTTACATAATCGGCCGACTGGCCGTCGGGCAGCAAGTTCATGGGAATCATGCAAAACTGCAAGCTTGCCCCACCTTGAAGGAAGAGTACGCGGAAGCTGTCGTCGAGCTTGAGAAGGCGTCTGACACGGGTTGTGGCGTCCTGAATGACCTCATCAAACCATTTTGATCGATGGCTTACCTCCGTGATAGACATGCCTGAGCCTTTGAAATTTAGAAGCTCTGCCTGAATCTCCTCCAAAACCGGCAACGGCAGAACTGCCGGACCTGCATTGAAGTTATGGATTCTCCCTTTCATTTCAGCCTCCTGAGTTTTGCGGCGACGCTATAGGCAAAGGGCCGTGGGTGTCAAGGGGAAAACCGGCGATTCGGGCAACAGCCCGTCAAGGTGACCCCAATTCTGACATGGCGGTTAAGATCTTGCGCACGTTCAGCACGTCCGTCCCGGTCGCTCCCCCTCACTTTGACGTTACTGTGCCTGTGACCCTTTTGGCCCTTGCGGTTGCATGCCAGTTGTGTATATAATGGTTAAGTTATTGTGGCGGCTACGAGGAAGGATCGCGTCATGATCCGCCGCGGATCAAATCGAAAAACAGGGTATTATAAATTTACAGCTTTGCTACTTCTTGGTGATATGTTTTCTGTATGCGACAGTCTTTGCCAGCGACCTTTTTAGAACGTACGCCCGCACGGGACACCGAGGATGACGTCTCTCTGTTTCGCGGAACGACGATAGCAGAGCGAGCGCGAGTCCTGGAATCTCTGTGCCGAATGGCTGCTGAGTTCATTGCCCAACATGAAGACCCTCAGCGTGCCCTCGACTGGCAGGATCCGTGTTCACCGGAAACCGAAGCGCTCCTCGCACGCTTGCGCAAGAGGTATCAACACGGTGACTAAAATCCCCAGCGCTCCGGAGGTAGCCAGGCGCCTGGCGGATGCCCTGGAAGAGGCACAAATCCCGTATGCCATTGGCGGTGCTATTGCCTACGGCCTTCACGCCCCGCCACGGGCCACCAACGATGTGGACCTGAACGTTTTTGTTGCCCCACAAGTGCTCGATCCTTGCTTCGACGCGTTAGAGAAGGCCGGGGCAACATTAGACCGCCCGGGGGCGCGATCCTCCGCAGCAGAACGTGGCGATTTTAGTATCCGCGTCAACGGGATGCGGGTAGACGTCTTCGTCCCATCTATCCCATTATCCGCATCAGCAGGCCGTCGTGTCAAACGGGCCGTATTGCTAGGCCGGCCGCTTATGGTGCTATCCGCTGAAGACTTAGTGCTTTTTAAGCTGCTATTTTATCGCCCCAAGGACATAAACGACGTCGAGCGCCTCGTCCGCTTCCAAGGTAGCAACCTGGATCGAGAATATGTACATCGATGGCTTGAGGATCTCGTCGGCAAAGAGGACCCTCGAATGGCGACATGGGAGGGGATGGCCACCCAATTCCTTTGCCAAATATCCCGGTACTGATCGCCGCCACGCTGCCCAACGGCTCGGATTAGGTGGAAGAAGGGGACCGTTCGTTCCGAACTTGCCTAAAGTGTTTTCAGCCATAACGTCTACCCCATGCTCTTATCACTGTGAAACATTTCCTGCAACACATAAGGGATTTGGTCCTAATCAGCAAGCCCTGCGCACGCTCTGCACCAACGTCCCCCCTCTACTTTCGTCAAGAACGCTCGGAACGAACGTCCCCTATCTCTGTATTCAAGTATGGTTAACTACGTGTAACCCCCAACTCGAGCCTAGTTGTGTCGTACTTCGCGTCACGAATATCGAAGGCTGGTAAGGTCCCTTCGAGTACTTCGACGATTCTTTCGTTAATAACGGGATTTTCAATTGCCCCACATGAGTATGTAACCTCGCACTTTTTGGCCTTGTCGATCCTTGTATGTATTACTTGTTCCGCATCGCAAACAACTGCTATGTTTGGGTTAAGAGTGACGATTATCAACTGGCGTGAAGTTTTTACCTTTTGAATAGAAGGAACTAGCAGCTCGAAAACACTCTGGTTATCCAAGTTCTCCTCTGGCTGGTCGATAATCAAAGGTGTATCATCCTTATCTATGAAGAGATAGAATACTATCAAAAGATAACCTCTCTCACCTGGCGAGAGCTCAGAAAGGCTCTTGTTGTCCAGTTTTAGCTCATAATATGGCTCCAGATAATCTAGCGAAAATAGGAAGTCATAGAAGTCTACAACATTTGCGATGATTTGCGAATGAATAAAGACTTCCTTTTTCACTTTTCCTTTCCTCATGTCCCCCTTGAGGTGCTCAATGATTGTTGTTAAGAATTGTTTGAATGATTGTTTGTCACTTATGTCAAGGAGTTCTATGATGCTCTTTAGGTGCTCTTCTCCTTGCTCTTTCCCCCTAAATGTTCCAACTGCACTTTGGTTTATCATTTTGAAGAATTGCTCGCCAAACTGTACCATCTTAAAAGAGACGTCAAGAGTTATAGGATATTCTTCGTTTAAGTCTTCATTATCAGCAATATACTTAGATATAGGCTGGAACAGCTCCTCTCGGATCTTCTTCAGACGTTTTTTTCTAGAGAAGATTTGTCCAGCAATTTCCAATCTTTCTTCGTATTTCGTGGCTATGTCGTCAAACAAATCTTTCTTGAGATAACTCAATTGTTTTTCGAGGGATTTGATCGTATCCGGTTTGTCTTCAGTTCCCATCAGCTTTGCTCTGGCTTCGTCTGCCTTTGCCTTTTTGCCTAGGTATTCTTGATATCCCTTGTTAGGTTCGTCGAGTTTTACCTGCAGGAGCTGTAGTTGCTTTTCTATTGCCGGAAGCGTACTTGCTAACGAATCTTTGATATCGGGGTTTAATTCTTCGCCCAGTTGAGTTAACTCTTCATCCAATTCCTTTTGGAGTTGGGTCAGTTCTTTGTCATTGATTTTGAGTTCTACGATTTCAGACGCCTTGAAAGTGCCAGCTTGGATGCCGTTCAGGTTCTTTTGTAATTGTCCCAGAAAGAGTTCATACTGAGCCTGAAAGTCGTCTATGCTATTCTTGACCTTTCTTAGTATCGTCCTGTCAGCCCGAACGGTAGTTCTCCTGGTTTCTTTTTGTTGGCGCAACTTGTTCAGTTTGGCTATTTGTTTGTTCAACTCATCGATTTGCTGCAAAAGGCCTTTTGTCTCAGGAGAGTCTTCATCTGGCTTCTCAACGGGTTCTGGATCCTGGATACCTTTCAGTTCACGCTGTTTTTCCTGGATTCTCTTGGAAATGTCCTCCCTTACTTGCTTTTGGGTCAATTCTTCCAAACTGACTATTTCTTCATTCAATTGACTAAGCCTCGCTTTAAGCGTATGTGTGTGCGTTATTTCCGGTTCGCTCAGAAAGGTGACTAATTCATCAAGATTTTGTTTTCCATGTGTATCTTCTAGTTGAGAGAAAATGACCCTCTTTATTTCCCGTTCAAATGATTCGTCTTCTTCGTTACAAAGCTGCTCAAAGAATTGTTGAGGTATGTATTTAACTGTTTCGACGTCGGTTTCATCCGGAGTGTTATGTAGCGGTATGTCCTGTGTATGATCCCCACTCATCCATTCTATCCTGGCAGCGAAGTTCTTGGCTTTACTTCGAGCCCTCTTCTTGCAGAACTTGTTCTCATTGAGAAACGAGAAGTATTTACTATTCTTTGAATTTCCGACTAATCCTATAGAGTCTGAAAGGGCACTCTTACCATTTCCTTTGTTCCCGATGATTGCAACCATCTCTGGATTTAGATCAATGCTTATCTTGTCAAACCAGATTTCGTCCAGATCTGATTCGGGCCTCCTGTTGATATGGAATGTTCTTATGTATTTTGAAGGGTTTGATGATACTCTCTCCAAAACTGGTGGTATTTCGCCAACGAAAACCCTTTTCTTGGGTTCTCGGATAATCTGTCTCAGACCTTCAAAAGTTGGGTCGGCCTTGATCCAACACCAGCTCTTGACTTCATATTTGGTAATGTCATGGTTATCTGAACAAATGATCATTGGAGGCCGTTTATGAATATTTGGCAGGACATTCTCTTCATAGTCTCGAATGTCAGAGACTTTGCCCATCTCAAAGATGTCATAGAACTTGAGCAAGTCACGCTTTAGGGCCTGGGTGTGCGGCAATGAGTTAGTGACGTTCTCTATCGAGGCACTCTTCTTGCCAGCATGGATTGTGACGACACCCGAATGCTTATGGACTTTATCGCAAAAGTCTTCAAAATTGACATAGATCTTGTCATAGCCTTTCTCTTTAACAGTGTGCGGGTGTAGTCCCAGGCTTTGAACTTCAGTCCAAATCAAATCAAGATCCGAGTTTTCCGGAAATATCCCTATGAGGTGAACGTTCTCTCTGCCAGATACATCCGTCCTGACCTCGATGCCAGGGAACACAGTAATCTTTCCTTTCCCGATTTGCTGCAAGTCTTGGATTCTTTGAACGTCCATGAAATGGTGGTCCGTTATCGCTACAGCAGCAATTTCATTTCGGAATAGGGTATCAATAATTCCTTGATTGGACACTGATTGATTGCGATAGTCTTCAGTTGATGCAGGAGTGTGGAGATGTAAATCCCATTTTCTCCAAAAAGAACCGCGAAGATCATTCATCTGTATTCTCCTGTCAGAGCATTGTTTGTTGTCACTTCAATTGACTGGTCATTGATTTATGCACTAGAAGTTAACAAAATTGTCTGGATTGTCGAAGAAATCCTCCATCCTTCGTTGTGTCATCCTATATGATGGATCGCCAAAATAGGCGCGCTTAATTTCCCTAACGAGTAAGGCCTGAAATAGGGGACGGCCTGAAATAGGGGACGTTCGTTCCGAGCTTGCCTAAAGTGTTTTCAGCCATAGCGTCTATCTCAGACTCTTAGCACCATGAAACATTTCCTGCAACACATAAGGGATTTGGTCCTAATCAGCAAGCCC
>JAUWXF010000158.1 GCA_030616475.1 Desulfobacterales bacterium
GACCTGCCCGCCATTGCCGTGTGTGCTGGCATTGCAGTTGTCCGGCGACCGTGGCGCTGGCAGGCGGGTGCCGGCACATAAGCTGAATGCTGTCTCAGGCGTTGGCAGGCGGGTATTCGAATTTCGGATTTAAGCGTCTGGAAAATCCGTTTAATCTGACAATTTGGAATCTACTTTGACGTTACCGTGAGGTGTCGGCCAACCTGGTTGACTTGATACCTGCCGAAATGGTAAACGAGCATAATGAAAAATTTTCAGAAGCTTGCCCTGGATGATAATTTCCAATTTTCTTGCCACCCTGGCATCGAGTGTTTTAATCGCTGCTGTGCCGACCTGAATCAATTCTTGACCCCGTATGATATCCTGCGTCTCAAGAAGAGGTTGAAGCTTTCCTCCGGAGAGTTCCTGAAGCGCTACACCACGCATCACATAGGCCCAGCGTCTGGTTTACCGGTAGTCACCCTCGGGCCTGCCCGCCAGTGCCGTGTACGCCGGCATTGTAGTTCCCCTGCGAGCGAGGCGTCCTGCCCGCCACTGCCAGAGGTGCCGGCACATAAGCTGAATGCTGTTTCAGGCGTCGGCAGGCGGGTGGCAGGCGGGATGCTACAGCATGAAACCCTGCGTTGTCCGTTTGTGACCGAAGCGGGCTGTACGGTCTACCCGGATAGACCCGGCTCTTGTCGCATCTATCCCCTCGCCCGGATTATACAAAGAAAGCCGAATCAGCACACCTGTGAGGAATTCCACATCGTGATCAAGGAGCCGCACTGTCTCGGTTTTTGGGAATCGAAGGAATGGACAGTCAGGGAGTGGAAACAAGGCCAGGCGGTTCACATCTACGATGAGATGAATGATCTGCTGATGGACATCATATCCCTGAAAAACAGAAGTGGCAGAAGGAGGCTTACTCACAGAGAAAACGAATTGTTCTATTTGGCCTGTTACGACCTTGACAGATTCAGGGACTTTGTTTTTGAAGAAAGGCTTTGGGATGCCTATTCTGTTGAAGAGAAAGTGGCTGGCTCCCCGGAAGAAGATGACGTGGCCTTAATCCGGTTTGGTATTGAATGGATCAAGGAGACGCTGTTTGCTCCTCGCGAAGCTTCGCGTCAAAGCAATGAGGCAACAAGTCCATAAGAAAATCCGAAATCCGAATATCGAAATCCGAAACAATTTTCGAATTTCAGAAATTCAAATGACCGAAATCCGCCCCAGCTGGACTAAACAAACTGAGGTGAGCTAATGTGCCTAAGGCTAATTAATCAAGGGTAAACCCCCGGCTATGCCGGGGGACTCCCAGAGTTTGACATTTCCGGGAGTATGCTTTTACCCCATTTTGTGGGGGACGGAGCCCCCACGCTACAAGTAGCGTGCCCCCTCCCCGCCTGCCAACGCCTGGGTCGCACCGAGGTTACAATGCCCACACACAAGGCAATGGCGGGTAGGTGTGGGGCACATATCCCTTTGGTGGTTTCGCGACCAGGTCACACAGGTGGAAAGAACTTGCCATCATTTGAGGAGCCGTGACGGCAAGACGAGTGACTCGGTTTTGTTTTTTTCAGCCCCTTCGAGGGGCCCCAGAGCTTTTCAAGCCTCCGGCTATGCCGGAGGTATATGACTGTTTTGAACATTTGGAAATTCGTATTTTGGATTTGTTTCGGATTTGCGGCTCACGCCTTGAGAACAGTACGGATTTCGAGCTTCGGATTTTCCGGCTTGTCCGGGTTAGGCTTTCGAAATGTGGACGGATAGATAGTCGGGAGGTCATGGATGGAACTCAAGGGAAAAGTGGCACTGGTACTGGGTGCTATCAAGGGAATTGGGAAAGGCATCGGACTTGCGCTGGCCGGAGAGGGAGTCAAGGTGGTGCTGAACTACTACGACTGGGAAGAATCTTTAGAGGAGATGAGGCAAGACTTTGAAGAGGCAGGTGCTGACTACCTCGTTGTCAGGACAAACCTCCTTGATACAGACAAGATCTCCTCCCTTGTCGACAAGGTGATGGCCCGGTTCGGTCGCCTTGACATCCTGATCAACAACATTGAGCGGGGGGGATGGCCGGTGGTGCATGGCCCTTATGTTCGCGAACAATGGGACCTGGAGATGGCCACAACGCTGCGGGCAAAATGGTGGGTCTACAGTTCGTCCCTTCCCTACCTTAAGGTCTCCGGCGATGGTGTGGTGGTCAATATCTCATCCATTGCGGGACTAATTGGCAGAAGTGGTCCGGCCGGACGGGTCTATAACGATGGATATGCAGCAGCAAATAGAGCCGTGTCATCGTTTACCGAGGCCTGGGCACGAGAAGCCGCACCAGAAGTAAGAGTCAACGAAGTCATGCTCGGATTTTTTGAGACTCGCCACGGCCCACAAACCCGCGGGTGGGGTCTGCTGACCGAGGCGCAGCGCAACGAGATCATAAATCATACCCTGCTTCGACGAATCGGCACGATTGAAGATGTGGCCAGGACGGTGCTCTTTGTGATTCGGGATGCACCCTTCATGACCGGCAGCGTGCTCCGGCTTGACGGGGGTTATCTCCTGGGCGGAGAATATCCACCGCCCATGCCAAGAGGGGTTATTGAATAACCGGCACAACAGACCAATGCGACTCGAATGCAAGGACATAACCTTTCAATACCCCCAAACCGATACCTACGTGTTCAAGGATCTGACCTGTCGGGTATGCGGTCCTGGATTCCATGCCTTGTTCGGGCCGTCGGGTGTGGGGAAGACGACCCTTGCGAAGATGATGGCAAGGGAAATCAAGGAGTTTTCAGGTAAAATCACGGCTGAAGAGATGAACAATGTCCTTTATTCCTATAACCTGGAAAGACTTCCCGGATGGTACAGCGTAGGAAACCACCTAACGGAAGTAGCACCGAATTCCAACAAGAACAGAATCGACGATCTGGTTAGGTCTTTTGGCCTCAAGACATGTCTGGGCTCCGTATTTGCCCGGCTTTCCCTTGGACAGCAGAACCGCATCAATTTGACCCGTTACCTGTTGCAGGATTTTGATCTCCTGATCATGGACGAAAGTCTCGCAAATGTGGATGAAGTCACCAGAGAACAGATCATATTGAAGATCAAAGAAATGTTTCCCGGAAAGTGCTTTCTGTATATATCCCACAATGTGTTAGAGGTCTCTAAGTTCTGCAAGCAGATCCTTGTCCTTCGCGGCCCGCACAAGACCCCTCAAGCCGTATCCATCCCAGGTCAGGATCTCGCAGGAAAACAGGCCTTGAAGAAGAAAGACCTTGAGCTTACCATGCTGGAGGTCATGCATGCTTCATAGGCGCATCTATCAATTTGTCATCGTCTATTTTCTGGGCCTGACCGCTTTGCTCCTGATAAAATATGTCCTGAACCTTTCCGATTATGTAATCCCCAGCCCCCAGGAGATATGGCGCACCACCTACCGCGTCTTTGCCAGATACCTATTCGATGTGATGGATACACTTTCCGTTGCCATCATCGGCCATATCCTGTCCATCTGCCTGGCAACCGTTGTCGGGATCATAGGCCGACTGACTACCTGGGTAGGCTCATTCATCAAGGTGGCTGCTTACAATATCCAGGCCTATCCCATCGTGGCGGTTGCACCCATCATCTTTATTCTTCTTGGTGACGGACTCTCCTCCAGGCTCTTGATCGCGGCCATGATCTGTTATTTTCCTTTGCTACTCTCTTTCATCGGCATCCTGTCCGAACCTATAGGCGATATTGAACATTTTTACGAAGTCACCAGGAGAATGAGCTGGCTGTTGCAGGTAAAGATCCGTGCCTTTGAAAACATCAACAAACTCACCACGGTGATCGTAGGAAGTGCTACACTTGCCATGGTTGGCACCATCGTCGCCGAGTTTATTGCTGCCAGCGCCGGCATCGGATACAGTATACGCATAGCCCTGTACCAGAGCGATCTTGCAAAAATCCTCATCGCTCTTTTTCTGATAGGGATATGCACCTCACTCTATCTGGCATGCTTGGAATGGATAGGATACTTAGCCAAGAGGAGATGGGAGGTATAGGTGTTGGATTTTAGGCGCTTTAAAGTTCGTGTTTTTTGTGGCAGAAAATTTTCAGCATATTCGGCAACTCGTCGGTGTGAATGATCAAATCCGAATATCGAAATCCGTACTGTACTCAAGGCGTAAGCCGCAAACAAATTCAAAACTCGAATTCTCAAATGTTCAAAACATTGCGGTCCTCGCTGCAATATGATCTCTTACGTTTCGGTCATTTGAACCTTAGAAATTCGGTCATTGTTTCGAATTTCGACCTGCCCGCCATTGCCAGAGACCTGCCCGCCATTGCCGTGTGTGCTGGCATTGCAGTTGTCCGGCGACCGTGGCGCTGGCAGGCGGGTGCCAGCACATAAGCTGAATGCTGTCTCAGGCGTTGGCAGGCGGGTATTCGAATTTCGTGTTTTCCGGCTTGTCCGGATTAGGTTTGTAACTTCGGATTGAGGTAAGGATTTGGTGCGTAGAAAAATTCTGTGGCTCTGTCTTATACCTGCGTCTATCTTAGCAGCATTTTTCCTTGACGGTTGTGGCAACAAGCGTGACAAGGGCCTGGAAGAGGTGATCTATCGGCTGAAGTGGCTTTTCAACATCAGTGTGGTTGGTGATCTTTATACTGACATGCACGGAATCTTTGCTGACCGGGGACTTCGAGTGACTATTAGAGAAGGCAGCCCTGAGCGTGACGCGATCAAGGAGTTGGAACTTGGCCACGCCCAGTTTGGTGTGGCATCAGCCGATCAAGTCATCCGGGCTGTGTCCAAGGGGGCTCCCGTGGTGGTTATTGCCCAGCTTTTTCAGGCCAACCCCCTTCAATGGATCTACAGGCCGGACAAAACCCGCATAGAGAGACCTGAGGACTTGAAAGGAAAGAGGATTGGCATAACCTATGGTGGCAACGATGAAACCATCATGCGGGCCCTACTGTCAAAATACAAGATCATGAACAACGAAATAAGATTCTTTAGTGTTCGCTACGATTACACCCCTTTTTACGAGGGTGAAGTCGATCTTTGGCCCATTTACCGGAATGCCGAAGGGGTCGTCATTGGTGAAAAACTCCGCAAGGCCGGGGAACAGGTGAGCTTTTTTAACCCTGATGCATTCGGTATCCGCTTTGTCGCCAACTCGGTCATCACCACAAAGGACATGTTCAAGGAACGCCCCAGGACAATCCAAAACTTCGTCAGAGCCCTGCTCCAGGGCTGGCGAGAAGCACTTGACCCGGCAAACAAGGAAAAGGCTGTAGCAGCCGTTCACCAGTTTGACAAGGATACGCCGATTGACCTTATAAGGAAACAGCTTGCAGCCACAAGGATGCTCATGAAACCGTCACCGGAGATTGAAATAGGAAGGATTGATGTTGAGGCATGGAAACAGACCGAGAGGATCATGCTGGAGCAAAAGCTGATTGCAGATCCTGTATCTGTGGAAAGAATTTTGAGGCCTTATATAAAATCGCGCAGCGATTTTATCACGCTGCCCAGTCCGGAATGAAATGCAGGATGTGTTCTTTTATTTCTTCAAACTCCTCGGCATCCACCTCAGCTTCCACCTCATCAGCGTCAAACCAACAGATTGATTGACCTTTGTGATTGTAAACGTTGAAGATTCGCTTGCCGTCTTTTCTCGGATGCTCCATTTCTGTGACTTCGGCCACAATCTTTTTTGCCTCTTCATATGGAATGAATCGCGGTTCATCCATAAGTGCTTCCTTAGTTAGTGCTTAAACGAAAATTATTCAATACTGTCATTTCGAGCGTAGCGAGAAATCTATTATCAGTGAAAATACAGGGGTTACAGATTTCTCCCTTCGGTCGAAATGACAAAAAGAGGGGTTTTCGTTCAGATACTAGTTAGACCTTTTCGGGCGGGCATAAAGCCCGCCCCTACACACATTGGAAGGTACGGTTCGTAGGGGCGGGGTTTATCCCCGCCCGGCCCCTTAATCAAACCAATGGCATCGGGAAGAAGATCTCTTCATAAAGATTCAGGGCATAGCGGTCGGTTATGCTGGCGGCAAAGTCACAGACCTTCCGCTCCGGGGTTGTACCCGCGGGGAAACCGCCCATCTCCATCTTTCCGAGTTCTTTTTCAAGAGTTTCCGGGTTTTCTAGAAGATAGTAGTATAGCTCAGAGAGGATCTTTTTGGCCTTTACAAACTGTCCGTGCACCTGATCAGACCTGTAGACGTTGTCATAGAGAAACTGCCTTAGCAAAGCCATGGCCTCGGAAACCGGCTGACTCACGGCAAGGTGCATCTCTCCATCCTCAATCCGGGTTGATATCACAAGGTCGTTTATCATGGTCCTGATACGCTCAGAATGGGAACGACCCAATACCTGCGTACATTTTTTTGGAACCTGCTTTAAGTTGATGACACCGCTACGGATAGCGTCATCTAAGTCATGATTGAGATAGGCCATGATATCGGCAAAGCGCACCACCCTGCCCTCAACGGTTACAGGCATCTCGTTGGGCTCCTCAGGCAGAACCGCTCCATACCCCTTGGAATGATTTAGGATCCCGTCACGGACCTCAAAGGTCAGGTTCAGACCCTGGCCCTGCTTCTCCAGCACATCAACCACCCTTACGCTTTGTTCCCGATGAGAGAACGCTTCTGAATAGATCTCCTTTAGCACAACCTCGCCACCGTGTCCGAACGGCGTGTGTCCGAGGTCATGTCCCAGGGCTATGGCCTCGGCCAAATCCTCATTCAGCCTTAATGCCCGGGCAATAGTGCGTGCAATCTCGGAGACCTCCAGGGTGTGTGTCAGGCGTGTGCGGTAGTGGTCTCCCAGCGGAGACAGAAATACCTGGGTCTTGTGCTTCAGGCGTCTAAAGGCATTGGAATAAACAATGCGATCGCGGTCTCTTTGAAACTTCGTACGGATGGGACAGGGCTTTTCATAGGTTGCCCTTCCCCGGGATTCACTGCTAAGACAGGCATGAAGAGAAAGATACTCCCTCTCCAATGCCTCTATCCCCTCCCGTATGGACGCCAGCTTATACGGTTGTTTCCTTAAGGCTTGCCACTGGGCCATACCTTGAGCCTCCTCTTAGGCGCTTAGTGCCGCAACATCGACAAAAGATTGTCTATGTGACGTAAGGTTTTGTATTCATATGCAATTAAAATTCGAATATCGAAATCCGAAATTCGAAACAATATCGAATGACAAAAATTCGAAATTCAAAACAAAGAAATTGAGAAATTGAAGGATTGACGCGTTGGCATACTAACTAAATGCCTGAATTCCTGAATCTGTAATGTTTAGAACATTTGGACATTTGATATTCGGATTTGTTTCGAA
>JAUWXF010000186.1 GCA_030616475.1 Desulfobacterales bacterium
CCTGAACACTGACACCTGAAACCTACATGTGCCCTGAAACCTGAAACCTGAAACCAAAACGGGATAAAGATTTAGGTCCATATAA
This sequence comes from Desulfobacterales bacterium, assembly GCA_030616475.1. Taxonomy (GTDB): domain Bacteria; phylum Desulfobacterota; class Desulfobacteria; order Desulfobacterales. The sequence continues at coordinate 86 of JAUWXF010000186.1, forward strand.
GAATTAATCTAAGTACGAATTTATTAAGCGAACGATGAGTTATTAAAACTTTCTTTGTTGTGTTGTTAACCCAATGAACCGAAATGGACCGGGTGCGGTCGTAGATCCTGTGCTCCGGGATGCGCTATTGAAACGTGCTGCCGAAGGGAAGCTTCCGTGCGCGGTTGCATTTGATGTTGCAAAGCGGCTTGGTGTGTTGCCGGATGCGGTTGGCCGGGCCGCCGATCTGCTGGAACTCCGGCTGGTAAAATGCCAACTGGGCTTGTTTGGCTATCGCCCCAAGAAAAGCATTGTCAAACCTGCTGCGTCTAAAACCCCTGAACTGGAAAAAGCGATTTTAGCGGGTCTGGTAAATGATCGTTTGCCGTGCAAGACCGCCTGGGACACCGCCAAACAATTCGGCATCCACAAGATGAAGGTCAGTGCTGCATGCGATGCCATGAGGATCAAGATTCGGCCGTGTCAACTCGGGGCGTTTTAGAGGGGCTTTTTGTCAACTTAAGGATCAAACAAAGGATAACTTCAAAAATAACCAACGCCATTCGCGACTCCGTCGATTATGCATTATTTCAAAAGTTTGGCTGCTACATGGGAAATGCAATCCTCAATTACGATAAAAACGTCCGCCTCGAACGCCAGCTTTACACCGCCCTGCAAGAATCGGATTTTATACACCCTTAGCTTCTCTTCCTTTTAGCTTTCAGCTTTCGTCCTTCATGGCAAAGAATTTTCTGCGCTTCCTTCAGCCTTCTTTGTGTCCTGTGACCCCAAATAACGGAGGAAGCATTTTTGAAAATGGAAGAAAATAAAAGGAAATGAAAGGTTTTGGAAAGCAGACAAGATCGTTCATAATCAGGCGACAAGGGCAATTTGTCTGAAATGCTTAACAAAAAACAGACTGGCACAAAAGTGCCGATTTGCAAGCGTTTTCGGCGCAGCTATCTTATATGTTTTTTGATATCAAGGCATTATCAGTTGTTGATAATTTGTTCACAAGAGTGCCGTAATTACCCGTCATCCTATTTGACAGGAACCAATCGATATTCTATGGATCGCCGATTGAATTTTATGGGGAATTGCAAAGTTTACAAAGGGAAAATACTATATATAGTGACTTCTCTTAATAAATTATACAATATTTTGTTGACATGACAAAAAAATCGTGTATTAATTCTATTGAGATTAAGGGTGTGGGGTTTGTTTTGCCCCTGGGATCAAAATAATTCTCTGTATATCTGAAAGGTTGAGCTATGTACAGTATTCTAATTGTAGATGATCAACAGATCGTTTCGGACGTGCTTCAAAAGCTTTTGTCCCGTTTTGGTTACCATGCCCAGATTGCGCCCGGAGGTCACGAAGGCATTCGAATGTTTGATACCGGGCTCTTTGATTTAGTCATAACGGACATCCGGATGCCTGGTATTGACGGGTATGACGTGGCTCGACACATTCGCAACTCTCACAGATCCTTCACACCAATTATAGGCATTTCGGGGACGCCCTGGCTTTTGGACGGTGACGAATTTGACTGGGTCATCCCGAAACCTTTTAGGATCCAAACCCTTCTAGACGCTGTGAAGAACCTTGTTTCTCATACAGTACCTTCTGAGAAAGGTTCCTACGACAAGACGCTATCAGCCTAGCCGGGCAGCGACAGTCCACCCCTGCCTTGCGTCACGGCCTGCAAGATACAGGCTATTTCCCATTCGTGGTAAAGTTTGTTTGACCTACCTGCCCTGATCCATGCCTCATACTCTATTCCCTTACCTGCCTCGCTGTGTTAGATTCTTCTTAGTGCTCTAATTCGTAAATTCGGTGACGCATTTTGTGTCAGGACGTATACCCTGGAACCAAAAAAGTGCCTAAAGTTTGAAGTGCCTAAAGTGAGCTAAAGCCCGCCCTGGCGCGACAGAAGTTGGACCATGCCCAGTGGAGAAAAACCCGGTCTGGGCCAGGGTTGAGGAATGCGCTTTCAGCGCAGTCATTTTTAGAAACGGACAACAAAGTGTTCTTATCCAATATTTACCCCTATCGGAAGAAGTAAATAAAATACCTTAACTTTAGGCACTTTAGTTCACTTTAGATCACTTTAGGCACTTCAACATTTTGAAATAAATAAACGAATTGTGAACTGGTTTGTTCTATCTTTGGCCTGCGCGTATTTCATGTCCACAAGCGAGGTCCTCTCAAAGCTCTTGATGCGGGACAATGACGAATGGACGATAGGCTGCGCTATGGTATTGATGTCCCTCCCCTTCCTGGTGCCCCTCCTGATAGGGAGGGATTCGTTCCCCATAAGTCAGGATTTGATACTTGTTGTGGGTGTCGCCATTCCTTTTGAGATTCTTGCCTATTACATATATCTCAGTGCGATCAGGATAGCACCCCTGTCCCTTAGCGTCCCGTATTTGAGTTTTACACCCGTCTTTGCCATCCTGACGGCTGCCCTCCTGTTGCAAGAAACAATATCCTTTCAGGGCCTCCTTGGTATACTCATGGTCACGGTTGGTGCCTACGTGTTGAACATCGAACGTTTTGTCCACCATCCCCTTGCCCCCTTCAAGGCAATCTTCAAGTCTCCCGGCTCCCGGCGTATGCTTATGGTAGCCCTTATCTGGAGCCTGACATCCACTCTGGGAAAAAAGGGCGTCCAGCTTTCTGATCCTGTATTCTTCGGGATTTTCTACACACTATCAGTGTCCGTCCCTATGCTGGCTATTGCAGGCTGGCGCATCAAGCGACGTGCGGCAACGGTCAACTTGAAAGGACGAAATTCGATTTGGCTCTTGCTGGGAGGATTGGTGACGGCACTGGCCACAATAGCCCACTTCCATGCCATCAAACTTGCCCCGGTTTCCTACATGATCGCTGTCAAAAGGACCAGCCTGATCTTCAGCGTTCTATACGGCGGTTTGATATTCAAGGAAGAGCGCATCAGGCTCAGGCTTCTGGGCACCAGCGTCATGTTATCGGGTGTGGTTGTTCTGTATCTTGCGTAACCTGACGTCTCGGAAGTCCTACAACTCATTGAATTCAAAAGCTTTTGGTGTCGGCCAATTTGTGCTATCCTAAAGAAAATTCGAAATCCGAATCTCGAAATCCGAAACAATTTTCAAATTTTCAAAATCCAAATGACCGAAACTTCGTATTTGCACTTTCAATCAGCACTGTTTTGAACATTGGAAAATTCGTATTTCTAATTTGTTTCGTATTTCGAAATTCGTATTTCGAGCTTTATGGCCCACATACAACCCACTATTTCCATTACGCCAATACTTCAATTTGCGCCAAGCCCCTAACCTCCTTGCTTCAGGGCCTCAAAAACCGCATGGGCTGTCTGGCGGGTCATGCGTGGAACAGCAGCAAGTTCTTCAACAGACGCGGCTTTGATCCGTTTCAGGCTACCAAAATGCTTCAGGAGGCGCATTCTGCGCCTCTCTCCGATCCCGGGGATCTCTTCCAGGACCGACCGGCGACAGGTCATCACGCGGCGCTTGCGATGATAGGTTATGACCGCCCGATGGGCCTCATCCCTGATCCTTTGCAGAAACAGAAGCACATCTGTATCCTTTTTAAGATTTACAGGGTTCTTTCGTCCTGGTTTATATATCTTGTCTTCGGTCTCACCACGCTCGGGGTCTTTTTTGGCAATCCCGATCAGATCGAATGAACCATAAAGCTTCAAAGCCTTGAGCACCGCAATAGCCATGTTGAGCTGTCCTTTTCCCCCGTCCACCATGAGCAGATCCGGCAGGGCTTGTCCGGCCTCCGGCCCGTAGGGGCACGGGCCTACGCCCCGGAGGGTATCCACCTTTTTGTAGCGTCGCGCAAGAACCTCTCCCAGCATTGCGTAGTCATCCCTGCCTGGTGCAAACTTGATGCGATATTTCCGATATGCCGCTCGAGAGGGTCTTCCCCTTTCAAAGACCACCATGCTTCCTACCCCCTCACTACCGCCCAAGTTCGAAAGGTCAAAGCATTCTATGCGCTCAGGACGTCGCTCCAAGGCCAGCCGTCTTTGAACCCGATCCAGAAGCTCCTGTTCGGCCATGTCAGCATCAAGCTGTTCCTTCAAGCCCTTTGCAGCATTTTGATCCGCCATTCGAACAAGCCCGGCCTTCTCACCCCTTTGAGGCACCATGATCCGAACCTTTTCGCCTTTAAGATCGCTCAGCCACTCCTCAAGGATGCCTTGATCTTCGGGTGGAGTGGGCACCAGGACCTCTTCCGGAACAAAGGGAGCCTCTTCATAGTACTGCTTTACAAAGGAGGTGATCATCTCGATATCAGAGACCACGGTCTCTGAGAGATAGAATGGCCGGTTTCCCAGCAAAAACCCGCCCCTGATAAATAGCACCATCATAAGGGCCGCCCTGCCCTGTCGGCCGATCCCCAGCACGTCACGGTCTTTGAAATCGGTGGTGGTGGCCACCTGTTTTTCCAGGGTCCTTTCGAGGGCAAATAGCCTGTCCCTATGGGCTGCAGCTACCTCAAAATCCTCTTGGGCTGCAGCAGACGCCATCTGTTTCCTCACATTCTTGATCAGCTCCGGCATCCTTCCTTTCAAAAACATAATAACCTCTTCAACCACCGCCTGGTAGACCTCCGGGGCTATGGGCCGGCTGCACGGACCCAAACAAAGCCCCATCTGGTAGTTCAGGCAGGGTCGTTCTCGGCGCTTGGGGGTCCTGCTCTTGCACTTGCGGATTTTAAAGGTGCTATGGATCACTTTCAGGGTCTGTCGCACGGCACCTGCAGAGGGAAAAGGGCCAAAATATAGGGCCCCGTCCTTTTCGATCTTTCGGACAACAGTCAGGTTGGGATAAGTGCTCTTCATATCAAGCCGCAGGCATGGATAGCGCTTATCATCTTTGAGGATTACGTTGTAGCGGGGAAGGTGTCGTTTGATTAGGTTCGACTCAAGGATCAGGGCCTCCTTTTCCGTGTTGGTGAGGATGGTATCAAAGCTTGCGATCTTTCCAATCAGCAGACTCGTCTTCAAATCCTTTTGGCCTGCCTTACTAAAATAGGACGTGACACGCTTTTTCACATCTTTTGCCTTGCCCACATACAGGATGTGTCCATTGGCATCCTTCATAAGATAGACGCCTGGTGCGGATGGCAGGTGGGCAAGTCTTTCTTTGAGTTCTTTTCTCATTGTTTTTACCCTAACCCGGACAAGCCGGAACCAAGAAGAAGTGCCTAAAGTGCCTAAAGTGAACTAAAGTGCCTAAAGTTGAGGAATACGCTTTCAGCGCAACCTGTTTTTAAGACTGACCACGCCAAAGGCGTGCACATTAACTTTAGCTCACTTTAGACACTTTAGGCACTTTAGCTCACTTTAGCTCACTTTTTGTTGAACATGGCAAAAATGTTCTGCCAGAAAAAACACGAATTTAACGACTAAGGAACTAATAGCAGCACGCAGATAGTGTAGAACCAGATGACCATAATGTCAATATTTCAGGGCGTTACATGCCCCAAAGTTGTAGGAGTTCCTCAGAATTCCTTAAGATCAACAATTGACAACTTCTATGAATTCTTATAGATATCGAGAACCTTGGGGATAGCCTGCCAGTCAACCTAATGGCTTACGGCTAGTGCTGTGTCTCAAAAGTCTTGTACGTTATTTTGGCAATTCAACATGCCCGGCAATATCGACAAGGTTTCTCAATAAATCCGAATATCGAAATCCGTACTGTTCTCAAGGCGTGAGCCGCAAATCCGAAACAATATCAAAATCCAAATGTCAAAAATTCAAAACAAATGCGGATAACTACCTTTCTTTTATAGTATTTTGGAAATTTGAATTTCGGTCATTCGAATTTGTTTCGAATTTCGACCTGCCCGCCATTGCCA
>JAUWXF010000080.1 GCA_030616475.1 Desulfobacterales bacterium
AAATAAATTCGAAATACGAATACCCGCCTGCCAACGCCTGAGACAGCATTCAGCTTATGTGCCGGCATCTCTGGCAATGGCGGGCAGGTCGAAATACGAAACAATATCGAATGACAAAAATTCAAAACTAAAAAACGATAAGCAATTCTGACATTTTCAATCGCTCTTACAGTTTTGAACATTTGAGCATTTAATATTTGGATTTGTATCGGATTTCGGATTTCGTGCTTCGTATTTCCGGTTTATCCGGGTTAGGGAGTATATCATGACGAGGCAGTTCTGGGTTAATGCGAGGCCCTATAAAAAGAAGGTCGTGACCACTGCGCTGGAGAGTGGGGCTGATGCCGTGATGGTTCCGCGAGGCCAGTCGAGAAAGGTCCGTAATCTCGGGCTGATCAAGACTGTGTCCCCGGACGGTGACTTGAAACTCGGCGAGGATGTGGTTGAGGTTACCATTTCCTCGGAAAAGGACGAGGCCAAGGCCCTCAAGGTGCCGGCTGAGAAGCTGCTCCTGATCAAGACCAGCGACTGGAAGGTGATCCCGCTTGAAAACCTGGTCGCCAAGAGGGGCAGGGGCCTGCTAGCCTGGGTGAGCAGCGCGGAAGAGGCCAAGGTCGCGTTAAAAATCATGGAGCGTGGGGTTGACGGGGTCGTTCTGGACACAAGCGATCTTTCCGAGATCAAGCGGACGGCGGCCGCAATCCGGGAACAGGGAGAGCAGCTCCATCTCATTCAGGCCACCATCATGTCCGTGAGGCCGCTGGGTATGGGAGACCGGGTCTGTGTTGATACCATTACCAACATGAAGCCCGGCCAGGGCATGCTCGTTGGGAACTCCAGCTCGGGCATGTTCCTGGTCCACGCTGAAAACGTGGAGACGCCCTATTGCGCCACCCGTGCCTTCCGCGTCAACGCCGGAGCGGTGCACGCCTACCTGCGCGTCCCGGGCGGCAAGACCTCTTACCTGGCTGACTTGAGCATCGGCGACCAGGTTTTGATAATCGACCACAAGGGCAGGAGCGAGGTTGGCTTCGTGGGCCGGGCAAAGGTGGAAAAAAGGCCTATGATGCTGGTAGAAGCCGCCTACAAGGACAAACCCCTGTCGCTGGTCATGCAGAACGCAGAGACCATCCGGCTGACCAGGCCCGGGGGCGAACCCATCTCCATCACCCATCTGAAAGCAGGCGACCGCGTGCTTTCCTACCTGGAAGAGGCGGGTAGACACTTCGGGGTAAAGATTGAGGAGACGATAGTGGAGAAATAGCCATGATCAATCTCACTCAATCTTGTAAGGAGTTTTCTCGTTAACCCATAACATCGATAATACTTTCTTCACCTGAACCCCGGTTGAGTACATCTTTTGAATGACTTTCCTCATTCGATGTGGGTTCATTAGACAAATTGTCAGTGGGTTCTACGGGGTTAACCTTCCCTTCAACAACATCCGGTGTCGTCTCCCGAGGCCCCTCAGTTTGACCTTGAACAGTGTCGACCTTGTCTTGATTTACGTTTGAGATAGTACCAATTCCTTCAATCATTGTTTACCTCCTTATGGAAAAAGCCCATTCTCCTCACGAAAGAATGGGCTGAAGTATTCAGATGGTTCGCTGTTTGAGCAACCCCGCTATCCCGCAGAAACGAGACCGGAGGCTTTGCGTCCCACCCTTTCGGGAGGTTTGCCTTTTTCACAGCCGTCTGCTCTTGATTATCGTATCGGCATGGTCAGAGAAAACCTTTAGTGGAAAAGATATGGACAGTTGGTAAAAGGGAAGGTGAAAGACCGGTCAACTAAGATGCGCTTTTTGGTCCAGGAGCACCATGCGCGGCAGCTCCACTACGATTTTCGGCTGGAGATGGCCGACGTATTGAAGTCTTGGACATTGCCCAAGGGGCCGTCCTTAAACCCGGCTGATAAGAGGCTGGCGGTTGTGGTGGATGACCATCCCCTTGAATACTTTGGCTTTGAGGGGATCATCCCTGCCGGTCAGTACGGGGCCGGTCCAGTAGTTGTCTGGGACAAGGGAGGGTACAGCCTGCTTGAAGGAGACGATCCTGTGAAGGCACTTGAAAGTGGGAAGATCGTCATGGAGCTTCGCGGGAAAATACTCAGGGGAGGCTTTACACTCGTCAGGATGAAAGGGCGGGGTGAAAAGAATTGGCTTCTGATCAAGAAAAAAGATGAATACAGCCAGACGAACTGGATCCTCCAGCAGGCGCTGACAAAGGAAAAGGAAAGCAGACTCCGGGAAAAAGTGCCGCCGTGCCAGGCAGATTGATAGCAAATATCTTGTTTGTGTGCATAGGGAACATTTGTCGCAGTCCTTTTGCTGAAGGTCTTTTCACAGAGGTTGTGGCTCAAAAAGGGCTCAAAGGCCTTACAGCGGATTCTGCGGGATTGCTTGCACTTTCCGGCAATTCGGCCACTTACCAGGCGCAGCGGGTTGCTGCTGAATACGGTGTGGACATAGCCGAGCACAAAGCAAAGTCTGTGTCAAAAGACCTCGTGGCCTGGTCCGATCTGATCCTGGTCATGGAAAAATCACACGAGGATTCACTACTGAACGCCTTTCCGGAGGCCGCAGGCAAGGTTCTGTTGATCAGGCATTTTGCCCGTTTTGGTTCGAGAAGGCGGGGCATTGCTGACCCGTACGGGTTTGAGTACGACGCATATCGGTTCTGCTTTCTTGACATTCAGGATTCGGTTTCGGGCCTGCTAGAATACCTGTCTGGTCGCGCAATGTCTTTTGACCCTATACAGGTAACATGTTACGAGGGTTACAAAGCCAAAGAATCCCCCCGCTCCTTTGTATGGGCGGGTCGGACCTTCGGAATTACTAAAATCGTTGACCGGTGGTATGAAGGGAGCCCGGATGAGAGATCCGAGACTATGGATTATTTCAAGGTGCAGGCTGATGACGGGGGCACATATATTATCCGTTACAACCGACTCTTTGACAGTTGGGCGGTACTGGTCCCTTCCCCTTAGTGCACTCGTAAATCGTTTGTCGGCCTCCGGCTCGTAGAGTCGCCTCTGAGAGTTGCGCCGCTCGCCCCGTTGTATATGCCACCCAAGTACCAGAGAAACAATGCAGACAGGAGTCATCATTGAAGTTAGGTCGATTGCGCGACATTAGTCTTAAGTGGAAGCTCGTTATTCCATTCCTTTTCCTTGCCTTTATGGGAGCTACCGCTCTCTTTGTGGTTTCCTATCGGTTCCAGAGCAGCCTGATTCACGTCAACGAAGCAGAGCGACTGAGAAATCAATATCAGTATTTCTTAAATGAGATTGAGTTCAAGAAAAACATGGCAATGAGCCTTGCCTATCTGGTAGCAAAAAACCCTGATGTGGCTGAGGCATTTGCCAAAAGGAACCGCAGGCGATTGATAGAGCTTCTACATCCTGCTTATCAAAGGTTGCATGAGGCCTTTGGGATCAAGCAATTTCATTTCCACGTGCCGCCCGCTACGTCTTTCTTGCGTCTCCACGCCCTGGATCAATGGGGAGAGAAGATGGAGGCTTACAGGCATACGATTAATAAAGCAAGGGAAACGGGTGCCGGTGTCGGCGGCCTGGAATTGGGGGTCTTTGGTTTTGGCATACGAAGCGTTGTTCCGGTCTTTTATCAAGGCAAGCAGGTAGGAACCGTGGAGTTTGGGCTATCCTTTGAAGAACCACTGCTCAAGGAGTTCAAAGAGAACTATGGCGCAGACCTGACGCTCTATGTGCCGGATAAACCCGGTGAGAAGAAGCCCAGGGTCTTTGCCTCAACACTTAAAAAGCACTTTCTTTCTCCTGAGCTTTTCAATCAGGTCTTTAGCACCGGAGAAGCAGTATTTCACACCGCCAAAAGGGATGGCAGTGATATGGCCGTGATCGCAGGGCCGGTACGTGACTTTTCTTCAGTGGTCGTCGCTGTAGTGGAGATTAGTGTGGACCGAAGTCCGACACTTGCTCTTCTCAAGCGATATGGAACCATTGCCATCGTCATCGGACTAATAGGCCTTGCCTTATCTATATCTTTTGTCTGGTTCATATCCGTGATTTTTACCAGACGCATAGGAGAGGTTGTTGAGGCTGCGGACGAAATTGCGGCAGGTCATCGCGATGCAAGGATCGCCGTGAAGAGCGCTGACGAACTCGGGGTCATGGCTCGTGCCATCAACGAGATGTTAACTTCATTGGAAGAATCACGGAGAAAGGTCAAAGATTATGCTGAAAACCTAGAGTCGATGGTGGAACAGCGAACCCACGCCCTCAAGGAATCTGAGAAGACATACCGAACCTTAGTTGAAAATGTGCCCTTGATTCTCTACCTAATTACGGCCGACGGAACGACAATTTTTTTGAACAAATTCGTTGGACAGACCATAGGGGTGGGACCTCACCGGTTAACCGGGCATCACGAGCTGTGGGCCGAGCATATCCATCCGAATGACAGGGTACGAGTTGTTGCCCAGTTTGATGAATGTTTGACCCAGGGCAAGGAGTTTTTTGCCGAATACAGGATGGTTCACAAGGATGGTAATGTTATCTACGTGATTGATCACGCTATTCCCGCATTTGATAATAATGAGTTTATAAGGCTGGATGGCATTGTTGTGGACGTGACTGCCCGAAGAGAACTCGAGCAAAAGATCGTGCAATCCGAAGAACTTCAGACCCTGAGTGAGGTCTCAGCCCGCCTGGCCCATGAGATCCGAAACCCCCTGACCTCTATAGGGGGGTTGACCAGACGTTTACTCAAATCTTTCGAGTCACCGGACCCAAGAAGGAAAAAGGCCGAATTGATCGTAGAGGAAGTTGAAAAGCTCGAAAAGATCCTGAAGATGATGACTGCCTATATTGAACCTAAATCGATTCAACTGTGTAGTTGTGACCTCAACAAGGTTGTGACCAGGGCTGTTGAAACGATAAACTCCGAATTCAAAAACAAAGACTTTTCTGTCAAATCGCGCATGGATCGCAGCCTCCCTGAGATAAAACTGGACAGTAATCTGTTTGAAAAAGTCCTGATCAATCTTATGGAAAACGCCTTTTATCGAATGCATCAAAAGGGCGAACTTCAAGTGGCCACAGGGAAAAACACCGGATATGCCACAGTGACCCTGGCCTACAGAGTGAGTTTTATTTCAGATGATGACATCGAACACTTTTTCTATCCCTTCGTGATAGACTATCCTTTCCTGAGAGACATCCCGGACAGAGATGTCATTGACGTGCCCATTTGCAGGGTACTGGTCCACAAACACGGCGGAATCATAAATGTGAGCAAAGAAAACGACAATCTTGTCAAGATTACCATATCCCTCCCTCTTGAGTAAGCCTTCTACTAAGTACCGCAAGATCACCGCTTGAATTCAGGCAGGTATCCGCTTACCTCGCTTAGCATTGTGTCCACCTCGCGATAGGTTTTTTTCAGTTCATTCAAGGCGCTGCCTACCAGGGGAATATTCTCGGAGACCTTGATGCGCCCGAGTTCCAGCAACCTCACAGCATGTCCGGCCACCCGATCGAAGTTGTTCACAGAAAGGATCAACCTGGGCACCCTCTCTGCCTCTTCCTTGCTCAGGTCTTGCCGGGAAATCCGGATCACATATCGAGAGATGGCCTCCCGCAGACTGCGGACGGCCTTCCCGTACTCTTCCACCCGGTCCAGGAGCACCTCGTCATTGTACATGAATCCATCCATGGCATACTTTATCATGTTTCGGGAGATCTCGCCCAGCCTTACGATTTCCTTGATCGCCAGCTCAATGGCAACAACCGGCTCTTCAACGAATCTGTCATCAAGATATTGCGGGGTCTCTATGCCAGGTTTCTCGATTGCCCTGGCTGGAACAATCCAGGAGATGAACCTTGAAAAAGGCGTCACAATCGGAAGGAAGAGTAAGGCATCCACCAATTTTACCATTACATGAAGGTTGGCAATCTGGCGGGCAAGGCTGCCACCTATCTTAGGAATGAGCCAAAGATAGAACTGATAGAAGAGGACTAAAGTCAGAAATGCACCGAAGAGATTAAAAAAAGCGTGGGAAACCGCAGCGCGCTTTGACTCTGCATCGCTCCCGATGCTTGCAATGAGCGCGGTGACACAAGTTCCGATGTGCAGCCCAGGATCAACGGAATCGCCTCTTTCAGATCACCCACCATGCCCTGTAAGGCAAGCATGACAATGATGCCCACCGTAATGCCGCTGGCCTGAACAATGGCCGTGGCAACGGTCCCTACGGCCAGGCCGATAAGTGCTCCCTTCAGACCGCCGCTGCTGAGCAGAAAAAGCTTCTGAATCATCTCCTCGGCCTCAGGGGGGATGGCGTCTTTCATAAGAACAAGGCCCAAGAACAGCATCCCGAAACCAAGGAGGATCAGGCCGCTATCCTTTATCTTAGAGTCCTTGAAGAACAGGTGGAGGATCATGCCAAGGCCTATGGCAGGAAGGGCCAACTGGCCGAGGTTTAATGCGACAATCTGGGGCAATACCGTGGACCCGATATTTGCCCCGAGAATGACCCCGATGGACTGGACAAAATTCATCAGCCCCGCATTAATAAGACCCACAACCATAACGGTGGTAGCGCTGCTGCTTTGAATAATAGCGGTTACTAACGTGCCGAGGAGCAAACCATATAAGGGGCGTCTCGTAAGGGTTGCCAGCACCCTTTTCATCCTGTCGCCAACCACTTTTTGGAGGGCCTCGCTCATGAGGTGAAGACCGAAAAGAAAGAGGCCGAGCCCTCCGAAGACCTGAAACAGCGTGGCTTTCATAGACCCTTCACCTTTCCGGGGGCCTCACCGGCCGAGACGGCTCTAGCGTGGGGGGCAGAGGTTTCAGCAGGTTGAGCGGGTACCGCAATCGACAATCGTATGGTCATATCCTCTCGCGAATCACAAGGACATAGAGACGATCAGCCGCGTCCTCTATGACGTCTGAAATGTCGGTAACCCGTCGGAAAAATCTCTCCAACTGGAGCTTATTGGCCAAGGGAAGGTCCGAATGGAACAAGGCCCTCATCAGGGCCTCTTCTTGCTCGTCGATCTCTGATTCCATAATGCCGATAGAGGTAATCCTTTCTCTCATGGCGGCAAGCTTGTCCTCCACCTGGAGGGAATCGTAGGGGACAAAGAGCGCCACAGCCTCTTGAAAAACGCCGAACATCTTAAAGATACTCTCCATAATTGCACGTAGGGCATCCTTATAGTCATCCGGGACTTCCGGGCTTTGATAAACAACGACATCGGAGACGGCTTCTGCCTTATTAGCAATCTTGTCCACAAATTCGGTCAACATGTAGACGTCCTTGCGCGCGATAGGCAGAAAGGCGCCCGAGTATAGATAATCGCCAATCTTTCTGAGCACGATATCGGCGTCCGTTTCAGCATCGTCACACCCTTTGTGAATAGATTCAGCTCTGGCGATATCGTCCTGAAGGAAGGCCTCAAGGCAACCTTTGAAGCAGCCCAAGCAATTTCCAACCTTCTGAACGTGCTCATCAATGAGCTCCTTGACCTCTTTTTCCTTGTCAGTAAACATACAGACCTCCATTGTAATAGTTGGGCTTCATCACATTATCGGCCACTTTTTGTCCCGGAGGGACATTTGAAAATAGCCCGGCAATTCATTGCCGGGGTCAGATGGATACAGAATGCATTCAGTCCCGTAGGGACGGCAGACTTCAGACTTCACTCCCAAACATACCGTTCATCATAATCGATCCCATGCTTCTTCAAAAACTCAATGTATTCATCTTTAAAGGATCTGCGCTGATGATGCTCTGCCTGTGTCTCAATATAGCGGATGGTTTCTTTCACGATGGAGACGTTGACGCTGAAAGCACCATATCCCTCCTGCCACGAAAACTCTCTTACATGCTCAAAGGTTTCATGTATCCATTTGGAAGAATTTCCTTTAATCAGTTGAATGGCTTTGGATATAGAAATTGTGGCTGGTAATGATAAAAGCATATGAATATGGTCCTCCGTGCCACCGACTGTCAGAGCCTTCATTTTATTTTTTCGTGCAATCCCTCCTATGTATGCCCACAAACGATCCTGAATTTCGGGAAGGATCAATGGGAGACGTTGTTTAGTGCTAAACACATAGTGGACGTATAAACTAATGTATGAATTTGCCATGGGGTCTACCTTTTTCTATCGTCCCTACAGGACTTTTGGATTTGTGTTCAACTCATCCTCATCCCGGCAATAAATTGCCTGGCTATTCTCAAATGTCCCTAACGGGACAAACGATAATACCTCCCCCAACTGGTAGATGCGTCCTTCCCGTACTATAAAAAATACTGAACCACATAGCGAAGGGCAAGAAGAGTGATGATCAGACCAAGCATCAGTTTGATAAATTTCTGTGGCACGAATTTCTGAAACCTTGCTCCGCAGTACATTCCCGCAAAGCCCCCTATTCCGAAAAGAAAGCCCAAAAGCCAGTCCGGCGCAATGGCCAGGCCGGTATGCGCATAGATTGGCGCTATCAATGTGTAAAAAACGACACCGGCAATCGAGGTGAGAAAAGTCCCCATCAAAGCTGCGCCGGCAATGGTATAAACGGGGAGATGGAACACAGCAACGAGGAAGGGGGCAATAATAGCTCCGCCGCCAATACCATAAGTCCCGCCGATAACGCCCACGACGAAAGTCAAGATCAAAAGCCCAACCGTGTTGAAGGAAAACATCTCTCCATAAAACTCGTATTTATAGTGGGTGAAAGAAAACCTGATTGTTTTGACGACTGCTTCGGGTGGCAACCCGGAAGCGACCCGAGCCTTTTGCTCGGTCTTGATCTTGTTGGCTCTTTCTTTGAACTTTTCGTCCAGTGCTTTTGTCTTGGTCCTTTTTGAGGATACCCGGCCGGAGAGTTCGTACAGGAGGCGGCCGCCGATATACAGCAGAACGCATCCTACAAAAAACTTGAAAGCCCTGGGGTCAGGCAGGTACTTGATCCTGATGATGGCTCCGATAAAAACTCCTGGTAAGGTTCCAACGATAATCGTCCATGTTAGAGGCCACGCCATCCTCCCCTCCCGGATGTAGCGATAGACCCCGCTGGGAATCCCCACGATGTTGTATACAAGATTCGTGGGACTCACAGCGGGACTCGTAAATCCCAGGATGCTGACCTGGAAGGGCAATAAAAGGAAAGCCCCGGATACGCCACCCATGGAGGTAAAGAAAGAGACGACGAAAGCGACCAGAGGCGGAAGAAAAACCCATGTTTTTACGCCCGAAACCGGAAACAAGACATATAAGAAATCCATGATATGCACTCTATAGGGACTAATGACGATTTCGGTCGCCTTTGATTCTACCGCCCTTTTCCCGGCGCTTATTTCTAATTAAGTTTCCAACATATATCCCAATCGCCATAGCAAGGAATATACACAATACCAGACTCAAGATTCCTACCGCAGACATACATCCTCCTTACTATCTATTCTGCCAAAAGTAACAGGTCAATAAGTCGTGGACTATACGAATCCCACTGAAATCAGTGCCTTCACTTTTCTATACGATCCTGGTTTTCAATGGCGACCTGGCATAATATCGCAATATGAAGCGCTTTGTCGCTTTGCAGGTATAGCCATAAACTTTCTCCCCGCAAAGGATCAAATGGGGCATGCCGGGATTTGCCGCTAACAGGCCCATATCTTCTCTGGTGGGATAATACCGGCCGACAAATAAGTGCGTGTGATAGGTGCCAATAATCGGCCAGGCCCTTTTGAGCAAAAGCTTCTGCCAGTTTTCCAGGATTACCTGCCAGGGCTCTAGGTCCAATATCACACCTCTATCAAAACGATCTTTAAAAAATCCCTTTAGTTCAAGTTCCTCGCTCAGGATAAGCTCTTTTACTTCAGATACTGTACGTTTTTTCGATCCTACGAGTAAACCGAGGCGCTCTCTCCGCTCATCCATGGCCCCCTCATATCCCAGAAGAAGAAGATCATGAACCTTTTTTGAAATAAGAACCTCTTCTGCCGGGGATTCTATGGGCCTCTTTTCCAGCCAACCCTTGTCCTCCAGGCGCTTGATCTCCTGCTGCGTGATTCTTTGCGCAACAGCCATTATTTTCTTCGCTTCGTGGCGGTAAAGATTGAGCTGAAAATGGGTTAGGCCTTGAAACTCCAGATCCTCGTATGCCTTGAGAATCTCACGAGGAAAAAGGGAAAACCAGGCCGCCTGGGTGGGAACATATTGATGAATGGGGGTCTCCTCGAAGAGTTTCTTGAAAGGCCAGATTCTAGTAGACCGATTCCGAAATAACATCGCAACGAACTGTCGGTTTCATCCCCTCCCAAACCCTCCCCCTTGAAAGGCTAATCCTTAACCATAAGCCCGAATTTTCCGTAGGGGCGAGTTTACCTCGCCCGAATTTTCTGAGTACGCAATATCCTCATCGGCAAATAATGGCGTTCTCTTCCGGGTACGGATAGCCTCTGGCGGGCGACATAAAGTCGCCCCTACAATTATTCATTGAAATTGATCCTCCAAAAAACCCCTCCTCCATCGCTTCCTGGCTTCTACCTCTTCGCTCAGTGACTTGTGGGTAAAGCTTATCTTGAATGAAGGGTTACGGGGCTGGGTGGGGGTGGATTAGCCTATTCACGCGGACACTATATATCGGGAGAGTGCAAAGTTGTCAAGGTAGGGGCAGGCATAAAATCCCCCCATCCCCCCTTTATTAAAGGGGGGCGAGGGAGGATTTAGGGGGATTTTTCGGTCGGTAAGAAATCGGTAATGCTCGCGGCTTGGGTTTGGTGGGTTGGCTATTTTGCCGAGCGGAGCCTGACTTCATAATCCGATTTGATCTTCTGCCATCCGTGGGCGATAGCTACTGAATGTGTTGGAAATACATCTTGTACTTTAGCGGTCCCGACCGAGGTGCCATCCGGCGCATAAATAGGGACTATATCACCCTGTTTGACGCCATGTTCACTTCCCAGACCAAAGGATAGCAACCAATCCTCGCCTGATCGTTTGAGCCTGTATATCTCTGTGTGGCCTGAAGCAGCCATAAGCAATGCTTTCTGACCAGACAGGCGATAGACTACCAGAAAGCAGAGACCAAACAAAGGGAGGATACCTAAAAAAATCCACCAGGGAGTCACTCCCCAATGCCGTCGAATATATGACCTGAGGTGGCTTTCGTAGGTGGAAATATCCTTATAAATCCGGATTTTGTACTCGGTGACCCTTTTTTCAGGTATCTCCGCCTCACAGCTCACAGACATAGTATGATTACCAGGCTGAGCCGAGGAGCCGAATTCCAGAATGCCGTACCAGATGTTGTACCAGACACTACTTTCCGCGTTGGTAAAACGCAACGTAATCCCTTTGGAAGCAGTGGTATAGGAAAGCTGCTGAATCGATTTTATCCGTTTGGACGACTTCCCGGATATGGGCTGGCTCATGCCGGGATAGCCGGAAAAGATATTGGCGGAGTGGTCGGCGCCGTCCATAAAGCCGTCAGCAACCACCAGAAGAGCCACCACCCCCAAAAGAGCCGCCGATCTCCCGATCCATTTAATCCAGAGTGAAACGCTTTTCAGTGTCATGGAATTCAATACGTGCCACAGAGGAGGCACGCTTATACGTGCCCCACAGAGGGGGCACGCTACGCTTGTTTCTCTCGATGAGAGAACACCGTCGTAGCGTGGGGGCTCTGTCCCCCACATATGTGCTACGGAGCTAAGAGCTAAGAACCATAGCACTTTGTTTGAATGATTGCAACACCGGGAAAGGAATGATGGAGAGGGCGAGATGTCTATTTAGGACTGATAGACCCGGGCTTTGCCCTGGCCTCGATTGATTCTGTCCTGAATCTCTTAATCAGGATTCTTGCCAGGACAAGGGTGATAACGACTAGAGGAATAAAATTCTTGAAGAAAATGGGGGTCATATATTCGGGGTTACTCTTGCCCTGCATGATACTGTAAGCAAGTTCCGCAAAAATAAGAATATCCGCCACGACAACCACTATCTTCTGTTTGGTATTCATGGGAGGCCGGCGGCGAGTTCTGATTTGGTGAGCTCTGATCATGCTTTTGCCTTCTAAAATACAAAAGGGTAGAGTGTCCGGAGGGGGCGCCTGATTTTAAGCTGCCCCCCTCCGGTTGCTCCTTTTACTTCTTCATAATATCCTGCTTGGTTATGTTCATTATCCTTATAGCCATGTTATCCGTCCCCTCGACCTTGTAAGCGGCCCTGAGCATATTCCCGACTTCCGGGTCCTTGCCAACATTGGCCTTGGAATAGTCGAGTACGATCTCCTTATTAGTTGACTTTCCGTAGGGATGTTCCTCGTCCTTGGTCGTGTCGTATATCTCAATAGTGTACGTCTTCTTCTCCTCGTCTACTGCCACGCATTTTCCCTGTACCACTTCCGCGGCCATGGCCGCAGGTACTGTTAAGGCAAAGGCTATGGCTATGGTTATCACTGTGACTAACAGCTTGTTCCTTGACATATGGTTTTCCTCCTTTCTTTAACCTGCGTCAGAGCGCAGCCTCTACCCGGCTCCTGCCTTCTTTTCCCTGAGTTCTTTTATAGCGCCCTTAAGGCAGATTCTCAAAATAACTAAACACACCCAGGCCACCACGCCCAGAATGAGAGCCCCGGCAATTGTCGCCTGGCCAAACTCCTTAAGGATAATAGAGACCATGCAGACAACGATGCAGATCATGAACCAGAATATTATGCCCAGTCCCCTGCTGTATTTGGTGGCGACCGTTCCTATCTGGGCGCCTACGGCGGCACCACAGAGCATGACAACCACTGCGATCAGCTCGATGCGCCCCTTCAGGGTGTAAGTAAACGCCCCGTAAAGCCCTGAGATCATCACCTCAAAGAGGTCCGTGCCCACGGCCACGTGGGTAGGACATCCCACAAAATAGATCAGGGCGGGCATACGGAGCATACCGCCGCCAATACCTAAGAACCCTGCCAGGACACCGGTAACAAACCCGACTATACCCGGCAGCCACAGGGAACAACGAAACCCTGCCTGCGGGAAATTTATCATCGGGGGTATCTTCATCTTGTGAAAGGTCTTATACCACTCGATCCCGCGTCTCCTCGAGACGTCTTCCCCTGCTTTCGCTTCCCTTTCTATTTTTCGCTTCCCGAGAATATCCTTGAGAGTCATTGCAAAGATGATGGACAGGAAGCCGACATAGACCCACCTGACCACAGATCCGACGAGCCCTAATGCCTCTAAGTACATAACGAGCGTGGCCCCGATCTCGATCCCTACCATGGTGAAGATGAGCATGGCGACCCCGAGCGGGATATCCACGTTGCCGAACTTTGCATGCCGGATGGTGGCAATCATCGATTTTCCGGCAATATGGGCAATATCCGTTCCGATGGCAAAGGCCATGGGAAAGCCCAAAATATTTAGCGCCGGAGTGACCAGCCAGGCGCCCCCCATGCCAAAGAATCCGCCGATAACGCCCACGGAAAATCCTATGAGGACAAGACCCGGCCAAAAAATAGAGATGCCCGAAATGGGCATGTACATCATGTACCAGGCTGTTTCCATCACTTTAACCTCCTTTCATCATGAAATCGCTGCGCGATTTCATTCGTGCAATTCGCGAGACGTCAGATCGAGCCCTGTCCTTGCCATGAGGAAGTCCATACCAAATCCCAAGGCCGAACCCATGGCCGTAATAACTACGACCGTCCAGATGCCAAACATGAGGAGATTTTCATTATACATGTTGCCAAAATAGAGAAGAACACCTGAAAGGCCACGAGTATCACACACGTGGACTAAGAGTTTCGCCTTCGGACCACCGGCCCAGACCGTCTCCGGGACCAGCAGATAGACCACGGACACAAAGGCAAATAGTCTGTAAAAGAATGCTTTCATTAGAAGTACCTCCTTTCATAAAATCATAAAATCACTTCGCGATTTGGCATCCTTCATTTTCGCCATAAAGTAGTTTACACTTTTTTTCACCACCCCAGGTTTCAGGTTTCAGTGTTCAGGTTTCAGATCTCGCGTTTGTCGCTCCTGACACCTGACACCTGACACCTGACAC
>JAUWXF010000271.1 GCA_030616475.1 Desulfobacterales bacterium
GGTGTCAGGTGTCAGGAGCGACAAACGCGAGACCTGCCCGCCATTGCCGTGTATGCGGGCATTGTAACCTCGGTGTGACCCAGGCGTTGGCAGGCGGGTCTGAAACCTGAACACTGAAACCTGAAACCTGGGGTGGAGAAAAAAAGTGTAAACTACTTTATGGCGAAAATGAAGGATGCCCGATTTTCGAATAACGAATAACAACACTCCGGGAGTTTTGTATGCCAAGAAGACGAGAGATCCCCAAACGGCCTATTATGCCTGACCCGAAGTATAAGAGTAAGTTGGTATCGAAGTTTATCAACTGTCTGATGAAGGGTGGCAAGAAGAGTGTGGCAGAATCGATATTGTACGATGCCTTTGGGATTGTCGAAAGGAGAACCAAGGAGCCGCCCCTGAAGGTTTTTGAAAGGGCTATGGGAAATGCCAAACCCCGTATTGAGGTCAAGTCGCGCCGGGTAGGCGGCTCGACTTATCAGGTGCCGGTAGAGGTTCGAGCAACCCGCCAGACCGCACTAGGAATTAGATGGCTGATTTCCTTTGCACGAAAGCGTTCAGAAAAAAGTATGTCGGAAAAACTGGCTGCTGAGCTGATGGATGCTGCCAATCAGCGGGGCACAACCATTAAGAAAAGAGAAGACACGCACAGAATGGCTGAGGCCAACAAGGCCTTTGCTCACTACAGATGGTAAGAGAATTGGTCATTGGTCACTTGTCACTGGTCACTGGTCAGTGCTCAGTTGTAGCCCGCAACTTGCGACTGGCAACCAATGACTAATGACAAGTGAGAAACATGCCAAGATCGGTTCCAATACATAAGGCCAGAAACATTGGCATTGCTGCCCACATCGATGCCGGGAAAACTACAACCACTGAGAGGATCCTGTATTATACGGGAATATCCCACAAGATGGGAGAGGTGGATGAGGGATCTGCTGTGATGGACTGGATGGAACAGGAGCAAGAGCGGGGAATCACCATCACGTCGGCTGCTACGACCTGTTTGTGGAAGGGTTATCGGGTCAACATCATTGATACGCCCGGGCATGTGGATTTTACAATAGAGGTAGAAAGGTGCCTCCGGGTCCTGGATGGCGTCATTGCAGTCTTCTGTGCAGTTGGAGGGGTGGAACCACAGTCGGAAACAGTCTGGCGCCAAGCCGATCGGTATGGGGTTCCGCGGATTGCCTTCATCAACAAGATGGACAGGGTAGGAGCCGACATGGACCGCTGTGTGGAGATGATGCGGGCCAGGCTGATGGCTGAGCCCATAGTTCTCCAGATGCCCATAGGGCATGAAGGGGATTTTGTCGGCGTTGTTGATTTGATTTCGATGAGAGCTCTGCTTTATGACGACGTGAACCTGGGGGTCGATTTTAAAGAGGCCGACATTCCGCCATGGCTTCGAAAGGAGGCCGAAGGGCGCCGCGTCGAGCTTTTGGAGTCAATGGCGGATGTCGAGGAATCGATCATGGAACGCTACATTGATGGGAAACCGATTTCATCTGACCAATTGATAAGAGCCATCCGGAAGGCAACCCTTTCCCTGGAGCGAATACCGGTCTTGTGCGGGGCTGCCTTCAAGAATAAGGGGGTGCAACCCCTGCTGGATGCCGTAGTTAGATACCTCCCATCTCCTGCGGATATTCCACCTGTGTCCGGCATGGACCTAAAGGGTAAAAACGCGCTGCAGCCGGCAGATGATTCTGCGCCGTTTTCGGCGTTGGCCTTTAAGTTGATGATCGATCCGTACGTAGGACATTTAACTTTTTTGCGCATATATTCCGGGCAGTTAAACACTGGGGACACAGTACTTAATGCGACTAAAGGAACGAGGGAAAAGATCGGAAGGCTTGTGAAAATGCATGCCAACAAGCGGGAGGAGATCAGGGAGGTCTATGCAGGAGATATTGTTGCAGCAATAGGCCTCAGGAATACTACCACGGGTGACACGCTCTGTGAGCCGAGCAGCCCGATCATCCTGGAATCAATGGCCATACCGAAACCTGTCATGTCAGTAGCCATTGAGCCAAAGACAAAGGATGACCAGGAGAAACTTGGCACTGGCCTCAGCAAGGTTGCTATGGAGGATCCATCTTTTAAGGTTTCCTTTGATGACGAGACTGGCCAGACCTTGATTTCGGGTATGGGGGAACTTCATCTGGAGATCATTGTGGATCGTCTACTAAGAGAGTTCAAGGTTGACGCAGTCGTTGGTAAGCCCTATGTGGCTTACCGAGAGACCGTTTCCAGCAAATCGGAAGGTGAAGGAAGGTTTGTGCGCCAGTCGGGCGGCCGCGGTCAGTACGGCCATGTTAAACTTCGGGTGGAGCCCGGGGAGCGTGGTCAGGGTGTTGTATTTGAGAATAAAGTTGTGGGCGGAGCAATTCCCAAGGAGTATATAAGGTCGGTTGAGAGGGGAGTTAGGGAAGCGGCCGCCAGTGGGGTACTTGCGGGGTATTCCATGGTGGACGTAAAGGTTACGATATTTGACGGATCATATCATGAGGTTGACTCTTCGGAAAGGGCCTTCCATATTGCAGGGTCCATTGGGTTTAAATCAGCAGCCAAAAAGGCAGGGCCCTTATTTCTGGAACCCTTCATGGCATTGGACATAGTGGCTCCGGAAGGTTTTATCGGAGATGTGATCTCTGACCTGAACGGCCGACGTGCTAGGATTCGGGGGGTAGATAGCCAGAACGGGGTTCGGATAGTGAACGCCCGCGTGCCCTTGGCTGAGATGTTCGGCTATGCCACAGATCTGAGGTCCATAACCCAAGGGCGGGCAACTTATACGATGCAGTTTTCCGGTTATGAGCTAGTTCCGCAATCGATTGCCCGGACCATTCAGGAAAAAGGGGTGTAATCGTTCGCGGAGTGTTGGAGTAATAATCCCAAAACCTAACTGCAGGGAGGGCAGCAAGATGGCGAAGAAGAAGTTTGAGCGTGTGAAGCCGCATGTGAACGTGGGCACTATTGGGCATATTGATCATGGTAAGACGACGTTAACGTCGGCGATCACGAAGCATTTAGCGAA
>JAUWXF010000042.1 GCA_030616475.1 Desulfobacterales bacterium
CAAGAGATAAGTTCTTTTGTTCCTACTTTTTGGTGTCAGGTGTCAGGAGCGACAAACGCGAGACCTGCCCGCCATTGCCGTGTATGCGGGCATTGTAACCTCGGTGTGACCCAGGCGTTGGCAGGCGGGTCTGAAACCTGAACACTGAAACCAGGTACCAGGTACCAGGTGTCAGGTGTCAGGAACTGAAAAAGCAAGACCTGAAACCTGAACACTGAAACCTGAACACTGGTCAATAGGTGTAAACTACTTTATGGCGAAAATGAAGGATGCCATAAGACTTATGGAATAATCCGCAATCCTATGCAAGAAGGCTCCGATTGCCTCCCTGCTTTTTTGCTTTGTACATGGCCTGGTCGGCCCTTTTTACGAACTCCGATAGATCCTCACCCGGGTGGTATTCAACAATCCCTGCACTCAGTGTGGTATTGATACTGCCGTCCGGCACGCGATATGAGCAAGCAGCCGGAAAAAGCGCCCTGATTCTTTCGGCTACTTTCCCGGCCTCGTTCGCTCTGGTCTCGGGCAGAACAACTATAAACTCATCACCACCATACCGGTAAGCCGTGTCACTTTTCCGCAGACACTCCCGAATCACCTCACCCAGCTTGATCAAAATCTGGTCTCCCTCCAGATGACCGTATGTATCATTGTACTGTTTGAACCGATCCACATCCATGAGCAAAAGCGACAGCGAACTCTTATAGCGCAATGCTCGATCTATCTCAAACTGCAACTGAGTGTAAAAGTGCCTCATATTATAGAGCTTGGTCAGGTCATCCGTGATGGTCAATTCCCTGAGCCGATTCTCCATCTGCCGTCGCTGGGCAATAAGGGCACGCTCTCTCAGCACCCGATTTAGTCTAACAACCAACTCTTGCAGTCTTATAGGCTTGAGTATGAACTCGCTTGCCCCTCTCTCAATGGCCTCTTCATACTGGAAGTCTTTTCCATAACCCGTGATGATGATCACGTCCGTGTCATACTTTTTCTTCACAATCTCTGTTAATTCAAACCCGTCCAGGCCAGGCATTCTGATATCGGATATAACGAGATCCACGTGCTTTTCCTCTAAGAATTTTAAGGCTTCCTCGCCGCTTGCCGCGGCCCAGCAATCATATCCGCCATGCCGGATCGCTTGTCGCATGCGCTCCCTGATGCCCTCGTCGTCGTCCACAACCAGGATGCGGGCGCGATTCTGGCCGTTTTGGCCCTTTGCATCAGTGTCGTTATTTACATCTGTTTGAACCAAAGCTCTAAAACCTAACCCGGACAAGCCGGAACCAAAAAGGGTAGTTTATGCCTTGTAAAAAAAAAGTCAAATTTAACTCAAACAAGTGCCTAAAGTGAACTAAAGCCCGCCCTGGCGCGACAGAAGTTGGACCATGTCCAGGGGGAGAAAAACCCGGTCTGGGCCAGGGTTGAAAGTGCCTAAAATTATGGTATTTTTTCCATTATAATTGTTCTTGCCGAAGGCAAGTTCCACAATTTTAGCTCACTTTAGACACTTTAGGCACTTTAGCTCACTTTTAATTGAATATAGAAAAAAATCTTCTGCCAGAAAAAACACGAATTCTATTATTAGTGAACTAACGAAAAATTGGCGGAGAGAGAGGGATTCGAACCCTCGATAGAAGTTTCCTCCTACACTCGCTTAGCAGGCGAGCGCCTTCAGCCAGCTCGGCCATCTCTCCGGGATTCCGCCTACGCGGGGTACGATTTGCTATTGGCTTTTGGCCTATAGCATTGAGTTTTCAAGTTATTGCGAAATGAGTGAATTTGGTCCAATACACTCTAATAGTGCCAAAGCCTTCCAGCTACAAGCTAATGGCTACCAGCCAATGGTGAAACTTAACAGCGTTAAATTTCATGGCGGAGGGAGTAGGATTCGAACCCACGTCCCGTTTCCGGGAAACGGTTTTCAAGACCGCCGCCTTCAACCACTCGGCCATCCCTCCTAGATCCCGCCTAAGCCGGATACGATTAACCTGTAGCCTATAACCTGTATTATATCCATAATTGTTTTCAGGTCAACACCTTTCACATGCCTGAACGTGATCCAAACGTATCCTGGGTTGAGCGGTTCAACGTTCACGGTTCCCGGTTGAAGAGCCCCTGGCCCAGACCTGGCTTTCCTGTCCCATTGCGTAGAAACTTCTGGCGCAGCATTCAATGAGATCGTGCCAAGAATGCATATCAAGTCGCGCCAGGGCAGGCTTGAACCCCTGGACCAGACCGGGACTACCGGCTTGCTAGCTTAGACTAAGCTGAAGCGCCAGGGCGGGCCTGAACCTGGAACCGATCACTTTAGGTGGAAGTCACTGTGAAAGAAATGAGCTCATACGTATCTTTTTGAATGATTTTTCTATTTCATTCAAAAGAAGGCATAAAATGTGCTATAAATAAGACTTACTTTGGGCAGGGAGTCTTCTTGCGTTGTTAAATGCCTCGCAGGAAGTATCATCCGTTGAAAAGAAGGGTCGCTTGATGAAGGATCAAGAGATTCATGTTTGCCCCAGTCTTCGCCGATTTAGGGAGAACTATGCGGAAGACAAGAAGAAAATAAAGAAGTGTAGGTCAACATCTCTTTTGTCATTTATGATGCTTTCTTTGATTCTTTGTTTCTCCCAGGGAGGCTGCCAGTCTGTGGACCGCTTCGAACTGATCGAAAAGGGAAATACTGAAGAAAACATTCCCCTTTTGTCCAACGACGTCATTTACATCCCCAACAACAAGGACCAAAAGGTCTTTGTGCTCGGGGAGGTGAACAAACAGTCGGCCATTCCAATACGAGAGAGGCTGACGCTGCTCGAGGCCATTGCCGAGGCGGGCGGTTTCACCCGGGATGCCAAAAAGGAGTCGATCGTGGTGATGCGGGGGAATCTGAGTGAACCTGAGATCATGAAAATCGATGCCAAGCGTATGGACGATACCATCAGAACAGCCGAAGATGTGAAGGAATTCAGTTCCATAGCCTTGATGGGCACGGTTCCTAGGTTCAAGCCGAAAAAATTACTTAGGTTTTGTCCTGAACAGATTTTCCATTGAGAAGGGAAAGTATTTTTATCATCAGTACTATGACGGCCATTATGGCAGTGAATTATCTATCCGTAAATAGAACTGGATAGAAAACTAAAGGAAAGCGTCATGAGAATGTCATTAGTCTTTTTCACCTTGATATTATCCATATTGGTTTCCGGTTGCACAACCGTAACCGAACAGGATTTGGCTGATCTGCAAAGCCCCAATGCTATTGTGAAGAAAGAAGCCGTTGACAGGATCTCAAAAGGACCGGGTTTCCCCTTCAACCTGATGGGCCCTTTTGTGAGCAAGGAGAACGAAAAGAAGGCTGTCACCATCATGGTAGAATTATTGCGTAGCGGAAAAGGATCCAAAGATGCGAAATTGAGCATTCTCAAAGCCCTGGGGGAGTTGGGGAAGAGGACAGAGGTCCCTGCGGCTCCCTTGATTGAAAAGCTGAAAGACAAAGACCCCCACGTTCGCCATTGGGCTACAGAGGCCTTGGGCAAGACAAAGAACAAGAAGGCATTACCAGCTCTGGTGAAATTGCTGGAGCAGCAGACAGACAAGTATCCTGTCATCTGGGCCCTAGGGGAAATCGGCGACCAAGGAGCCATTCCACATTTAGACCAGTTGTTGGCCAGTGAAGACAAATATGTGACATATAACGCTTACAGGGCCCTGGCAAAGATAGGAATAAGTGAAGAGAATCGTGTCGGGAGGCCCGTTCCCGCCGCAAGTGGCGCGGCATTTCAGCCTGCACACTCCCGGTCATTTCGGCAGCGGGTTGAAAACGTTGCTGTTCATCACGCAGCAAACCCAACCGATCGCCCTGATTCTGGCAAGTCCCTTGCGGCCAGTATAGATCAAGGTGCTTTAAAGTCCCAGGGCCCACGCGCCACGAAGAAACAAACAAATCAGGCGCCACCTTCTCCCAAAGAGGAAAAACAAGAGATACAAAAACCACAGCAGGGCTCGGCAACAAAACCAAACCCTGAAAAAGCCACTACGTTATACAGCCAGGCCTTAGCCCTTCAGAGGAAGGGGTCGCTCCAACAGGCCAAGAAATTGTATGAAGCTGCCCTGGAGATCTCCCCCAATCTTGTTTCGGCTTTGAATAATATTGGGGTAATTTATATGAAGGAGAAAAACTATGGTGCAGCCCGCGGGGTACTTGAGAAGGCCGTCAAGATAAAGCCGAACTATGTTGACCCCTATTACAACTTGGCATGCCTTTATGCCCTGCAGAAGAATGTGGACCGAAGCTTGTCCTACCTCAAGAAGACGGTCTCCGTGGATGAAGCGGCCCGCAGGTGGGCAAGGACAGATGGGGATTTAGAAAACCTGCATGGGCATTCTGAGTATGAAAAGATCGTCCGGGAAACAAAAAGCCCATAGTCTGATCAGCTCTACCTTGTGCTTTACGTTGATTAGCAGGTCGAGCAGCGGGGTCTACATTCTTGACAGAGCAAAGGGTGGTTAGAGGCGTTCTCTTTTATCACAATCCTTCGTCAATTTCTGGACTAATTTTTGGGGGAACCCCTGGTTAAAACAGGCTGCTACTTTGACCCGGGATTGAGTCCATGACTGTATCATGCAGAAGCGGTCGGAAGGCCTTGATTCGTTCATTTTCCCGGTTGGGGTGGATGCGGTTGGTCAGGAGAATCACCATTACGCCTTTCAAAAGGTCCACCCAGAAGGAGGTTCCCGTAAAACCAAGGTGGCCGATACTTTGGTCAGAAAAATACTTGCCGCTGCTTGAATCAGGTTGTGTAGGGGTATCGAACCCGAGCGCCCAGCTCCCAAGACCGGATTGGCGCTGGAAAAAGGTTTGCACCGCGTCCTGATGAAAGAGGGCAGCATTGGGCTTTCCCAAATATGCATTGAAAAGTTCTTGCAAGAGAACATACACCGCTTGTGCGGTTCCAAATAGTCCGGCATGTCCGGCCACCCCTCCCACCGCATAGGCATTATCGTCGTGGACCTCGCCATCCAGGATTTTCCCGCGCCAAGGGCAGTCTTCAGTTGCGGCACAGGGACGATCTTCTCTCCCTTTTGCACCCCCACCCTGCCCTCCCCCTTCAAGCGGGAGGGTATGGGTCAATGCTGTTGAATTAAGGATATCCTGTCCAGATTCCTCTTTCTGTATTGCTGGGAAAGGGACCGGGCGGGGATAAACCCCGCCCCTACGAACTGTATCTTCCGGTGTAGGGGCGGGCTTTATGCCCGCCCGAAAAGGTTGACTTAATTCAACAGTATTGAGGGTTTGGGTGGGGGTGAAGGGGATGAAAAAAAGATCCTTGAGTCCTTGCGGCCCGTACACGGAATCTTGCACAAACCTGTCAAGAGGCATTTTTGCGGTCACTTCTAGCAGCCACTGCAAAATCATGAACCCCACATCGCTGTACAGACAAACCTTTCCGGGCCCGTGAATGAGATGTTCGCGGCAGAGAAGCTCTCGGAGTATGTTCTTCCGCTCAGCCGCCTCGTGTTTCATCAGTGTCTCATAATAGGGCTGGTAGTCTGGGAGCCCGGATGTGTGGGAAAGGAGCTGGCGGACTGTAATTTCTGCTTTGTCAGTACCTGAAAACTCAGAGATTGCGCTGCCCAACGTCTGATCCAGATCAAGTCTCCCATCCTGGACCAGGAGCATAATAGCAACAGTAGTGGCAAAGGGCTTGGTCAAAGATGCCAGGTCAAACACCGTATCGGTTGTCATGGGCCGTTCGGGTGCGAGTCTTGCAAGGCCGAAGGCCTCAAGGAATTCCACGCGACCTTCCTTTGCTACAAGGAGCACACCACCCGGAAAGACACCGTCTGTGACACCTTTCTGCATCAAATCGCATACGGATTTCATGAACCAAATCTCATGAAGTAATAAGTTCTCTCGCCCGCTCCCTCCGGTCGCTAGAGCCCACATCAAGGATTCTCCTCAAAAAACTCCGCGTCTCTGCGGCCTCTGCGAGAGATAAGAGTACTCTTTGATGGTTAGATGGTTATTGACCTCCTCCGTCAGTGGCCGGTTCCTGAAATCGGAGGCTGCGGTCCTCGGTATCCATGTCCGCTTCAAGTCCGATAGGTACGGTGAGGTTGTCGGTTCCGTGGCCCAGGTCAAATCCGGCCAGAATGGGGACACCCGTGTGGCGAAAGGCTTCTTTGGCAATCGCATACACATCCTCAAGGGGGCCGCAGTCCTGAAAGGACCCGAGAATAACCCCCGCAACCCGATCCAGGTGGCCCCCAAGACGGAGTTGAGAAAGCATCCGGTCGATGCGGTAGGGGGCTTCTCCCCGGTCCTCTAAGAAGAGAAGATGGCCCTCAAAGCGAGGCTCATAAGGTGTGCCCGCCATGTGGCACAGGCTGGTAAGATTGCCACCCACCAGACGACCAGAGGCCCGCCCGGGGTTTAAGACCGCGGCTTTGCGGGGCTTCAAGGCCAACGGCCGGTTTGACCCAATGGCATGAATCAATGCCGAGCAGGTCTTTTCAGAATCCTTTTTCAGGGTCGTTACAAGCGGTCCATGAAATGTGACCATGTCGCACCTGTTGTAAATCGCGACCAGCAAAACGGTGATGTCACTGAATCCCACCAGGATTTTCGGGTGGGCGCAGATGGCCTCAAAGTCAAGCAAAGGGAGGAGTTTCATGGAGCCAAAACCTCCACGGGCACAGAATATGGCCCTCACCGATTCATCTTCAAAGAGTTTCCTCAATTGTGAGGCGCGCTCGCTGTCGGAACCGGCAAGATATCCCTGGCGGCTGAACAGATCGTCGGGAATCTTCAGCCGGTAGCCCATGGATTCGAGCACTGCAACACCGCGCTCAAAAGCCTCCCGATCAAATGGGGAGGCCGGTGCCGCAAGGCCGATGGTGTCACCGGGGCGGAGGGCCTGAGGTGTGATGAGGGCCTGTTCCATGAATTGAAACTAACACGGAAGCTGTTGGATTGTAAAGGTTTGTGATTGGGGGTCTAGTGCTGGAGGCTAGAGGATCACTTCGCTTGAGGAGCGTTCAACTTGAGGCAAAACCCGATAAACGCTACGCCTCGAACCTTAAGCCCGCCGCAGGCGGGCGCTCCTCCAACCTGAGTTCCACCTCCACTGTTGATCATTCTTGACAGAGTGCACGCAAAGTGTTACCTAAGCAGTCAGTCATTGTCACACGTTCTTGTCGGGGCGTGGCGCAGCCTGGAAGCGCACCTGAATGGGGTTCAGGGGGTCGGAGGTTCAAATCCTCTCGCCCCGACCAAGACTCAGGAGATGTGGGCGGGTTAGCAAAACAGCTTTCCCGCCCATTGTTTTTGTGCCATCTTTTGGTGTCGATTGGCGCGATCTTTCTCCTTGCACAGGGGACAAGGGATGACAAACCCACGATGAACAAGGTAACCAAAGAGTGGCTTTGGCTCTTGTGTGGCTGTATCGGGAGTTGTCTGTGTTGGATTGTCCTCGTAGTTTGCGGGGTTCACCCTCGCCAATCATTACCACTCGGTATTTATGTAATCTTGTTCCCGATAGTGTTTGTCTATTTTATACGTTTAGCAATATGGGCGATAAAGCGGCTTACAAGGAAATAAGGTAATTCTGGTTATTTGCCACCAAAAATGCCATTTTAAGACCTTATTTGACACAAATTGCGGCCTTTTCTTGTGCAATGTCAGCTACTTGTCATGGCCCGACCCGATTCACACATTCACCGACCCGATTCAGAGACCGACAACATCTATCTGAGAACTCAACGTATGATTCCCTTGCCAAGAATCTTTATCAAGAAATAACCATAAATGATTTGATTCCCACAGAGAAGTAGTTTATTATGAAAATAATCAATAAAGGGCCGTCTTTATTGGCGGCCCGGTTTCGTTCTGAGGGAAGATCCATTTGTCAAGAGTGGCAACCTCAAGTCTGGAACTATGAGAATTCCTTTGAAAGGAGGGTGTCACTATGGCCAATGGAACTGTGAAGTGGTTTAATGACCGCAAAGGCTTTGGCTTTATTGAGCAGGAAGATGGCCCGGATGTATTCGTTCATCATTCAGGGATCAACGCAACCGGTTTCAAATCTCTCAATGAAGGCGACAGAGTAACCTTTGATGTCGAGCAGGGCGCAAAAGGTCCTTCTGCAGTGAATGTAACTATCGTCTAGGTCGCTTTTCGAAGCCGAAACAGGGCATTCCATCGATACAGGTGGAGTGCCCTTCTAAAACAATCCCTGCCATATTTTCCAAATTTGCAGCCCATGGACACTTCCTTGGAAATCGTGCATCAGAGTTATTCAACTGGTACCTTTCCTAGTCAAGATGTCCCCAAAGTTCCCAATCTTTTCGGAGGCTTCGTGGCTTCACTAGCCGGAAAAACCAAAGAGGTCCTGCAAAGATGCAAACCCAAAATGTTAGGTCCTAACCCTTTTTTGATCGTTTGCCATACGCCGCACGAGGGATACTTACTCCTCCATACAAGATATGGGCCTGTTCAGAAGTCCCCAGGCCGGCCCAGGTTTCCGAGCACCAGTTGAAAATTTACCTTACGGTGGTCCCTTCTATTTTCCGAGATGATTGGTTATTTCTAAGTATTGACAATGACTTTTCACCAAACCTCTATGATTGGGGTCACTCAGTCGAATCAGTAGCCTCTTTGGCCCTCTCAGACATCTTCTCAATCTCTTCACGTAGGACCTTGCCTTCTTCTGTCACTCTTCCCCACTCCCTGGTGCTGTCATTCTGTAAGCCCGGGATGATCTTGTCAACGCAAGAGAGGATCCGGTCAAGGAGATTCATCAGATACTAAATTTGTGACTGCCACATTTTGGGCAACTGGTTAAATCTTCCAGAATAACGATTCTATGAGCGTCCATGTGTCGAATACGACACCAAGGGCAGTAGATGTGACCACAATCAGCGCAAGTTTGGATGAATTCGGCCTCAGCACCACAGGAGGGGCAGACGATCCCGGATGGCCCCTTCAAGAAAACTCAAGGCACTGAATACCACGAGGATGAGAAGCGGTCAACAAATTTTGTTGGCGTGTGACTGAAGCCCGCGGACCAGGCGTCTGGAGCCGAAAAGGTGCCCTGATCCATGGTTGGAAATAGGGACAGTAAATCCTCTTTTTCGATGATTTCCTGGAGTTCTTCCAGGAAATCCGTCAGACTTACCTCTTTTCTCCCCTCTGAAGAAGAATTAGCCGATATTCATTCGCTAAGATTTTCATCAGCTTCGATTCTGAATCTTTTCCCGATTCTTCCAGGTTATCTATAAACCTGGAAATCGTTTCTGATATCGCAGGCATTTTAAGTCACCTCCCCAAATTCAATGAAGTGCGCCACATGGTAAGCAGGCGCCATGTTGAATATATATGGAAATATGTAGCATAATTGGTAAGATTATTGAATAAATAATTCTGAAAGTGACTACCCTCCTCGATCCCAGCATCATGTCGTCTTTGGTCTGGGGATTCCTTCCTTTCCGTTCCTCCTTGTTTTTGACGCAGAATTTTCCGAATCCGCTGATAAGGATATCCTCGCCGTTTGCCAGGGTACTCTTCATGATTTCCAGGAGGGATTCGACGACTTCTGCGGAATGGGCCTTGGAATGGCGAAGATTGTTGTGGACGGCATTAACAATTTCGGCTTTGGTAAGGCTCATGGTGGGGATCCTTTTTGGTTTTTGGGGAGGTTAGCTTTAAGGGCATGATTTGTCAACGGATTTGGAGAGCATTCCGATTGTTTTCGGGCTGATTAGCGGTACCTGTATTTCCGGATCACCGCGTCCACCACTCCGAGAATGGTGATCTCGTGGTTGTGGAGTATAATCGGCTTCATCCTCGGATTGGCTGGTTGGAGGCGGATGTGGTTTTGAGATTCTCTCTCATATTATTAAACCATGGCAACGGCAAGTTGGTTCTTTAGTTATTTTTAGATGTTATGACACTTACTTATTTGTTTATCTACGTCCCCATTGGCTCCTTTGTTTATCTACGTCCCCATTGGCTCCTTAATTCGTCTCCAGAAACGAAAGCCCGTACTTATCTCTCCAGTAGATCCCCGCTTTTCTTACAAGCATGATTTTAGCCTCAAAAATGCCGTTTTAACAGCTCATATGGCACAAATTCTGACGGTTTCTTATGAAATGTCAGCAGGTTAGCGTGGTCCGACCCCATTAGCTAAAGAGCTAAAGAGTGTCCCCAAACTGTCCCCATTTGTACAGCTCTCGGATTTCTTTCCATCCATGTTTATGTGATTCATCGGAATTCCAGTCCACAATCTTGCCGGGATCTTCTCTCTCTACGAAATCAATCAGCAATTAGTCAAACAACATTTCGGCCTTGCTCTAATACTTAAGATCTAAGATGACCCTCTGTCTCTCCCTTTGTCTTGACCCTAAAGGCTAAACTTCCATTCCTGTTCTAGCCTTTTCAAAAGGCGTTTTCTCTTGTTAACACAGGAAATACAGTTGCAACCGCTTTTAAGCGGATGTTTTCCTAGCCTCTCAGCCAATTCCCATGAGGCGTCGATCATTTCAAAAATTATCGACCGTTCTACTTTTCGGGATTGTTCCATGTTCTTATGCTTATTCATAATTCAAACGCCCCGCGTTTATTGGTAACAGCAAATACGTTCTTAACATATTTTTCTAGCAGCATTCTTTGGCCGAATCTATCTGCAAACAGGTAAATCCTGTCCATATTCAGGGAACCGAAATTTTTTGGAATCAAATGGTTCTTGAATAATTTCAGAACTTCTAAAATATCCGCTTCGTCTTTTGGGCCTCGGTCGGGGTTATTTGCAATAGCCATCAATTTTAATATGATGTAGTCTGTTGGCTGTATTACGGGGTGTTTTCCGAACAACTCATCCTCGACGACAAGACTTCTCCCTATCATATCTTTCCCGTCTTGGGTGTTGACAAACATGAAATCAATTTTACCCAATACCCCTAATTCCGAATCAAACTGGGCAAAAGAGTGTGTCTTTTGGTAACAGGTGTAGCCTAACCTTTCCATCGTCGCGGATATTTCAGACCAAGAACGGCCTTCTGTTAAAAGGTCAATGTCTGAAGTATACCTCGGCAGCCCGTACAGCCCTAGAGCCAGAGCCCCGATCAAAGAGTACGGTACTTGGTTCTCTGTCAAATTACTTGCGATTAGCTGGAGAACATTCGTTAGTTTTTTGAATATCATGGCTTCATATTCCTCTTTGTCGGTCACAAAATCACTCCGCCCCGCCTGCCCTGTAGGAAGGGACTATCGTACCAGGGTGGAACGTACTTGTGTTCCCCATTCCACCTGGGTGAGAGATAGAAACAGATCGCTTGGCATCGCCATATTTTCCAAATCTCCCGCCCCTCGATGTCTCCTACTTCCCAGCTATCAGCTATGCTTGCCCGGCCCGCCCCGTAGGTCTTTTAGATCGTACTGGGGTGGAATGCACCGCATATTCAAGTGGGGAGCTATGAGCTATGAGCTATGAGCTAAATTCCTCTATCTTCGACTTTCTTGCCATCATGAACCGGCTCTAAAAGGATTACTTAGAAACTGTAAAACCAAAGAGCCCCCCAAACTTCAAACAAGGCCAGTTTTGTCAAATGTGTAGGTCTGGTACCTTGCTTTTCCAGGGCCATGGTGGGGTCCTTTTCGATTTTTGGGGGGAGGTTAGCTTTAAGGGCATGATTTGTCAACGGATTTGGAGAGCATAGGGATCGTTTTCGGACTGATTAGTGATACCTGTATTTCCGGATCACCGCCCAGACCACCCCGACAATCCTGATTTCGTGGTTGTGGAGAATGACCGGCTTCATCCTCGGATTGGCTGGTTGGAGGCGGATGTGGTTTTGAGATTCTCTCTCATTGGCGCGGTGAACGAGTATCTTAACATGAACCGGCACATATTATTAAACCATGGCAACGGCAAGTTGGTTCTTTAGTTGTTTTTAGATGTTATGACACTTACTTATTTGTTTATCTACGTCCCCATTGGCCGTCCCCATTGGCTCCCAGAAAGTCACATGCCTGGATGTACAAATGTCTTCTGGAGGGAGTTTGAAACCGGTTCTTCGGAGAGGCTAAGGGGTGACTCTATATCCACACCTTTCTTAGAAGGATCATTTTAGCCCCAAGAATGCCATTGTGTGATGTCTGCTATTTGGCCCGGCCCGACCCCAATTCGATATTTACGGCCACTTGGCCCCTGAGGGGAATAAAGAGGCCGTTGACAAGCTGGATGATCCCGGAATTGTGGATAGATTGATGGTAAACAGCGTGATGAGAAAGGACAGTTTAAGGATAGCAGAGACTGAAGGATAACATACCTTTCTGAGACAAAAGACCCTTTCTGGCACGCTATTAGCACAATTCAAATTGACTTTAAGGTATTGAAATCTATTGACCGATACATATTATTAGGTTAATAAGAAAAAGTGTGGACGCGTAGCCCGAATCTTTTCCATTCGCCGTATGAGAGGACAAGACAATGGATGAAAACAAAAAGGTAATTCGTCTCGGTCGATCTCCCGAGGAGAAAGTTCCTGAATTTTATGTGAATCAGGTAAACATGATAGTTTCCATTTACGAGGTGCTACTGCAGTTCGGGCTAAAGACCAACCCAGAACAAGATGCGCAGTCAGTGGCTAATATTAGAATGAGTCCTCAGCATGCTAAAGTCATGACACTTCTTCTTCTCAAGAATTTAAGGAGTTATGAGAAGGACATAGGGGCAATAAAACTCCCTGCCGATATGGCCAAAGATATGGGGATTGAGGAAAAGTTGTAACATGCCAGTTTCAACCGATGTTAACAAAATGACCGTAGCCCAGACTGATTTTCCGGGTGCAGTTCTTTTTGAATCAGGAACGGTATCTGCTTTGTACACTGTAGCCGCTTCGGATACCCCACTCATGTATTTCATTGAATCAGGGGAGAGGTATGCCGGCCTTGATTTGAATTATTATAGGCAGGTGATGACTTCGCACGACTTTAAGGTATACTTGGATTTCATTGGGGAAGAGGACGTGGGCTTTCTTCCTGAAGACTTTGAAGTGTACTATCCCGAAGATGAGGAATAAATGCATTGCCAGTCACCCTGGTTAACTGCGACAATACGACCCACTACGTATATCCTGTTTATGCGGACGCGAATTTCATCTGCTATAGTCGAGACAGGCATAGCCTGAAATACCCTTCCAGTAGAATTATTCTGGCGAACCTCATAATTCAACAAGTCCCCATTTTTATATCAGATTTGGTAGTGGATGAGGTGTGGTGGGCATTTATTAGAGGATGGTATCGAAAAACTACGGGAAACAACTTACATTCTCATATGGTGAAAGATGATCCATCAATTTTGGCAAGATTCTATGTGCTTATCGAGAGAAATACGAGAAAGATTTTCAACATTCCAAGACTAATGATGGTACCTCAAGAAATACCCGGTGACATAACAAACATGGCACTCAACATTTTCCGTACCGAAAACCTTATGCCGAGGGACTGTTTTCACTTGGCATACGCAATAACTCACGAAATGCAAGGTTTTATAACGTCCGATCAAGATTTCGATAACTTACTTCTACCTGATTACCACATCACGCTGTATAAATTTTAGGCCAAGCGCGTCTGCGCCTACTTCCTACCCAGCAAGGCCACCCAGTTGTTCTTGCACGCAACCATCCGCAACCTATCCGCAACCAAAAAGAAAAGGAGCTAACCGCAAGCGGCTAACTCCTTGATATTAATGGCGGGGACGACGAGACTCGAACTCGCGACCTCCGGCGTGACAGGCCGGCGTTCTAACCAAACTGAACTACGCCCCCTGAGAAGGTTGTCGGGTTTACTGAGTTTGTTGGGTTTCTTGGGTTCGGGTTAAAAGCGACAAATCGTCTGAACACAAAAAACCGTGTAAACACAACAAACAGAGAGGTGGTAGGCGGAACAGGGCTTGAACCTGTGACTTCCGGCTTGTAAGGCCGACGCTCTCCCAACTGAGCTACCCGCCCACGGAATCGTTATTCGTTAACCGATACCTGGTGTCCGATCCCTAATTCCGGTATCTGGCATCTGGCAACTGACCGGCTTCCGATTCACAATTTGGCGCAAGGTTGCGCCTGACGGCTTCAAAACATGCACTTCCTGTCCGAATAACGAAGAAGCAAACCCATGTCAAGCAAAATGCACAGCAGGCTTAGGCCGTGGAATAAATAACTTTCCACTTTGAATGAACAGGGATGTCGCTGATAGTCTCGTTTTAAGTGATAAGCCGGGAACTTATTGTTCCACCGGTCCCTCAGTTGACCTGAAGGGGCCTTACTGCTTCCTCCGCTTTGGGAATCAACTCCGGAGGAATGATCTTATCGTGTTCTTCTTTAAGAAGCGTCTCGCCAGGTGGCAAAATAATGGCAAGGGACAAGACATCATCCATATGGCTTGCTGTAACCACTTCGACCTGCTTCAGGATCTTTGCGGCAATCTCTTTCAAATCCTTACTGTTTTCATCAGGAATAATAACCTGAGATATCCCTCCTCGGTGGGCCGCCAGGATTTTCTCTTTTAACCCGCCAATGGGCAGAATACGGCCCCGAAGGGTAATCTCTCCGGTCATGGCCAGATCACAGCGGACCGGCCTTTTAGTCAGCGCAGATACAATGGACGTTGCCATGGTAATACCTGCCGATGGCCCATCCTTTGGCGTGGCCCCTTCTGGTATGTGGACATGGATATCCACCCCTTTATAAAAATGTTTCTTTAGGCCAAGCCTCTCTGCCCTGGACCGAACATAGCTCAGGGCGGCCTGGGCAGATTCCTGCATAACTTCGCCCAGCTTTCCTGTTACTGTAAGCTTTCCCCTACCAGGCATGATAACCGTCTCAATGGATAGCAGTTCTCCGCCTACATGTGTCCAGGCCATACCCGTGGCCAGGCCGATCTCGTCCTTTTCTTCAACCTGCCCATACCGGAAGCGAGGCACACCCAGGTATTTTTGTACCGACTGGGCCGTTATCTTGACACACCTTTTCCCGTCATCTTTGACCACTTCGCGGGCTACCTTCCGGCAAACAGAGGCAATTTCGCGCTCCAGATTCCGCACACCCGCCTCCCGGGTATAACGACGGATGATAGTCTGAATAGCGTTCCTGGTAAACTCGATGTTCTCTTTGGATAATCCGTTCATTTCTGTCTGTTTGGGAACCAAAAAACCCTCAGCTATCTGGAGCTTCTCATACTCAGTGTATCCTGGTAATCGAAGAACCTCCATGCGGTCCTGCAGCGGAAGTGGAATCCCGTGCAAGTTGTTGGCCGTGGTGATGAAAAGAATATCCGAAAGATTATAGTCCACATCCAGGTAGTGGTCATTAAACGCAAAATTTTGTTCAGGATCAAGGACTTCGAGCAGGGCCGCTGAGGGGTCGCCTCGAAAATCCACACTCATCTTATCCACTTCGTCCAGACAAAAAACAGGATTGTTAACCTTGACCTTTTTAAGGGATTGAATGATTTTGCCAGGCATCGCCCCAATATAGGTACGTCGATGCCCTCGGATCTCGGCCTCATCCCTGACCCCGCCCAAGGAAAGCCGGACAAGTGCTCGCCCCGTAGCCCGCGCCACCGATTTGGCCAAAGAGGTCTTTCCTACCCCAGGCGGACCTACAAAACACAGGATCGGGCCTCGTATCTTCTTGACCAGCTTTTGCACAGCCAGATACTCTAAGATGCGCTCTTTGGGTTTTCCCAGGCCATAGTGGTCTTCTTCCAGCATAGCTTCCGCCTTATCAATATCTGTCTGAAGCTTGCTTCGCTCAAACCAGGGGAGATTGATGAACCATTCAATGTAATTTCGAACCACTGTCCCCTCTGCCGACATGGGGGCCATGAGCTTAAGTTTTTTGAATTCCTGTCTTACCTTTGCAGCCGCTTCCCTAGACATTCGCTTGCGTTTGATCCGGCTCTGGAGCTCGTCCAGCTCGCTCTTGTATTCGTCTTTGGTCCCCATCTCCTTCTGAATGGCACGCATCTGTTCGTTAAGATAATAGTCCCTCTGAGTCTTTCCCATCTGCTTCTTTACTCGCTCTTTGATTCTCTGCTCCGTCTTGTAGATTTCAATTTCGCCCTGCATCAAACGGAAAAGGAGGCTCATGCGCTCCATCGGCTGGACAGTTTCAAGCAAACTCTGCTTGTCCTGGATCTTGAAATTGAAGTGGGCCGCTACAGTGTCCGCCAGTTGAGATATGTTACTTATAGCTGATATGTTATTTATGAGATCCTTTGAA
The DNA here is from genome assembly GCA_030616475.1 of Desulfobacterales bacterium. Lineage (GTDB taxonomy): Bacteria > Desulfobacterota > Desulfobacteria > Desulfobacterales. The sequence continues at coordinate 16,273 of JAUWXF010000042.1, forward strand.
ATATTCTTGTTAATCTTGGCATATTCTTCAAACATCTTCACAACCGTTCGGCGGATGGCTTGACTTTCCGTCTCTGCTACTTCAGCTTCGGCAATTGGCACAATTTCAACCAGAATGTATTTTTGTTTGTCAGTAAAGCGAGTTATACGAGCACGCCTTTTACCTTCGACCAGTGCCTTAACCGTTCCGTCCGGCAGCCGAAGCAGTTGGAGCACCGTCCCAATAGTCCCCACGCCATACATGTCCTTTTCGCCGGGCGAGTCTGTTCCAGCATTCTTCTGGGTGGCCAGCAAAATCGTCTTGTCCAGGTTCATGGCGTTAGACAAGGCATTAACCGACTTGGAACGTCCTACGAAGAGGGGGACCACCATATGAGGAAAGACCACAACATCCCTGAGCGCAAGGAGGGGAACGAAAAGCTTTTGTTCTAAATCATTCATTGGTTTCTTCCGTTTCGATATATTAAACATAGTTGACGTCTTGTAATCTCTACAAGCCATTGAAATTAAAAGGTTTTTAGATGCAGTTGATTTGTGCCATTCACTTGGAATGATGGAGTGTTGGAGTACTGGAGTAGTGGGTAGTAAGAGCGGAAAAATTGTTTTCTTATTCCTCTAAACCCAATACTCCAGCACTCCATTGCTCCAATACTCCAATTGGGGCGAAGCGCCTATTGAGACACAGCCATTTCCCGCGATTGTTCGAAGAGCAAAATCGGCTCCTCGTTGTTCAAAATAACCTCCTCGTTGATGACGCATTCCTTGACCGCATCCATGGAAGGAATCTCATACATAACGTCAAGCAAGGCCAATTCCATGATGGCCCTGAGACCTCGGGCCCCGGATTTGCGCTCCAAAGATTTCCCGGCAACAGCCTTCAAGGCGCTGTCTGTAAAGCGGAGGGCTACATTCTCAAATTCAAAGAGTTTTTGGAACTGCTTCACAAGGGCGTTCTTGGGTTCTGTGAGTATCCTGACCAGGGCGGTATCATTCAGTTCGCCCAGCGTGGCGATCACCGGAAGTCGCCCCACAAACTCGGGAATCAGGCCAAATCTTATAAGGTCTTCAGGCTGAACCATCTGGAGTATCTCACCGATGTTTCGCTCCTTTCGACTTTGGATGTCAGCCCCAAAGCCCATTACCTTGCCACCCAGTCTGTGCTGTATGATCTCCTCCAGCCCGTTAAAGGTACCGCCACATATGAACAGGATGTTGGAGGTGTCAACCTTGAGAAAATCTTGCTGCGGATGCTTTCGCCCTCCCTTGGGTGGCACACTGGCGGTCGTTCCCTCAATTATCTTAAGAAGTGCCTGCTGCACCCCTTCACCTGAAACATCCCGGGTAATGGATGGGTTGTCCCCTCTGCGGGCAATCTTGTCGATCTCATCTATGTAGACAATTCCTTTGGAGGTCCTTTCCAGGTCATAATCGGCATTCTGAAGGAGCGACAAGATAATATTTTCAACATCTTCTCCTACATATCCCGCTTCGGTCAGGGAGGTCGCATCTGCAATTGTGAAGGGGACGTTGAGAAACTTGGCCAGTGTGTGAGCCATAAGCGTCTTCCCACAGCCGGTAGGCCCGATCAGAAGGACGTTGCTCTTCTGTAGCTCCACATCAGTCGTGTTTACCTGGGTCTCAAGGCGCTTGTAATGGTTATCAACAGCTACTGCCAAGATCTTCTTGGCCCGTTCCTGCTCAATCACATACTCATCCAGAGACGCCTTGATAATAGCCGGCGTGGGAAATTCTCCCTTTTTCTGCGTTCGTGTCTCTTTTTCGTACTCTTCTTCAATGATCTCATTACACAGTTCAATACACTCATCGCAGATATAGACCGCAGGTCCGGCAATCAGTTTCTTGACTTCATCCTGGCTTTTACCGCAAAACGAACACCGCAAACCGTTGACGTTGCCGCTTCTTCGTTTGGCCATGTGTTCCTCCCAAAAAATGGAATTATTTCTATTCTTATTATAAAACCATTTGCTGAAAAGGCAATCTAAAAATCATTTCCCTTAGCTCCACTTCGTTGCGCAACTGGTCGAGTGGTCAAATGGTTGATTAGTCGAGTAGTTTAAGGGCCTTCCGACTCGACAACTCGACTATTTAACTACTCGACTAAAGTCGCTGGAATTTCAATAGGTTGTAGAATTTCCGAGACGTCCAATTACACTGACACCGCTATTCACCTTTCTTGTCTTTGGAGGTCGGGGCAGCTTCCCGCTGGGTGATCACATGATCCACAATCCTGTAGTCCTTGGCCTCCAGGCCACTCATGTAAAAATCGCGGTCTGTATCCTTTCGAATTGTTTCAATATCCTGGTGCGTGTGGAAGGCAAGGATCTCGTTTAAGGTCTCTCGCATCCGCAAGATCTCCTTTGCCTGGATGGCCACATCCGCGGCTGGGCCTTGAAATGAACCCATAGGTTGGTGAATCAGAATCCTGGCATTTGGGAGCGCATATCGTTTCCCCTCTGTTCCTGCGGCCAGCAGCAGTGCACCCATACTGGCTGCCTGGCCCATGCAGAGGGTGCATATGTCGGGCTTCACGTAGCGCATCGTGTCATAGATGGCCAGGCCTGCACTCACCATACCACCGGGAGAATTGATGTAGAAATTAATGTCTTTGTCCGGATCATCTGATTCCAGAAAAAGCAACTGGGCAATCAGAAGATTGGCAACTTCATCGGTCATGGGTGTCCCAAGAAAGATAATCCGATCTTTGAGCAGCCTGGAATATATATCATAGGCCCGTTCTCCCCGACTGCTCTGCTCGATAACTATCGGAATAAGCGGCATCACCTGTCTCCTTATTGTCGGTTAGCCGGTTGTGCCCGTTATGCCTGTTGGCCGGTTGTGCCTGTTTTCCCGTTGTGTGGGTAAACTATGAACCGGCTAAACGGGCTAACCGGGTAACGGGTCAACCGGTTGCGTCTCTGCCTTCTAAGTTTCTATCCTTTCAATTGTACCATTTTTGATGATCGATTTGACGGCCTGTTCCTCAAGGGTCCTTTGCCTGAAAACCTCATAAACTTCCTTGTACTTATCATGGAATTGCTTGATAGTGTCTACGGATTGATTCATGGCTTCGGCCATCTCCTTGTATGCCTGCTCCAGCATTTCATCTGTCAGAGTGATCCCCTCCTGCTCAACCACCTTGTGCAAAAGCAGATACTCCCGCACCCTCCTTTCTGCCCGTGGATAGTACTTCTTAGAGAGGCTCTCATCGGTCTGACCTGTGTCCTCCAGAGACAGCCCTCTATGTGATAACGCGTTGTGGGCGTCGTTGACCAAAGCAGTCAGCTCATGTTTGACCAGGACTTCCGGGAGTTCAAAGTCCGCCTGCTCGATCAACATGTCCATGATATCCTGGCGGAGTTCCCGTTCGGACTGGGTCTCGTATCTTCGCTCTAATTCCCTTCTCATGGCCTGCTTAAGCTCTGCTAACGTCTCATGTTCCCCCAAGTCCTTTGCAAATTCATCATCAATCTCAGGCAAGATCTCTTCCTTGATCTCCTTAAGAGTAACCTTGAAGGTGATGTCGAGGCCAGCCAAATCCTTGTTGTAATAATCGGCTGGAAAATGCACCGAGAATTCCTTAGTCGTATTGGGGCGCATCCCAAGGAGTTGCTGGTCAAAGTCCTCTAATATCCGTCCCGAGCCAACCTCAAAGTGGAAGTTTTCGGTCTTGCTGGCCGGCGTAAAGGATTTGCCGTCTTTGAACCCCTCGTAATCTATAAGGACAAAGTCTCCATTCTCAACCGGACGGTCTTGCTCAATGCTCCTGAGCTGGGCCTGGTTCTTCTGGAGTATCTTGAGTTGGGTTTCAACCTCTTCATCAGTAACCGTGTAAACTTTTTTCTTGAGCTTGAGGCCATTGATGTTTAAGTCCTGGATGGGAGGCCGTACTTCGATCGTGACAGAATAATTATACGGCCGGCCCTTTTCAAGATCCGGACGGTCAATAGTTGGCTCACCAAGGGGCACAAGTTCGGTCTCGCGCAGTGCCTCAACATAAGAACTCTGGATCAACTGACCAGAGACTTCTGCATGCATATCCTTCTTGAAACGCCCTTCTATGATAGAACGCGGCGCCTTGCCAGGACGAAACCCTTTGATCTTGATATTCTTCTTGAGGGTCCTGTACGCTTTGTCCAGCTCTCCGGTCACTTCGGCTTCCGGAATTTCCACATGTAGAATCTTCTTTACAGTGGTAACATCTTCGACATCTACCTTCATCAAATTCCTTTTCTCAGGTCATTGTGTTTGTTGGGTTTATCGGCTTTTTGGTGCGAGAGGGGGGACTTGAACCCCCAATCCCGAAACGGGAGCTGGATCCTAAGTCCAGTGCGTTTGCCAATTTCGCCACTCTCGCACAAAGGATATTGATTTTATGCAAAAGGGATAATATTGTGTGCTCTTCCTGCCGGAAGCGCCAGGAATCAGCTACAAAAAACTCTGGAGCACTGAGTGCTCTCTGTGGAAGAGGCAGCAGCGTACCAATTGTTGCAAAATAATGTCAAGCTTAAATCCTGTCAAGAGGAATTGAGCCCAAAGGCTGTGGATGAATGAAGCTTGCCCGAAATCCGCGCATTACTCCTAAATTCCTGAATCTGTAATGTTTACAACATTTAGCAAGAACACGAATTTCACGACTAACGTACTGGAATACAGACGAATAATCTTACGCCTAACCCGGATAAACCGGAAATCCGAAGCACGAAATTCGAAACTCGAAACAAATCCGACACGAAGTGAAGCCTGCGCTCAATGCTAAATTTCCAAATGTTCAAAACAATAATTCCTCTCTTAGATATGGGCTTTTGGTTTATGTCATTTGAATTTTGAAAATTTGGTCATTGTTTCGGACCCGCCTGCCATCGCCAGGCCCAGCATATAGCCTCAATGCCAGCATACATGGCAATGGCGGGCAGGTTTCGATATTCGGATTTCGAATTTAAGATTCTGATTTTCATGTAATTTTTTAGGCACAAAGATGTTTTCTGCCAAAAAAAACACGAATTTTAGAACTAACGGACTAATATGGCGGACCGTCTTGCCGGTGTTGGCATTGGTTGTCAACAATGTATCCCCAGCCCAAGCCATATCCCTATCACAGGAGTTGCCACACCGAAAGGTCATCGTGGTAGACCCTGGGCACGGGGGTCATGACCTGGGTGCCGTGGGGACCTCCGGCCTGGCCGAAAAGGTTGTAACGCTGTCGGTCGCCCACAAGATCAAGGAAATTTTTTTTGGGACCTATGAAGTCCACTTGACCCGCGACGACGATTACAGGATCGATATTGAACATCGGACCGCAGCAGCAAACCATTACCGTGCCGATATTTTTGTCAGCATTCATGCAGGGGGTGGCTTTGGACACCAGGGCCGCGGTATGGTCATATTCTATCATGGTCCCGGCACAGGCGAACGCCCTATGTCCCCTCGGCAACAGGAAAGCTCATGGAAAACCGGTGAAAAACCGCTTCCGTGGGACTCGATTCAGCACGCACACAGAGCCAAAAGCAAGGTCCTGGCAAAAACCGTACACAGGCATTTGCTTGTAAAGCTCAATCCTGTAGATAAAGGCATTAGCGAGGCTCCCTGTTTCGTTCTCCGAGGAGCCGACATGCCAGCCATTCTAGTTGAGATTGGTCATCTGAGCCATCCTGCCGACGAAAAGGAGCTCAGGAACCCCGAGGTGATATCCGCTGCTGCCGAAGCCATATGCGAAGCGATAAGGGAATACTTTAGGAAGTTCCATTAGGGCATGGTAACGTCAATGTAGATTCCAATTTGCTCAAATTAGAGGTGGTTGCAAGACGTTTAAACCCGAAATCCGAATATCGAAATTCGAAACAATCTCAAAATCCGAATATCAAATGACCAAAACATTTCTGGAGTTGATGCAATATCTATTTGAAACTTATAAAGATATTCTTTGTTTTGAATTTAGGATTTGGAGCATTCGTATTTGTTTCGGATTTCGTGCTTCGAGTTTCGGATTTAACAAAGATTGATTAAGCGAATAAATTTGCTACTTCAAGGCGTTACGTCTTTAAATGACGTGGCCCTGCCGTTAGGCTTGCATCAATGAAAAAGGCATGATAAACCAAAGAAAAGACAAATACGGGGCGTGGCGCAGCCTGGCAGCGCGCCTGCTTTGGGAGCAGGAAGTCGGAGGTTCAAATCCTCTCGCCCCGACCACATTCCATCTCCAATTGGGACGAAGCCCCTAAGTTCTATGGCTTGTCTTAGCCCTTGACAAAGCCCTTCTAACCAGGTACCAATAGATTGAAATGAGTTGCTGAAGCCACTCTTCAGGGTAAAAGCTAAATATACGTCTCGGAATTTCTACAACCTGTTGACATTATAGCGCTTTATTAGCTTGGCTGCTATCCCGAGAAAGGAATGATGGAATATTGGAATGATGGAATGATGTAGAAGATAAAAAGACCAAAATCCAC
>JAUWXF010000108.1 GCA_030616475.1 Desulfobacterales bacterium
GGTGTCAGGTGTCAGGAGCGACAAACGCGAGACCTGCCCGCCATTGCCGTGTATGCGGGCATTGTAACCTCGGTGTGACCCAGGCGTTGGCAGGCGGGTCTGAAACCTGAACACTGAAACCAGGCACCAGGCACCAGGTGTCAGAAACTGAAAAAGCAAGACCTGAAACCTGAACACTGGTCAATAGGTGTAAACTACTTTATGGCGAAAATGAAGGATCCCAAACTTTGAAACCTAAATGAAACGTATTCTCACCATTGCCGGCTCAGACTCAGGAGGGGGAGCCGGGATTCAGGCGGATCTTAAGACCATAACGCTCCTTGGGGGCTTTGGCATGAGCGTGCTGACAGCCCTTACAGCCCAAAACACGGTGGGCGTTTCCGCCATCCACCCCGTGCCTCCGGAGTTCATCGGGCAACAACTTGATGCGGTACTCTCAGATATCGGTGCGGATGCTGTGAAGACCGGCATGCTCTTTAATGCAGGTGCCATCGAAGTGGTGGCTGACAGGCTATCGGCTTACGGCATCAAGAAGATCGTGGTCGACCCGGTAATGGTCGCAAAGGGGGGAGATGTTTTGCTCGTGCAGGAGGCCAGGGAAACCCTTGTTGCACGACTTATCCCCATGGCCCTTGTGGTTACTCCCAATATCCCGGAGGCAGAGGTTTTTTCCAAAAGATCGATCAGGACCGAAGACGATATTCATGAAGCGGCGCGTATCATACACTCTATGGGGTCCCGGAATGTCTTGATAAAGGGTGGGCACCTGGACGGTCCGGCTACGGATTGTCTCTATAACGGAGAAAGGTTTTTTGAGTTTTCGAAAGAGCGCATTGATACGCCCCATACCCACGGCACGGGGTGTGTATACTCTGCTGCCATTGCCACTTACCTTGCCACGGGACTGGGGATCATGGAGGCCGTAAAAAGGGCCAAGGACTTCATACATGCCTCTATACGTTTTGCCCTCCCCCTGGGTAAGGGGCACGGGCCTGCCAACCCTTTTGCCCGGTTTGCTCGCGAGCAGGAAAAGTACCGGGTCCTTGAGGCGCTTAAGGCGAGTTTAGCCCGCCTACAAGCAGCCCCGGTGGGGGATCTTGTCCCCGAGGTTCAGTCGAATTTGGGCTATGCCCTGCCGTTTGCTGAGACCCACCAGGATGTGGCGGCTTTTCCCGGCAGGTTGGTGCGGCTGGGGAATGGGATTGTCTCGGTTAGCGGCCCGGCTTTTGGGGCATCAAGGCACATTGCCACCGTTATCCTTACCGCCATGCGTCATGACCCCGAGTTTCGCTCGGCCATGAATATCCGGTTCTCAGAAGGGCTTATCCGGCAGTGCAAGGCCCTGAGGTGGAAGGTATGCTCCTTTGATCGCAGTGAAGAACCCGAAGCTATCAAACAACGGGAAGGCAGCAGTCTTGAATGGGGCACAGAAAGGGTGCTCTCAAAGGAAACAGGGATACCGGACATCATCTTCGACAGGGGTGATGTGGGCAAGGAGCCGATCATCCGGGTGCTTGGAAGGGACCCGGACGAGGTGGTAGGCAAGGTACTTAAATTAGCTCAAAGCTCAAAGCTCAAAGCTCAAAGCTGAAGGTCCCCTCAACGCCTTGTCCAGATCAGGATGTTCCCAGGATCTCCCTAACGGCAGCAACAACCGCTTCAGGAGTAAAACCAAATTTTTCCAAAACAACAGCGCCGGGTGCAGAAGCCCCAAAGCGTTCTATACCGATCACCTTGCCCTCGAGCCCTACATAGCGTTCCCAGCCCATGGGTACGCCTGCCTCAATGGCCAGGCGTGCCTTTACTTTGGCCGGCAGGACCTTTTCCCGATAGGCAGCTTTCTGGGCCTCAAAAATTTCCCAGCTTGGCATGCTGACTACCCGAACCGCAACCCCTTCCTGGACGAGCTTTTCATAGGCAGCCAATGCCGGATGGACCTCTGATCCGGTGGCAAGGATCAGGACTTCCGGTGCGCCCTGCGGCTCCTCTGCCAGGATGTAGCCCCCCCGCAACACGCCCTCAGGTGAGGCAAACCGGCTCTGGTTGATGATAGGGACCTTCTGTCGGGTAAGGATTAAAGCAGTGGGGCCTTTGTTGCGATTGAGGGCAAATTGCCAGGAAAAGACCGTCTCGTTGGCATCGGCCGGTCGCAGGACTACCAGATTGGGTATGGCCCGCAGAGCGGCTATCTGTTCGACTGGCTGATGGGTGGGGCCGTCCTCTCCCACGGCGACAGAGTCATGGGTGAAAACATAGATAACTTGCAGCTTCATCAAGGCGGCCAGGCGTATGGCCGGCCGCATGTAGTCGGAGAAGACCAGGAACGTGGCGCCGTAAGGCACCAGGGCCTGACTCAGGGCCATGCCATTTAATATGCCTCCCATGGCATGCTCGCGTATGCCAAAATGGATGTTTCTCCCGCACCGATCCACCTTGATGACCCCCAGGCCTTTAATGTAGGTCTTTGTAGAGGGGGCTAGATCTGCAGAACCGCCCAACAGGGCGAATAGCCTCGGGGCCACACCCTCAAGGACCTTGCCCGAAGCACTCCGGGTGGCTATGGGACCCTGACCGGGCTCAAAGTTGGGCAGGGACTCTTCCCAGCCTTCCGGCCATTTCCCCTCATGGCGCTCTTTCCACTGTCTGGCCAAATCCGGATATTCCCTGGCGTAAGTGTCAAAAAGATGTGTCCATTCTGCCTCCCACACACGGCCCTTGTCCAGGCAGGTTCGAAAATGCGCAACGGCCTCTTCAGGGATATGGAACGATGTTTCAGGCCAGTTGAGTCGCTCCCTGACCAACTTAGCTTCTTCCGCTCCGAGGGGCTCGCCGTGGGCCGATGCATTGTCCTGTTTGTTGGGACTTCCGTATCCGATATGGGTGCGGGCAATAATCAAAGAGGGTCTGTCTGTTTCCTGCTGTGCTGTACTCAGGGCTGGGGCAATTTGAGTGAGATCGTAGCCATCCACCTTCTGCACATGCCAGCCGTAGGCCTCAAACCGCTTGCCCACATCCTCGGTGAAGGTAAGGTCTGTGCTACCCTCGATGGTAATGCGGTTGTCCAGGTAGATGTAAATCAAACGTCCCAGGCCAAGATGGCCTGCCATGGAAGCTGACTCTGAGGCAATTCCCTCCATCATGTCGCCGTCGCTCACCAGGGCATAGATAAAATAGTCGAGCAGCGGATATCCGGGCCGGTTGAAGTACTGGGCAAGGTATTCCTGGGCCATGGCCATCCCTACTGCGTTGGAAAAGCCCTGGCCCAAAGGGCCGGTCGTGGTCCCCACACCAGGGGTGAGCCCGTATTCGGGGTGGCCCGGGGTAATGCTGTTCCACTGGCGGAATTGGCGGATATCCTCAAGGGAGACATCGTAGCCCGTCAGATAAAGAAAGGCATAAAGGAGCATCGACCCATGACCGGCCGATAGCACAAACCTGTCCCGGTTTGGCCATTCAGGATTGGCCGGGTTGTGTTTCAAGAACCGGGTCCACAGGACGTATCCAATGTCTGCGGCCTCCATCGGCATGCCCGGATGACCGGAACGGGCCTTTTCCACGGCATCTACAGCAAGCATGCGGATGGTGTTGATACAAAGCTGGTCGAGTTTGGTTTCTTGGCTCACTTCCATCTCTGCGGTGATTTGTTGACCTGATTTCACTTGCCTCCTCCATCTTCGTTATACCTAAAGTGATCGGTTCCAGGTTCCAGTGTTCAGGTTTCAGGGTTGTCTTTCCTGGCAACTGATACCTGACACCACTCCAGGTTTCAGGGTTGACAACCTTTGAACCTATGAACTTTGAACGGTGAACTTTCTTTATTGACGCGTCATCCTTTTGCTAACAGTCAGTTAGGCCTGCCCTGGCGCGACATCCCAAGATGATTTTGGTGCCCATGTAGTCCCGGTCTGGGCCAGGGGCTCTTCAACCGGGAACCGTGAACGTTGAACCGCTCAACCCAGGTATACGTTATCGGTTGTACGTTATTCGTGATTCGTCAATCATCAATCATCAATCGTTACATTGCATAATATTGCGGTATTTGAAAGTCTTTTTGGAAGGGGAGAGTTTCGGGGGGCACTAAAGGGGGGACAGAAGAAATCGTATCACTTAGGCGCTTGTTCCTGTTATAAACGAATGAACCATCTCCCGCACCACTTCCTTGGCCTGCGTGTCTCTATCGTAGGGGCATTGCCCAGTCAGGTCAGCCTCGATGATTTCTTCATCGTAGGGTAGAAAACCGAGCCAGTTAAAGCCGGTTACATACTTTTCCAGAAATTCTTTATCTGCCTCTCCCCGGATTTTGTTTCCCACCAGAAAGATTCTGTTAAGGCCGATCTCCGTAGCCAGCCTCTTAATATTGTGAGCCGTTTCCACGCTTCTTCGCCCCGGTTCCACCACCACTATCAGCTTGTCCATGGCGGAAGCTGTACCGCGGCCCAGGTGCTCGATTCCCGCCTCCATGTCCATGACCACGACTTCGTCTCGTGCCAAAAGAATATGAGCAACTAGGGCTTTTAATAAAGAGCTTTGGGGGCAGATACATCCGCCCCCGCCCTTTTTCACCCCACCCAGCCTCATGAACTTGATGTGGTCCACCTCGACAGAACATTTCTCCGGCAGGTCGTCCACTTTGGGGTTCAGCCTGAAAAATGCTCCAACCGATCCAACTTTGGCCCCTGTTCGTTCCTGAATCAAATCCTTCATATCGGAAATGGGGACGATCGATTCGGGATTGGGGATGCCTAGGGCCGCCGCCAGGTTGGCATCGGGATCAGCGTCTATGGCTAAAACCCGCTTGCCTTTTTCACTCAATGTCTTTATTAGCAGGGCGGCAAAAGTGGTTTTCCCTACCCCGCCTTTTCCGCTAATGGCCAATTTCATAATGCCGGATCTCAATGGTCGTGTTCTAGCGGTCCTCCGAGTAGCTCCAGAGCAGTCTGGAGACTGTTATTCAAGACCTTCATTTCCTGAGCCGCGGCCTCGAGTTTTGAAGCGGCTTCCTCAGATCCAGACTCCTCAGCGCGCCGAGCCCATTGTCGGAACTCCTGTGCGTGTTCGAGGTTGTGCTCTACCCAGTGGACCAAAAGGACCCGCAGCTTTTCCAGGTCATTCATCAATCTCAAACCCCTCTATTCAAGTGACAGTTGTCTGAAGAAAACGGTATGAGCTATCCAAAGGTGAGAACGGAAGTCTGAACACGTTGTATCAACTAAGAATTTGATTTTGACATATGAAACTATGGCAAGAAGTGGATTGTGTGTCAAGAGAGAAGGAATCGTTTTCGGAAATTGACAATGCTCGGATCATAGTATAAAGATACGACTTTACCCGTGTACTTTCATCCTCCAGAGAAAGCTTCGTTTTGCAGGAGGCTCGCCATGATGTCATATAAAGACGGGATTGCCTATCAATACCTGAGGGAAACGAAATATGACCGTGAGTCGATTCTTCGCAGAGATGACCTCGGGCCGATCCCAAGACCCCCTGTCTACAAGAACTATCCGGAGGCCGCCAGGATCGCTCTGCCAAAACCCGCCTTTGAAAAAACAGAAAGCCTTTGGAGCATCTTAAATCAACGACGCTCCAGGAGGCGATACACCCCTGACCCCATCAGCATGACAACCCTGGCAACCCTGCTCCGGGCTGCCCAGGGCATCACACTTTCGGCCCGTGACTATCAGTTTAGAACGGCCCCTTCGGCCGGTGCCCTTTACCCCGTGGAGACCTACCTTAGCATCCACCGTGTTTCAGACCTGAAACAGGGCATCTATCACTTTAATGTGCTCGATTTTGCCTTAGAGGAGATTGGGCAAGACAACTTCGGCGAGCACCTGACCCGCGCTGCACTGGACCAGGCCATGGTGGGGCGGGGAGCCGTGCTTTTCATATGGACGGCTATTGTGCTGCGCGCCATGTGGAAATATCGAAACCGGTGCATTCGCTATATCTTTATGGACGCCGGCCACATTGGTCAAAATCTCCAGGTTGCCGCTACGGCCATGGGCCTGGGGTGCTGCTGCATAGGGGCCTTTTATGATGATGAGATCAACCAGATACTCAGAATTGACGGGGAGGAAGAGACTGTTATTTACCTGGCAGCAGTAGGAAACCTATGATGATTGAATATTGAATATTGAAGATTGACTATTTTACTTCCTCACCTCTAGAATTCGTGTTTTTTCTGGCAGAAAATAAATCCGAATATCGAATGTCGAAATCCGTACTCTTCTCAAGGAGCACGCCGCAAACAAATTCTCAATTTTCAAAATTCTAATGACCAAAACTGAATCCACAACCATAATTATCTCAAATAGCTTAGATACCATGTTTTAAACATTCGAACATTTGTATTTTGGATTTGTTTGCGGCTTACGCCTTGAGAACAGTACGAGTTTCGGATTTCGTGCTTCGTATTTCCGGTTTATCCGGGTTAGGGTTAAGAGATTCTTCTTCAAATCGTCAATTGAGTAGATTCTTCTTCAAATCGTCAATCATCAATAATCAATCGTCAATCGAAAGGGGTAAAATGGCATCAAGAGATCTTGCCCAAATGCGAAAGGATGCGCTTGATATCTTCCGGGCAGGGGTTCAGGCCGTGGAACCTGAAGCAGCCGTCAAACAGTATTGCAGGCGGGAAGGCAACCGGCTCCTGGTCCACCAGAAGGTCTATGACCTTGCCGAATTTGAGCGCATCTATGTGATAGGGGCAGGAAAGGCCGGGGCACCCATGGCCAGGGCTGTGGAGGAGACCCTGGGGGACAGGATCACCGAAGGTCTCATTAACGTGAAATACGGTCATCTGGCCAGACTGAGTCGCGTAAAAGTTACCGAAGCAGGCCATCCGGTGCCGGATGAGGCAGGCTTGGAAGGGGCCCGTGCTATTCTGGACCTGGCCTCAAGGGCAGAAAAACAAGACATGGTGCTATGTCTGATCTCAGGTGGCGGCTCGGCCCTCCTTCCCCTTCCTGCCGAAGGCCTCAGCCTTCAGGACAAGCAGGATACCACAAAAGTCCTCCTTGCCTGTGGGGCTACAATTCATGAGATCAATGCGGTGCGCAAGCACATATCCAGGGTCAAAGGAGGCGACCTGGCGCGGGCGGCGTATCCTGCAACCCTGATCTCCCTGATACTTTCAGACGTGGTGGGAGACGACCTGGATGTGATCGCCTCAGGTACCACGGTGCCGGATTCCACTAGCTTTCAGGATTGCATGAACATCTTTGACAAATACGGGATCCGTGAAAAGGTGCCTGAAACTATTTTGGATCATATCCGGAAAGGCATTGATGGAAAGGTTCCTGAGACCCCAAAGCCGGCAGATCCCGTGTTTACCCGCACACAAAGCGTAATCGTGGGAAGCAACCTGGCGTGCGTGGTGGCTGCTGAAAAGAAGGCCCGTAGTGTGGGATATCATACGCTGGTGCTTTCAACCATGATTGAAGGGGAGACCAGAGAGGTTGCCCGTGTCCACGCCGGCATAGCCAAAGAGATTTTGAAAAGTGGCCACCCCCTTTCCCCCCCTGCCTGCGTCCTATCAGGTGGTGAGACCACGGTAACGATCACGGGCCAAGGGCTGGGGGGGCGCAACCAGGAATTTGTCCTTGCTGCAGCCATGGGCCTGTCTGCCGTTCCGGCACAGGCAGGCCTGAAGGGCCGGGAAGGGATCGTGGTGTTGAGCGCCGGCACGGATGGGACCGACGGTCCGACCGATGCGGCCGGTGCTGTTGCTGACAGCCGGACCATTGAAAGGGCTCAAGCCCTGGGGCTGAACCCTGCGGATTTCTTGTTCGACAACGATGCCTATCACTTTTTTGAAAAGCTTGGGGACCTTGTCAAGACCGGACCAACCAACACAAATGTGATGGATCTGCGCATCATGTTGATATGCTGCGCACAGCAATAAATGGCGTTTTTTGAAACAGCCTTAGGATTGATGATTGATGATTGACGATTGATGCCCGCCCTGGCGCGACAGAAGCTGGAGCATGCCACAGAGAGAAAAACCCGGTCTGGGCCAGGGATTGAACAAAACAAAACAAATCAACAATCGACAATCAACAATCGACAAAGGAGGTGTTGTCATGAGTGAATTTCATCAGGAAGGTTTTATTACTACTATCCATGGGTTTTACGATCTTTTTGACCCCGAAGAACACCTGATGCGGCTGGAAAAAAAGCTGGAGGAATTCTCCAAACACATGTGCATCGGTCTTCTCCTTCCGTCCCTTTACGAGGAAATCCATGTGCAAGGGGTCCTGGATAACATCATCGATCAGATTAACCGGGTGAACTATCTGTGTTCGATTGTAGTGGCCCTTGGAGGAGCAAAGGAAGAAAAAGACTTCAGGGAAGCCAAAGACTATTTTTTCAGGCTAAGAAAGGAAGGCCGGGACATCAAGGTGGTCTGGGTGGATGGACCGAGGATTCAGACGATCTTCAAGAAACTCCAGGAACAAAAAATCCCGATTGGTGTGCCGGGAAAGGGCCAGTCCGTGTGGATCGCCCTCGGGTATCTCTTTGCCAGTGAGGTCTGTGATGTGATTGCCCTGCACGACTGTGATATCGTCACCTATGACCGTCTTCTCCTTGGCAGGCTCATTGAGCCTGCTGCCAATCCGAACAACGATTTTGAGTTCTGTAAGGGCTATTATGCGCGTATTTCTCCAGACGAAATGGAGATGAGGGGGAGAACCACACGGCTTTTTGTTGCGCCCTTTGTGGAAGCCCTGGCCAATATCATGGACCACCGGGGCCACATGATGCTGGAGGAATTCTTCCGTTATCATCGCACCTTTCGTTATCCACTGGCTGGTGAGTTCAGCTTCTTGACCCGCCTTGCACGGGCCATAAACATAGCTTATGACTGGGGCCTTGAGGTGAGCACCCTGTCTGAGGTCTATAATCGTCTTACGCCAAAAAAGATTGCGCAAATCGATCTGTGCAAAAACTATGAGCATAAACATCAGGTCCTCTCTGAAAAAGATGCCGGGGGTGGCCTGCATCGGATGGTGGTGGACATTGCCAAGTTCTATTTGAACTACATCCGTTCACACGGCATGCCCATTGATGATGCATTTATTGATATGCTCCAGCATACCTATTACAGCGTGGCTGTTGGCTTTGTAAAAAGCTATAGTGACGATGCGGAATCGAATGATCTGGTCTATGACCGGCACCATGAAGAACTGACCGTGCGGCACTTTAGAGATTTCATTGCTACGGCCTGGGACCAGGCAAGGCAAGAGAAGGAAGGCACCCAGATTCCATCATGGAACCGCGTGACCTATTCTGTGCCTGATATATATGAGGATCTGATGAAAGCTGTGGGAAAGGACAATGCATAAGGCTTAATCCGGGTCCGCCTTGTATGGTGCGAATTCAGGAATTGCGAATTCAGGAATCAAATAAGGATGTTTTCCTTCAATTCCTAAATCCCTCAATTCCTCAATCCGAAATCCGATGGAGGATTTCATGACTGAATCTTTGAGGGTCTGGTTTCTCGCGTCCGAGGTGGGGCCGTTTGCCAAGACCGGCGGCCTGGCCGATGTAGCAGGTTCGCTCCCTGCCTGCCTCAAGAACCTGGGAGTGGATGTGAGGGTGGGACTTCCGTTTTATCGAATGGCGAAGGATGGGGATTTTAAGGCCCAAAAGGTACTTGAAGGGCTTGAAGTCCCTCTGGGAAATACCAGACTCAGGGGTGATGTCCTGGAAACCTCAACCGAGGAAGGGGTTCCTGTTTACCTGTTTGACAGGGAAGACCTTTTTGACCGGCCAAACCTCTATGGCACGCCTGAGGGGGATTACTATGACAACCTGGAACGCTTTGCATATTTCTGCCGGGCTGCCCTCCTTTTTGCCGGCAAGATGGGGTTTCAGTTTGATGTCGTTCATTGCCACGATTGGCAGACCGGTCTGATTCCAGCCTACCTCAAGACCCTTTACCGGGCGGATTCCTTTTTTTCAAACGCAGCATCAGTCTTCACCATTCACAATATCGGCTATCAGGGGCTTTTTCCCCCGGACAGGCTCCACGTTTGCGGCCTTCCCGGCACTGAGTTTAATGTGGATGGCCTTGAATTCTGGGGCAAGATCAACCTGTTGAAGGCAGGTATTGTGTATGCAGATGCGATCACCACGGTGAGCCCCCGATACAGCGAAGAAATCCAGACCCCTGAGTTCGGAATGGGCATGGATGGTATCCTTAGAAAAAGATCGGCTGACCTTTACGGTATCCTTAACGGGGCGGACTACACTTGCTGGAACCCTGCCACGGATCGGCATATCATGAACCATTACAGCCTTGGTAACATGAGGGGTAAACGGAAGTGCAAGGCCGGCCTTGTCAAGGAGTTGGGTCTCCATCAGCGTTTTGTGGATCGGCCGGTCCTCGGGATGGTGTCTCGCCTTGCGCCACAAAAAGGGTCTGATTTGCTGGCCCAGATCGTAGAAGATGTCGTAGGGCTGGATGCAGGGCTGGTGATCCTGGGCGCGGGTGAGGAGACATATCAGGCCCTTTTCTTGGAGCTGGGCAGGAAATACCATGAAAGCGTGGGTGTCACGATAGGGTTTGATGAAGGCCTCGCCCACCGTATCATGGCCGGTGTTGATATGCTTTTGGTCCCTTCTCACTATGAGCCGTGCGGATTGACTCAGATCTACGCCCTAAAATACGGAACAGTCCCTATTGTTCGTGCCACGGGAGGCCTTGATGACACCATTGATGCCTTTGATCCTGGCTCAGGTGAGGGCACGGGGTTCAAGTTTTCCGACTATGAAGCAAGGGCATTTCTGGATAAGATCAGGGAGGCGCTGAAGGTCTTTGAAGATGGATCGGGCTGGATGAAACTCGTAGAGAGCGGGATGCGGGCGGACTTTTCATGGGAAAAATCGGCCCGGGAATATGTTTCCTTGTATGAGAAGGTAATAGAAGCAGCAAAGGGATTTCGGAATGCGGAATGCGGAATAAAACGATTTTGGGTTTAGCGCAAGGTTGCGCCTGACGGCTTGAAAAGATGCACTTCGTGTCGGAATTAGAAGGAAATGAGGGCATCCTTCATTCCTCGGTTTACACTTATCAAGGATGCGGGCGCCAAGAGATAAGTTCTTTTGTTCCTACTTTTTGGTGTCAGGTGTCAGGTGTCAGGAGCGACAAACGCGAGACCTGCCCGCCA
>JAUWXF010000324.1 GCA_030616475.1 Desulfobacterales bacterium
AATGAGCTTCTACAGTTTGTGCCCACTCTGAAACAATTTTCCGAGAAAATTTCAAGATAACCGGTGCCTCAGTCGCTCGATCAATACCCGTCCCGTTTCCGCGTGTATCTAGCGATGAAATTGTATGGCGAGGGCAGCGGAACATCACTGGCGGTATTGAGTTGGACGATCTCCTCTGCTGTAAGCGCCCAGCCCACACTTCCCAGATTATCCTCCACCTGCTTCAAGGTACGGGCGCCAAATATTGGCGCTGTAACACCTGGCTGCTGTAGCAGCCAATTTAGGGCAACCTGAGCAGGAGACTTATCGCGCGCTTCTCCTATCTCTATCAAGGTATCTATTATTCGCCAAGTGCGCTCGCTCTCCCGTTGTCCGGGCAGGTCGTCCCAGCGGTCACCCCGAGCTACACGGCTTCCAGGCGGGGGCGACTGGTCACGCCTGTACTTGCCAGAGAGCCACCCCCCTGCCAGAGGTGACCAGCAGATCACTCCTATCCCCTCAGATCTACAAAGAGGCAGTAGTTCCCACTCTGTGCTGCGCACCAGTAGGCTATACTCTGGCTGCAGGCAGTCAAAACGAGCTAAGCCATGCATACGGCTGAGCATAATCCCCCGATCCAGTTGTGAGGCAGTGTAGTTGGATGCACCTATATAGCGTACCTTACCTGCGTGCACCAAGTCGTTGAGAGCCCACAGCGTCTCCTCCAGCGGAGTGGAAGCATCCCAACAGTGCATCTGATATAGATCCACGTAATCGGTCTGCAGACGGCGAAGGCTGGCATCAATCTGGTCAAAGATGTGCTTTCTTGATAGACCAGAGTCGTTAGGGCCATCACCTACGGGGAAGAAGACCTTCGTGGCCACAATCATTTGTGAACGATTGCTTTGTTTCTTAAGCCAGTTCCCAAGTATGACCTCAGCATTCCCCTTGTTGTATGTATTAGAGGTGTCGAAAAAGTTGCCTCCAGCTTCAACGAAACGGTCACTTATAACATGCGCTGTTGCTTCATCGGTGACCCAGCCGAAGGTCTGCGTTCCCATGCATAGTTCCGAGACTTTCAACCCGGTTCTTCCTAAAAATCGGTATTGCATAACTACCCTCCTTTTATGCTCAGTGATTATGTTTGGCATGTAATGAATTATTAAAATGAACCTTACCTTCTACAAATGGGCTCTAATTTGAGCGGGGCCTTCGGACTGAAGGCCCCGCGATGTTACGCTTGCGCCAGTACTTAATCTGTTAGTCCATGCCCATCATAGTCTGATATATCAACTTTTGGCTATCGCGACCCAGGCGCTCGGTGATCTTCTCCCACTCGTCGTAGATTGTTTGAAGTGCCACCTGCGGATCCTCCAAGCCCACAATCGCCATGTTGACATGCAGATCTAGTACAGTATCCACGTATTCCGGTTTGCCTGGGATACGTAGGTCAATGAGTACGTTCGGGCTTTCCATGTCGGCCTGAACGGCATCTAAATACTCCTTGGCGTCTTGTTCAGATAAGCCAGCGTCAATCCACGCCTGAACGTTTTCAATGTGGCTGTAGCGGTATACATTGTAGCCGGAGTCGCCTACCACAACATCCTGCATGCTAATCTCTGGGCTGTTCATGAACTTCAGGAAGTCATAAGCAGCTTCCTGGTCTTTACAGGTCTTGGTAATGGCACCGACCCAGCCGCCAAAGCACAGGACCGGAGCGTAATTAGGTTCTGCTACCTTCACCCACTTCTGGTTCTCACGATCCCATACTTCCATGGCGCCAGGGCGCGGAGCAGAGCCGCAGTCACCTAGAACAGCAGGATTGGCGAAGCT
>JAUWXF010000098.1 GCA_030616475.1 Desulfobacterales bacterium
ATTGACCAGTGTTCAGGTTTCAGTGTTCAGGTTTCAGGTCTTGCTTTTTCAGTTCCTGACACCTGACACCTGACACCAAAAAGTAGGAACAAAAGAACTTATCTCTTGGCGCCCGCATCCTTGATAAGTGTAAACCGAGGAATGAAGGATGCCCAATCAACTAATGACTAATCATATTTCCCTAAACATAAACGGCCTGGACGTGAAGGCCCCGGAAGGCGCTACCATCCTAAAAGCAGCCCAGAGTGCGGGGATCTACATTCCGACATTGTGCTATTGCCCCGGGCTCACCTCAGAGGGGACATGCCGTATTTGCCTGGTTAAGATTGAAAAGAAGAAAAAGCTTCATCCGGCTTGCCGCACCCCGGTTGAGGAGGGGATGGCGGTTATTACGGATGACTCGGAAATTGAGCAGGTTCGCCGTGTGACCCTTGAACTCCTCCTGAGCGATCATGACTTCAACTGTCTCCTGTGCCCGAAGAGCGGCACATGCCGCCTCCAGGAACTGGTCAACCGGATCGGTTTTGACGAGAAACGACTCAATCGCTTGAATCGCGTGGCCAAGGACCTTCCTGTTGATACCAGCAATCCCTTTTTTGATTTCAATCCCAACAAGTGCATCCAGTGCGGCATATGCGTTCGCACGTGCCGGGAAATCGTGGGGGTTGCTGCCATTGATATGGGATATCGGGGTTATGAGCTTAAGGTTAGCACCTTTGGTGACAAGCCTTTCACCGAATCGGTTTGCGTGTCGTGCGGGGAGTGCGTTGAACGTTGCCCGGTAGGGGCCTTGATACCCAAAAAAATCGAGTATCCCACCCGTGAAGTGAAGACGACCTGTGCTTACTGCGGTGTGGGCTGCGGGCTATATCTGGGTGTGCGTGGAGACACCATTGTTAAGGCCAGAGGCGATTGTGAAAACCCTGTAAACCGGGGAGAACTTTGTATTCGAGGGCGTTTTGGTAATAAATTTATTCACAGCCATGATCGGCTGTCTTCCCCTCTTGTGCGGGCATACGATCCCCTTGAGCGGATCGCACATGGCATTGATGAAACAAGCCATCCTGGCAAACCTTTAGCAGCGCCCCTTGTCAAGCGGGAAGGAAAGTTTGTCGAGGTCAACTGGGACCAGGCGATCAAGTATGTGGCCAGCACCCTGGTCCATTACAAAGGAGACCAGTTTGCCGCTATTTCCTCTGCCAAATGCACCAACGAAGAGAACTATCTCTTTCAAAAGTTTGTCAGGGTGGTCATGGAGACCAACAATATCGACCACTGTGCGCGCCTCTGACACTCACCCACGGTAGCCGGTCTGGCTGCCACCCTGGGTAGCGGCGCCATGACGAACACGATTCCTGAAATCGGAAAGGCCGCTTGCATCTTTGTTATAGGGAGCAATACGACAGCCGCCCATCCTATCATAGGGAGACAGATCAACAGGGCAGTAGGAAACGGTGCAAAGCTCATCGTGGCCGACCCGCGGGAAACAGGGCTGTGCCGGATGGCCGATGTCTGGCTCAGGCATCAGCCCGGAACCGACGTGGCCCTCCTAAATGCTATTGCCAGGGTCGTTATTGAAGAGAAACTTCTGGACACCTTATTCATAAAAGAGCGGTGCGAGGGCTTTGAAGCCTTTGAGGCGGCGGTCATGGAGTCTGATCTCACCTTGGCAGAGGAAGTCACCGGTGTCCCTGCTGAGAAGATTATCGAAGCTGCCAGAATGTATGCCTCCACCTCCCCGGCAACCATCCTCTATGCCATGGGGATTACCCAGCATTCCCACGGCACTGATAATGTGAAGGCCGTGGCCAACCTGGCGCTCCTGACGGGCAATATCGGCAAACCGTCAACAGGCGTCAACCCCCTGAGAGGACAGAACAATGTTCAGGGTGCCTGTGACATGGGAGCCCTGCCGGATGTATTTCCGGGTTACCAAAAGGTTGAGGACCCAAAGATACGGAAAAAATTCGAGAAGGCATGGGGCTGCCAGCTAAATCCGACACCTGGGCTGACTTTGTGCGAAATCTTTGAGGCTGCCCATTCAGGCAAGGTGAAGGCCCTCTACCTCATGGGTGAGAATCCCGTGCTCACAGAAGCTGATACCAACTTCGTCGAGGAAGCAATTTCGCACCTGGAACTGCTCGTGGTACAGGATATTTTCCTTACAGAGACCGCACAAATGGCCGATGTGGTCCTGCCTGCGGCCAGTTTTGCTGAAAAAGACGGGACCTTCACAAACACCGAACGGCGGGTACAGCGGGTGCGCAAAGCCATAGAACCTGTGGGCAACACGTGTTCTGACTCGATGATCATCTGCGACATCGCCAAAAACATGGGGGCCAAAGGGTTTGATTTCAACAGCCCCGAAGAGATCATGGAAGAAATCCGTACCCTGACCCCGATTTATGGCGGAATCACCTATGAGCGGATAGACAGGATTGGAGTCCAGTGGCCCTGTCCGGATACGGACCACTCCGGGACACCGTATCTTTATGCTGAAGGATTCACAACACCCACCGGTCGCGGACAATTTACGCCTATTTCTTACACCCCTTCGGCAGAGGTGACCAGCCATGAGTACCCTTTGATCTTGACCACAAGGCGCAGTATCTTTCATTATCACAGCACCATGTCACGCAAGGTGGAGGGACTAAATGCCTTGCGCGGGGAAGAACAAGTGGAGATAAATCCTGTTGATGCTGCTGCCCTGGAGATCGAAGACGGTGAGACCGTGAAGGTGGTCTCCCGGCGCGGGACTGTTCGGGCCAAGGCAAAGATTTCAAAAATTACCCCTCCAGGTGTTGTCTCCATGACCTTCCATTACACTGAAACCCGCACCAATGTTTTGACCCATTCGGCCCTGGACCCCATAGCCAAAATCCCCGAACTTAAGGTTTGTGCGGTCAAGATCGAGCGAGAAATCGATTACAAGACGGAATATTGGGGTTGGGGAACCGGGAAGGATTGATGATTGACGATTGAACATTGACGGATGACAATCAACAACCAAGAATCAACAATCGACGATGGAGAAAACAAGATTAAGAATCGATGCTGATCCGTGTCAGGTTTTCAGCGCCCTTTGTCATGAGCCGGGCGCTATTTTTTTGGAAAGCCAAAAGTCCTCACTTACTGAGCGATATTCCTTCATAGCCTGGGAACCGGAAGAGATCTTTAGCGGAGATATCACGAACCTTAACAAGGACGATTTTTTTGCTTTCATATCCTCCCATACCCAGGACTATTTCGTAGCCGGCTACATAGGATACGAGGCCTGCCAGTGGATAGAAGATCTCCCCCGGCCTGGCGGCAGGGACAGTCCGAATCCCGATATCTACCTTGCGGCCTATTCGCGGTTTCTGGTTTTTGATCATATCCAAAAAATCTGGACCTGCTGGCACAAAGACACGCCTCTTTTCCTGCCCAAGTCTCACAGGAGAAGGCGTCAAGGTGGGTCCAGCAAAATGATCGGCTTTAATCAGAGCAAGGAGAGTTATCTTGAAAACGTCGGCCATGTGCTCGATCATATCAGGGCAGGAGATGTTTATCAGATCAACTACACCCAGAGGGTCTATTTTGACTGTCCCGGAGATCCATTTAACTTATACTTACGCCTCAAGGAGATCCAGCCGGTCTGCTATGCAGCCTTCATCAACATGGGAAAAGGCGTGGTTATTTCCGGAAGTCCGGAACTCTTCTTGCGCTTCAACCAAAACACGATCTTGAGCAAGCCGATGAAGGGAACGAGAAAAAGGTCTCAGCAAGCCAGGAATGACAGGAGATTAAGGCGAGAACTGAAAGAGAGTGAAAAAGATCAGGCGGAAAACGTTATGATTGTGGACCTCATGAGAAACGACCTGGGGCGTTTTTGTGTGTACGGTTCCGTAAAAGTTCCCAGGCTGTATGTCGTGGAGGCATACAACACAGTTTATCAAATGGTGTCTTGCGTGAGTGGGGCGGTTAGAAGTGATACAGTGATTTCTGACATTATTCGCTCCACGTTTCCACCCGGTTCTATCACGGGTGCTCCCAAGAAAAGGGCCATGGAGATCATTTGCAATCTGGAACCTCACCAACGGGGCGTGTACTGTGGGGCGATTGGGTATTTCTTTCAGGACAAAATGGTGCTGAACGTAGCCATTCGAACCCTTGAACTCTGGGACGGACTGGGTGTCCTGGGAGTGGGAGGGGGCATCGTAGCCGACTCAGATCCTGAACTCGAATATGAGGAAAGTATCATTAAGGCAAAAGCCTCTATGATGGCACTGGGGATAAAATCGCTCCGCGATTTTATGTAAGATGAAAAACCGGACGCTCTTATTTGGTGAAGGCCTCTTTGAAACGTTTCGGGTCTATAAGGGCAGGAAGCTTGCCTTTGTAGAAGACCATCTGGACCGCATGGCTGCTGGGTGCCGCTTTTTCGCCCTCCCCTTCTCTAAAAAAGAGGCCATGGATGCCTTGAAATCTGCTCTGGCGGAAATTCCCCCCGACACTGAGGCCCGCCTTCGGCTCAACCTGATTTCCTATGGGGATCACGGTGTGGAGAAAACAGAATTGCAGACATCGTGGGAGCCTTTGAAAAAGGTGGGTATGCAGCAGGGCCCGGGAGTCAAGTTGGGTCTGGCCCCCTTCCAGAGATTTTCCGGTTCTCCCCTCGTGCGGTTCAAGACGACCGCCTACCTGGAAAACATCTTTGTTTTCACCTGGGCCCGAGGACAGGGATTCTTTGACGCCCTTTTCACCAATGAGAGTGGCGAAATCACTGAAGGGAGTATCACCAACGTATTCTTTTTGAGCAAAGGGCATATCTTCACCCCGCCCACAGATGCGGGACTCCTTCCGGGCATAACCCGCAAGCACATTATAAAGGTGGCCCGGACGCTTGGCTTCTCCCTCACGGAATCCACGGTCACACCTGCGGATCTGAAGCAATTTGACGGCGTCTTTGTCACAAACTCGGTGATCGAGATTCTGCCAGTGCGCGCGGTGGGCGATACAGATTATGGGATCCCGGAAATGATGGAGACACTACGAGAGGGCTACCGAAAACGTTTGGAAGCCTCTCTATTTCCCTCCAGATCATAGTGTCTTTAGTCGGATCTTAACATTTTAGTTCTTTGAAAACATTATCGCATACAGATAATCCGATTCTAAATCGGCTCAAACTCGCGCATAAGTGAGCGTAAAGAAAGAACAGGGCATAACTTTTGCGGATAACTTCGATTATGGCGGATATCATTTAACCCTTAGAAAAAATATGCTATTTTGCTGTTATTTCTTAACGCTCACTAATACGCTCAAACAGTGACCCGCTTTAGAATCGGATCATCTGTATGCTCGTTGGGCTCGCTTTTTCGATAGGCTAAATTGATGCGTCGGATCTAAGATGTTGCCTGGCAGGCAGGGTTTGGGCAGGTATGGCTAGGATGGCCGAGAGTCCACCTCGGTATAAGCATAAGCGCTGTGGTTGTGGATGCTTTCAAAGTTTTCCGCTTCTACACTAAATGAGACAAATCTCTGGTCTTTTTTCAACTTATCGGCGACCTCTCTCACAACATCTTCCACAAACATTGGCCGGCCGTAAGCCCGTTCTGTGATAAATTTTTCATCCTCCCTTTTCAACAATGCATAAACATCACTACTTGCCGAGCTTTCAACGATTTCAATAAGTTCCTCAATCCAAAAAAATTCCTTAAAGAGCGCGGTTACCGAAACAACGCCCCGCTGGTTGTGGGCTCCATGGCTGCTGATCTCTTTTGAACACGGACAAAGGGTGCAGACTGGCACCTTAACACCAATTAAGAGCTTGCGTTCATCTCCGTTTATTTCCCCTATATATTTGCAGGTGTACTCCATCAAGCTGGGAACACCTGATACAGGGGCCTTTTTCTTCATAAAATAGGGGAATCTGATCTCCAGATTGGCAGCGGGGGCATCAAGACTTTTCTTTATTCTGTCAAGCATCTCAAAAAAAGTCTTTAGATTCAGATCAGCACAGTAATCGTTTAGGACCTCCACGAACCTGCTCATATGAGTCCCCTTGAACCGGTGGGGCAAATGCACGTACATGTTTACCGTTGCCACAGTGGCCTGGGTCTTATTGGCCCTGTCCAGGACATTCATTGGATACTTGATCCCTTTGATGCCCACCCTGGCAAGGTCAATGTTGCGGTCATCCGGTTCGTTTTGAACGTCTTTCATGTTCTTAACCCCATGGGTTCTGCTAGCTTTTTTGTAAATTACTAACCCGGACAAGCCGCAACCAAAAAATAATCACGAAAACACGAAAACTTGCCTCTTCTCAAGGCGAAAAGCCGCAAAGCACGAAACAAGATAAAAACAGAAGCTCTATTTTTTCGTGTTTTCGTTCTTTCGTGCTTTCGTGATAGGTTTAACAAGTTTTCTGCTACAGAAAGCACGAATTTCATTATTAAGAGATTCACAAGGGCCTTAACGGCCAGTTTTTGCGGCTCTCATAGCCTTTTTGGGCTGTTCTTTGTGGGCGTTTAGTACATGGTCTTTTAGCTTCACCTTGTCCGCTCCAAAAAGGGCGGTTTGGAGCCACTCAAAGCCAAACTTGAGCAAGGCGACCTCATCCGTTGTAATCTGTTCAAGGAGGTCTTTTCCAACATCATATTTGTCCAGAAAGCTGCTCTCAAACACGAAGCGTCTGAGCCTATCTATATTAGAACTCACCATAAAGAACATTCCCCGGCTTTCTTCGCTGAGTTCCGCCTGAAACCCAAAGGACTTCTTTCTCAACATAAATTCCATCCAGCCGTGGTTTACCTCATCATACAGCTCGACGTCTTGATCCTTTCGCCACTCGCTCACGGTCCACTCCTTGTCTGAATGAAAGCCAAGGCAATGGGATTCTCTGACCATGAAATAGAAATCTTCACCCGTCGGCTCGATCTCTTGTTCCCTGAAGGCAGCCATGCCTAAAGGATAATAGCGGCAGGTTACAGGACGGTCTTCATATACAGTGCACCCCTCAGGTGTGATAAAGGGACAGCTTTTCTTGTCGTCATCGAGCATCTTCAGGGTGACCACTGGGAGTTTGGTCCTGACCAACATCTCCGGTTTTGTGTATATGGCCAGGAACTGATCACAGGTTAGTCCGAGTCTGTTTTTCATCCGAATGATGTCATAGGGCGTCAGGATCATATTGAGGTCACTGCAACAGTGTGTATAACATTCCTTACCCTCGTGGCAGGCAAACTTGAATCTGCTCTCTGCCGTGTATTTCCTCGGTTCGATCCCGTCCTGATATGTTTCATCTTGGTTTTTCACGTTGAATCCTCTCTTCATAAAATCGCTACGCGATTTTATATAGCGCGGCTACGCCGCTTGAAATTCGAAGATCTTCAAGATTTTCTCTTCGTATTCGGCGGACATCTGCAATTTGTAAATAGGTCATATGCAATTTATTAACTTTAGTGCACTTTAGCTCACTTTAGGCACTTCTTATCTAAGAGGCAACTTTTACCATGCGAGGTTTTGGTGTCAATCTTTTTTAATCCACAGATTACCCCGGTTAAATAAAAGGACAAAAACATTTAACGGGGCAGGCGCAGATTACCCCGATGAAATAGAAAAAGAAAATGCATTTCATAGGGCAGGCACAGATTTTCGTGAGTTATTGGGTTAAATTCCCCGAAGCTTGCTTCGTTTAGATTGTGAAAATCAGACCCGCGATACCCCGAAGCTTGCTGCGGGGTAGTTCATTCTAGAACCGGCTTGCAACTTGCAAGATCGGCGGAGTCCCATAGCGGCCAAGGTTTCGGATATGCGGGCTTTGGAAGCAGCTTGACATTTGTCGATTATTCTGCTCAAAGGCTTTTAAGAGGAATAATCGGAGGTCAGACATGGCAATTCTTACACAAGATGATGTATACAACAAGATGGTCAATGAAAAAAGGCCCGTATGCCCGCATTGCGGTCAAGAGATGGTCATATGGGAATGCCCGCCAGTGAGCTTTTCAGACGGCTCGGGCTGGGGGACGCCATTTCTTTATGTGTGCTTTAATGACGATTGTCCCCCGTATCTTGAAGGCTGGAACCATATCATGGAACACTATGCAAACGTTGCCTCTTACCGATGCATATGCGATCCTATGTCAGGCAAGATGGACTCCATGCCCGTCTTCAGCCGGGACGGGGGCAAAGGCTATATCATTGATGAAGAGGTCAAGGCCAGAGAAGAGGCACGCAAGGCCGCCGAGAAAAGGGGCCTGGGAAAGATAGAGGTGTATCATGAGGCCGGGGATGCTGATGCTATACTCA
The DNA here is from genome assembly GCA_030616475.1 of Desulfobacterales bacterium. Classification (GTDB taxonomy): domain Bacteria; phylum Desulfobacterota; class Desulfobacteria; order Desulfobacterales. The sequence goes on from JAUWXF010000098.1 coordinate 8,287, forward strand.
GAGTGCTTTTGGCCGAAAAGACTCTGCCGAAGGTTCGGCTGAAGGCGGCTGAAATAATAGGGGAAGTTGGCGGGCTGGATGTTATTGAGCCCATCCGGAATCATGCGTTTGAAGATGACCAGGTTAAGGAGAGGGTTGAGGCCAGCATTGAGATGATTCACAAGCGAAACTATACCAAGGAATGTCCTTTTTGTGCCGAGATTATCAAGGCACGAGCTGTCGTGTGCAAACACTGCGGGAAGGATCTGCCCGAGGCCAAAAGCGCATAGGGCATGGAGCATGGACCCCTTTGCCCTTTGCGCTATGCGCTCCGCCCTTTGCGGTTCAGCTTCCTTTGGACATTGATGTTCATCTCGTCGTAAGAGCGGAAAATGATCTTTTCCCGCTCAAGCCTCTCTTGCGGAAAGGGCTGAAGCTTTATTTCTTTCATGCGTTGAATTGCTTCCTCCTTGGACGGAATAGCCCCCATGTCTTGGTCCAGCACCTTGCCGGTGATGGTATCGAGCAATTCCGCATCCTTTCCGTCTGTGACCACTGAAAATGGGATTTGGTAGGCATCCAGCAACCTGGCTGCCGCAAGGGTTTCGCGTTGCCTCGATACCAGAGACCCTGGCACGCATCTCAGGACCATGAATCTCTTCCCCTGAACCCTGACAACGAGATCCACGTTCGAAAGGACTTCCTCTTCCCCTATGGTAAATTCAAGGTCCGCATCTACCTCAATATCATCCTTGCTGTAACCCTTTGTCTCTACCAGGAAGCGTTCCACCCTCTGTCGGTTCTCTTCAGCCCCGATGTTTGGAACCTCGTTTCCTGTTACAAAATCGGTCAGCATGCCGTAAGGCTTGGGCTTTTCCAACATCGCCGTCTCCTTAGTAGTTGGTTGAGTGGTTTAGTAGTCGAGTAGTTGAGTGGTAGTGAACCATTTAACAACTTAACGACTCAACAACTCAACGACTTGTACCAGCCCATGGCTTGATCTCTTGCTTTAGCAGGCAACATGCAATCTTATACTTTGGTCTTCCTTGTTTATCATAACTCAGGTTCCCCGGCTGAATAAGTTTGTTCATGACACAACCTTCTGGAATCGATAGTTGAAACAAATTTCTTTCATTAATAGGGGGGGTTGGCGTGAGCTTGTCACTCTCAAACACATAGGAATGGAGGGGAAAATCTTCGCCCAGGGGGCACTGATAAACCCTGCCGTTTGGAAAAACAAAGTAGTTTTCTGCAACCAGAGCCGCACACTCAAAACGTTCTGAGCAGTCCAGGAACACCTTAGGATAGGTGACGTGGATGCCGAGTCGTGCTGCTCGGTCTGCTACCCTTGGTACTACGGCAGTCCACTCTTTTCTTGTCAGTTGAAGTTTGTGTTTTACGTCCCGTGCTGATCGACCTCTGATTCCAATGACTTGAATGAAAAACCTATCGATGCCGAGGACCTTTAAAAAACCCGGCATGTTTTTCAAATCACGAATATTCAATTGGCTCACTGTGTAGATCAGGCTTACCTTGAATCCCTTCGCAAGTGCCTTTTCTATGCCGGCCACACACTTGTCGTAGCTTCCTTTTCCCCGAATGAGATCGTTGATCTCTTCACACGATCCGTCCAGGCCGACACTGAAATAGTCCAGTTCTTGGGGGGTCACCTTGTCCACAATATTGTTGAATAAGAACCCGTTCGTATCCACAGTGATAGAACCGTACCCCATCTTTCTCGCGGCCTTGATGCAAAGATCAAGGTCAGGGTGCAGGGTTGGCTCGCCGCCTATGAAGATAAGATTGGATGCCTTTTTCTCGTGCACCAGGGCCTTCAACCACTTTTTTGCGGTCTCGACAGGCAGGGTTTGTTTGCCGTGCTGCTGAGGGTTGATGTAGCAATGTCTGCATTTCAGATTGCAACGAGTCAGTATGTGAAAGAATACGTTTCTTGCGTTTTTCTGAAAAGCTACAGTCCTTGTCATATCAGCAAGCGATAGAATTTCATTTCCAGAAGGCTTTGCTCCCTTACTATCACTCAGGTGCCAAATAGGCAAGGACGGGTTGACAGGCTTGCCTTTTGAATCCATTCCCATTAAGCTATATTTTGCAGTCCAAGAGGGCGGGTTTACCCCGCCCGCACCAAGGCTCGGCAAATGAAATATATTGATGCGAAAGTGCACGAGGATCTCCTTGATAAGAAGCTTGAAGGCGGCGAAGTCTTTTCGTTTCGGTGTCATGAGGGTTTGGAATGCTTTACCCGATGTTGTCGAAACCTAAACCTGTTCTTGTACCCCTACGATGTGCTTCGACTGAAGAATCGACTGAACATATCCTCGGAACAGTTCTTAGATGCTTACGTGGACATCGTGCTGCGGGAATCGAATTCCTTTCCGGATGTTTTGCTCCGCATGGCCGAAAATGAAGAAAGGACCTGTCCGTTTTTGAACGAATCAGGATGCACGGTATATCCGGACCGGCCTGATACCTGTCGCACCTTCCCTCTAGAACAGGGGATTCTATTTCAGGGGCCGGCAGGTAAGGCCACTGACGTGTACTTTTTCAAACCCCCTGATTTTTGCCTCGGGCAGCATGAGCAACAGGAATGGACGACCGAAAGCTGGGCTGGGGACCAGGGGGCCGTCACCTATCACGAAATGACAGCCAAATGGGCAAAAGTAAAAGCCCTGTTTCACTCTGATCCGTGGGGCCGGGAGGGGCCCTATGGACCCAGAGGTAAGATGGCCCTTATGGCTACCTATAATCTCGAGAAATTCCGCGATTTTGTTTTTCAAAGCACGTTCTTGAAGCGGTACAAGGTGAAGTCGGAAGTGTTAAGAAAGATCAAAACAGACGAGGTGGCGTTGATGAAGTTTGGTTTTGCATGGGTCAAGTTCTTTGTCTGGGGGATCAAGCAGCCTCACTTGAGGCCGCGGTGATGTGAGCATTCCCATATTCTTACCGACCTCAGCCATGAGGTGCTTATTGGGTTGAAAATGGCAAAACTCGAAATTCGAATACCCGCCTGCCAACGCCTGAGACAGCATTCAGCTTATGTGCCGGCACCCGCCTGCCAGCGCCACGGTCGCCGGACAACTGCAATGCCGGCACACACGGCAATGGCGGGCAGGTCTCTGGCAATGGCGGGCAGGTCGAAATTCGAAACAATGACCAAATTTTCAAAACTCAAATGATCGAAATAAGAACAACCATATTTTTCGAAATCTTTAGCGTTTTGGGCATTTTCAAATTCGAATTTTGAATTTGTTTCGGCCTGCCCTGGCGCGACATGTCTGGATGATTGTGCTGACCATGTAAGCCAGGTCTGGGCCAGGGATTTCGTGCTTCGTGGGACCAATGGGGACGTTCATAAATAAATAAGTAAACATCATAACATCTAAAAATAACTAAAGAACCAACTTGCCATTGCCATGGTTTAATGATATGTGACGATTCATGCCGAGATTAGCCCGACTGGATGCCCTGTCAGAAGCTGCCCCCGAGATGCCGCAAAC
>JAUWXF010000258.1 GCA_030616475.1 Desulfobacterales bacterium
AAGGGAACGTGATTTGTCGGGTTTTGACCCTGGCCCAGACCTGGTTATCTGGCTATGTGCTTGTATACGTGAAATATGCGCCAGGGCGGGCTAACCACTTGACCACTCAACTAATCGACTACTCAACCATTCAACAACTTAAGCATTCAGCTTTTCCCCGCAGCTCATACAAAAGTTTGCAGTAATGGGATTTTGTGCATCACAATGAACGAACTAACTTCATATACTTTAATAGTCTTTTGGCGTGGCGTCAAGGACTCATGCATGGTTTCACAAGAGGTGGTTCTATGTAGATTTACAAAGACGGCTTGTGAAGGAAAAAAGCTTTGTGTTACTATCACGCTGAACAGGGGATATCTCTCCGGGGTTTGAAAGGTACATGAGCGAGTATAACCGGGAACAGTCAGAAGCGATTGTATTGGTGCGCCGCCACCTCAAAACGCTTTCGCCTTCTGGACTGGCAGAGCTAAAGACAAAGATAAGAAACTATCTCCGATTTAGAAAAGAAGCAGACCGGTTCTTGCAAGACTATTTTTCGCAAATCTGCACTCAGAAGTGCTACCAGGACCATTATAGTGCATGCTGCAGTCGTGAAGGGATTACAACGTTTTTTGCTGATGTGGTCATCAATGTCCTGATATCGTCAGCCGAAGAGATTGACCGGCTGCTTCGGGTCCTTAGCCTTCCAGGCCTCGGCACCAAGTGTGTCTATCTTGGAAAAAGGGGTTGCCTTTGGCGTATAAAGCCGATTGTGTGCCAGATGTTTCTCTGCGAGCATGCCAGGAAAACGCTGTTTGACAAAGATCACTTGGCGTTGAAAGAGTGGCAAAGACTAAAACGCAGAGAAAAAAGATACACATGGCCAGATCGCCCTGTCCTTTTTGATGACCTGGAGACCAGTTTTATCCGGGCAGGATATTCTTCCAGCCTGATGTATTTCCATAACAGCCCCGGCCTCTTGAGGGTAAAGGCAATGGCTATGGGAAAAAGAAAACCGTGATGAGTCCCTTACCTGTTTGGTTCCGGCTTGTAGAGGTTAGGGATGTTGCGGGCCTTAAACGATTCGCTTAAAATCCTTTTCCACCTGGCGCAGGGTTCGGTGAACGTAAGTTGGGCGGCCGTGAGGACAATGGGAGGCATGTTCGAGGGCATCCAGTTGTTCCAACAGGGTCTTCATCTGTTCGTCCGCAAGCTTTTGATTTGCCCTTATGGCACCGTGACAGGCTATGATGCTTAAGCACTCATCCACGCCGCGATGCAGGCCGGAGGCAAGACCGATCTCAGCCGCCTTTTCTACAATCTCCATGACTAGCGGCTCGATAGGTCTGCCGGCCAGCAAGGCCGGGACCGACTTTATCAGGTAAGTATTGCCTCCAAAGGGTTCTATTTCCAGGCCCATATCCCGCAGGTCTTCTAAAAGCGCTTGTAGGATGCCGGCTTCACGATGATTCAACTCGAGGGTCTCAGGGACCAACATACCCTGGGTGGCAATAGCCGAGCTGCTGTAGGCAGCCTTGAGGGACTCGAAAACAACGCGCTCGTGGGCAGCATGCTGATCGATCAGTACCAGACCGTCATTAGACTCGCAAACGATGTAGGTATTGTGGAGCTGGCCGATGATTCTGAGGGAGGCAAAGCGTTTTTCAGGCCACAGGGGTGGCGTGGCCTCGGGTGCGTGGCTGTAAGTCCGAGACGTCAGTTCGGGTCTGGGTTCACTGACTGCTCCGCGAGGTGGAGAAGACCTGTATGGGATCGGTCGCTGCGTTGGTTTCACAATTTGGGTTTGCCCCCATCCGGGACGATCGAATCTCTTCAGGCTTTCTGATACAGCCCTTGCAACAACGTCATGGACCTGCTTTGGGGCTTCAAACCGAACCGAGTTCTTGGTGGGATGGACATTCACATCCACCTGATCATGGGCAAGATTCACGAACACCACTACCAAAGGGAACTTCCCTTTCATCAGGCGTCCTGCATAGGCTTCCATGACGGCATGGTCGAGCACCTTGTCCCGGACAAACCGTCCATTGACGTAAACGTATAACGCTCGAGAGGTGGTTCGCGAGATATCCGGAGAGGCCACAAACCCGTGGACCCGGACGTTGCCGCCCTTGTAGTCCACTTCATACAAACGGTTTTCCAAGTCTCCCCCTAACACATCTACTATGCGATGAAGGAAATTTGGGGTCGCACTCCAGTTTCCAAGCACCCTTCCGTTGTGTAAGAACTTGAAGTGGATGCCTGGCCAGGCAAGGGCCATGCGTGTAACCGTGTCGCTGATGTGGCCCATCTCGGTCTGCTCCGTCTTTAGGTACTTTCGCCTGGCAGGCGTGTTAAAAAACAAACGATTCACCGAAATCATTGTTCCCTTGGGAGCCCCGATTTCGGCAACTTCCTTGATTTTTCCGCCTGCAACAATGATTCTGGCGCCCACTTCAGATGACGCTGCCCTGGTCACAATCTCCATTTCTGAAACAGATGCTATGCTTGGAAGGGCCTCTCCCCTGAATCCGAGTGTGGCTATGGAAAAAAGATCTTTTTCGTTCGATATCTTGCTGGTCGCATAGCGCTCTATGGACAGGAGTGCATCATCACGATCCATGCCAACGCCGTTGTCGGAGACTCGAATGAGGGCACGTCCACCTTTTTTGATCTCTATCACCACCATGGTGCTTTCGGCATCAACGGCATTCTCTATGAGCTCTTTGACAACCGAGGCTGGACGCTCAACCACCTCGCCGGCAGCGATCTTGTTGGACAAGACTTCAGGAAGGATTTTTATACGTGGCATCTTTCGGGAAGATAGTGCCTAAAGTGAACTAAAGTGAGCTAAAGTGCCTAAAGTTGAAGGAAGTAAAAGCCAATCCAAAAAAATTTCTTCAAGCCCGCCCGCCTCGCCCAAGCGAGACCGATGGCGGGCACGTTCTCAACTTTAGCTCACTTTAGGCACTTTAGCTCACTGCACTTCAAAAGTTCTGTTACCCTTCGTCCTCTTTAGCAAAGAAGCGCATAAGAAATTCCGCATCCTTGGGTGGTAAGTCAAACTTGACACATGCTTGCTCAATCAAATTGGTCAGACTTGCCTTCGGGTTATTGAGGCGCTCATCTGATATCCACCTTGTTGCCTTTCTTAAGTCTTCACCTTCAGGCTGAATGCTCATGTTGGTTTACCTCTCTGTTATTATTAGTCATTGGTCATTGGTCACTGGTCATTGGTCAGTGGTCAGTGGTCAGTGGTTCTAGTACTACAGCGGGTGTAAATCAAGATTGTTGGTTATCGAGTTCAATAGCCAGGTGTCAGTGTTCAGCCTGCCCTGGCGCTTCGGTGTCTCCGATGGACTACCAAAGCACCAATCCAGGTCTGGGCCAGGGGTTTCAGCTCTTTAAGTTTCTCAATCCTGACACC
>JAUWXF010000150.1 GCA_030616475.1 Desulfobacterales bacterium
CTTCAAGCCGAATACAGACGATATGCGAGAATCTCCTACAATTCCGATTATCAAGGGCTTACAAGAGAGAGGGGCAAAGATCCAGGCTTATGATCCGGCAGGGATGGAACAGGCAAGGCAATACCTTCGAGATATCGACTACAAGGAAGATCTGTATACGGTGGCCCAGGGGGCTGATGCCTTGGTTCTGGCAACCGAATGGAATCAGTTCCGAAACATCAACTGGGAAAGAGCAAAGAAGCTTCTTAGACGACCAGTTGTCGTAGACTTGCGAAATATTTATGATCCCCAGCGAATGCGGGCATTCGGGTTCCATTATACATCTGTCGGACGACCATAGCATCTATGAGCGCTCCCTGCGAATCGAAGCCGGCCAAGCTAATTATTGGTTGTTTCACCAAGGACAAGGATATTCTTGGGGATGTGGCCCGGAAGCTGTCTGAGTCCTTTGGACCGCCCGATGTGATAAGTCGATGGCTACCATTTGAATACACAGACTACTATGCCTCTGAGATGGGCTCACCTCTTTTCAGGCGGCTGATGTCTTTTCGTGAATTGATTCAGCAAAACGCTCTGGCTGACATCAAGCTTCTTACCAACGATTTGGAAGGTCGGTTTTCAACGCAGGGGAAGCGGCTGGTCAATATCGACCCGGGTTACCTGCTGGCAGAGCGGTTTGTGCTTGCCACCGGGAAGAATTATGCCCATCGCATTTACCTGAGGACAGGAATTTATGCAGACCTGACCTTGATCTACCACAAAGGTCGTTTTCATCCGCTGGATTGGACCTATCCAGACTATGCCGGGGAAGCGATCACCCGTTTTCTGGGGTCTGTTAGAGACCGATATTTGTATCAGGTAAAGCAGTCAGGAGGCTAAGTAGTGCTTGACCGAAAACCTCTGTTTTTTCGGTCAAAAAATCGAAATCCGAAGCACGAAGCCCGAAACAATGACAGAAATAAGAATGCTCCAATGACAAAAACAACGGGTTTTCAATCTATTAGTTTTGGTCATTCTGTCATTAGGTATTCGAATTTGTTTCGGATTTGCGGCTCACGCCTTGAAAACAGTACGGGTTTCGATATTCGGATTTTGCCTGAATATCACTTTTCGTTCAGGCACTAAGTAGGCACTTTCAATCATTGGTGATCCTATGATAAAAAGTATGACCGCCTTTGGCAGGGCGGAAAAGACACTAGAAGGCCGCATATTTACGGTAGAGATACGTTCGCTGAATAGCCGCTATGGAGAGGTCATAGTACGCATGCCTCCGCAGTTTCTGCCTCTCGAGGATCAGATCAAGAAGCTGGTCGCGACCAAGATTTCGCGTGGCAGGGTGGAGGTGATGATTAGGGTTAAGAATGGTTCACAGGCGGTTCATGATATCCATGTTAATCTTCCCCTGGCCAAAGAATATTACAGGGCCTTGTGCGAACTGAACGAAACGCTGCAAATTGAAGAAGAGGTCGGTCTTCAAACACTTTTAGGCATGCAGGGGATCATTACGGCCACAGAATCTGAAGAAAATTTGGAGAAAACCTGGTCGCTCCTTTCATCGTGTGTCCGTGAGGCCTTAGAGAGTATAGATGCCATGCGGATTTCAGAGGGCATGGCCATCTACCAAGACTTTCAGAAACGTTTGCAGTTTGTTGAGGAGGCTCTGTCTCATATAAAAGAGTTGGCTCCGGCCGTATTGTCACAGTATCACAGTCGCCTGAACGAACGGATCGCTATCCTCACGGAAGGCAAGGTAGAACTGGATCCAAATCGCCTTGCCCAGGAGGCGGCTTTTTTGGCGGACAAGAGCGATATTACCGAGGAAATAGTCCGTGCTGAAAGCCATTTGAAACAGTTTGGAAGCATGATCGAATCAGAGGGACCATGTGGAAGGGCTCTTGATTTCCTGCTCCAGGAACTTGTTCGGGAGGTAAACACAATCGGTTCAAAAGGGGGCGACGCGCAGTTGCCCCAGATTGTTGTGGGACTCAAGAGTGAACTGGAAAAGCTTAGGGAACAGGTTCAGAATATAGAGTAGTAAAGGATTGCAAGTGACTGAGAAATGGTGAATCGTATATCGTTTCTCGGTTGCGCAGCTCGTTTAGCGCAAAGCTTCACTACGTGTCGGTAACCGTGGGACGTAAAACGTAACGAGCCGCGAATAACGAATGACGAGAGACAAACCTCTGGAGGAGACAATGGACGGGACACTGCTGAACATCGGGTTTGGAAATACAGTCGTTGCCAGTCGTATAGTGGCTATTCTGACGCCAAGCTCGGCTCCTATGAAGCGGCTCAAGGAGGATGCAAAACAGGGAAAGCGGTTGATTGATGCCACTCAGGGGCGTCGCACGCGGTCTATCATTATTACCGATAGCAACCACGTTATTCTTTCGGCTACTCAAGCCGAGACCATATCGCACCGGTTTGTGACCGGCTTTGAGTTCAAGGAGGAGAAGTAGACCCTGGAGACCACGTGAACTTCATCGAGAATCGTGAACCGTGAATTGTCTTATCGTCAATGGTAGACGAAATAGCGAATAACGTAGCATTTTAGTTTTTTGAAGACATTATCGCATACAGGTGATCCGATTCTAAACCGGCTCAAACTCGCGCATAAGTGAGCGTAAAGAAAGAAGAGGGCTCACTAATACACTCAAACAGTGACCCGCTTTAGAATCGGATCACCTGTATGCTCGTTAGGCTCGCTTTTTCAATAGGCTAAACTGATACCGAATAACGAACAACGAAATGGCCAAAAAAGGACATCTGTTCATCATATCTGCACCTTCTGGGGCAGGGAAATCGACCATGCTGATGGCGATCTTGAAAAAAGATCCACGCCTCCGATATTCGATTTCTTGCACTACGCGTCCCCCTCGTGGCAACGAGCGAGATGGCGTGGACTATTATTTTATCAGCAATGCTGCCTTTCGCAAGAAGATAGACTCTGGTGAATTGGCAGAATGGGCGGAAGTGCACGGCCACCTGTATGGCACGTCGGCCGGATTTCTGGACGACTGTCTTCACCAGGGCTACGACATCCTGTTCGACATTGACGTTGAGGGTGCCAGAAAACTCTACGGCAAATATCCTGAAGCCACTTTGGTCTTCATAGCACCGCCATCCATGGAGGAACTAGAGCGGCGACTTGCTGAACGGGGTACGGATTCAGTCGAGGCGATTGAGCAGCGGATGAAGAACGCCAAGGCAGAGATGGCCGAGGCTAAGTTGTATCATCATGTGATCGTCAATGATGATCTGGCCCGGGCAGTTTCAAAACTGAAAGCTATTATCGAAAAAACACGCCTGCATGAGTGATAACCGTTCACTCCTCCCTTTCGTAAAAAAAAGGGGTGCTTGTACCTGGCAGATAAATCCCCCCTAACCCCCCTTTTTCAAAGGGGGGGACTGAATAGTTGCGATGAGTGATCTTCTTTATGGGATCCATCCGGTTTATGAGGCCTTGGTTGCAGGGCGGCGGGTATTTAAAAAGCTGTATGTATCAAAGAGTCGTCAGATTAGACGTATTCGCGACCTTTTGGAACGGGCTCAGGCCGAAGGGCTTCCGATCCAATACAAAGAACCAGATTATTTTAGATCTCTACTTGGCGGGTCGGTACACCAGGGAGTTGCGGCCCGTGTCAGTGGTTATCCGCTGGTAGATGCAGGCGCCATCCTGAGAAAGGCCGAAACCGATGATGAGCTTCCGATAGTTTTGGCCCTGGACGGGATTGTAGATCCGCAAAACACGGGGTCGCTTATCAGGACGTCACTCGCTATGGGCATCCATGGCGTTATCCTTGCCAAAGACCGTTCTGCCCCTTTGTCCCCCGCGGTTTCAAAGGCTTCTGCCGGAGCCATGGAACATATGTTGATAGCACGGGTTCCCAACCTTGTGGCAGCCCTGAAGGGACTCAAGAAGGCAGGGCTTTGGGTGGTGGGGGCCCATGCAGGTTCAGAGCAACGGGCTGATCAGGCTGATTTCAATGTCGGCTTGGTCCTTGTCATCGGGGGTGAGGGCAAAGGGATACGCTCCTTGGTTCGAAAAACTTGTGACTATCTCGTATCCGTTCCCCAGAACAAGGTGGTTGACTCGCTCAATGCTGCGGTGGCTGGGGCCATCGTTATGTATGAAATTGTGAGACAGAGAAGAAAGTGAACTAAAGTGAAAAAGCAAGTGAGCTAAAGTGAGCTAAAGTGCCTAAAGTGTCTAAAGTTAAGGACTTGAAGAAACTCCTTGTAGCAATGAGCCGTATTCCCTTAACTTTGGCCACTCCTTTCTGGTTAAGTTTGAGGACTTGAAAAAGTCTTTGTAAGAACAGTTTTTATTCTTTTAACTTTAGGCACTTTAGTTCACTTGAGCTCACTTTAGGCATTTTTCGTATGGACGCATCTTCGAAAACATACGACGTTATCGTGGTGGGGGCTGGCCATGCCGGATGTGAGGCTGCCCTGGCTGCAGCCCGGCTGGGACATCTCACTCTGGTGGTTACAGTTAATGTGGACCACATCGGAGAGATGTCATGCAATCCGGCCGTAGGAGGTTTGGCTAAGGGTCATCTTGTGCGTGAGATCGATGCTCTGGGCGGGGAGATAGCCAAAAACATTGATGCCACTGGCATCCAGTTTCGTCGTCTAAATACCAAGAAAGGGCCTGCCGTGCAGTCATCCAGGGCCCAGGCCGACAAAGAACAATATCGCCTTCGCATGAAGCAGGTTCTGGAGGGCCAGGACAATCTCGACATCAAACAGGGGTTGGCGGATGCGCTGATTGTCGAGGATGGCGCGGCCAAGGGGATCATAACCAGTATTCAGGAGAGGTTTTTGGGAAAAACAGTCATTCTCACCACTGGCACTTTCCTGAAAGGGCTGATCCACATAGGGTTGAAGAATTTTCCCGCAGGCCGAATGGGGGATCCCCCTTCGAACAAGCTTTCAGACCATCTTAGAGACTTAGGTTTGAGAATAGGTCGTCTTAAGACCGGCACCACCCCCCGGCTGGACGGACGTACGATCGATTTTTCCAGGCTCACGCCTCAACATGGGGATGAACCGCCGGTTCCCTTCTCCTTTGAGACAAAATCGATTACTCAGAAGCAGGTCCCGTGTTACATTACTTACACGAACAAAAGGACCCATGAGCTCATTAAGACAGGTCTTGATCGTTCTCCCCTTTTCACCGGGGTTATAAAAGGGGTCGGGGCGCGCTATTGTCCATCGATTGAAGATAAGGTCGTTCGGTTTCCGGAGAAATCCCGACACCAGATCTTTCTTGAGCCCATGGGACTTGGAACAACTGAGATTTATCCAAATGGCGTTCCAACAAGCCTGCCAGTGGATGTGCAAATCAAGATGCTTCGGTCTATTGAAGGGCTTGAACAGGTAGAAATTGTACGGCCGGGCTACGCCATTGAGTATGACTATGTGGATCCGGTGCAGATCCAGCCAAGCTTAGAATGTAAGGCCATTCGAGGATTATTTTTGGCGGGCCAAATCAATGGCACCTCGGGGTATGAGGAGGCGGCAGGCCAGGGGATCATGGCCGGTATCAATGCAGTGCAGCGCGTAAGAGAAGAGCCTCCAATCGTCCTCAACCGCGAACAGGCTTATATTGGTGTGATGATCGATGACCTGGTGACGAAAGGGACCCAGGAGCCCTATCGAATGTTTACCTCAAGGGCCGAGTATCGTCTTCTCCTCCGGGAGGACAACGCAGACTTGCGTCTTCGCGAACTTGGACATCAAATTGGTCTTGTGTCTGATGCACTTTACGAAAAATTTAAACAAAAACGGGAGGAGATTGAGAGACTTTTGGCTCTCCTTTCAGACGTTCGTCTAAACCCACAGCCAGACGTGATCCACACCCTTGAAGACCTTGGACTTGGCTCTATCAGTCAACCAGTCACCTTGAAGGATCTGCTAAAAAGACCTGGGGCCGAGTTTGAAGATATTGCAAAGGTTGACAGCCGCATCCTTTCTTTTGACAACGAGGTAGCCGAACAGGCCACCATCCTTGTTAAATACGACGGATATATACGGCGCCAGATGGAGCAGGTTGAACGTGTAAAATACCTGGAAGGGACAAGAATCCCCGAGGGCTTTGACTATCAGGACATTCCTGGGCTTTCCAATGAAGTCAAGGAGAAGCTCTCAAGAATTCGGCCAATTTCCCTTGGACAGGCCTCAAGAATTTCCGGCATAACTCCAGCAGCGGTGTCGATTCTACAGATCTATCTTAAGAAGTTAGCCGGTTGAGCCCGTTGAGCCCGTTGAGCGCCCTTAAACATATTCATACCCCGTAGCGTGCCCCCTCTGTGGGGCACATGTTGGTGGGCCAGCATGTGTTGTGGGGGACAGAGCCCCCACGCTACGGTGGACGATTCAAGGCTAAACGGGCCAAACGGGCTCAATCGGTTCATGAGGAAGACGACATTGAAAATTGAGGAAAAAGACCAAGGCAAAACAAATCGGATTACAGTGGCAGCAAATGGCACACTTCGGGTTCCGGACACTCCTGTGATTCCGTTCATTGAAGAAGACGGGATCGGTCCCGACATCTGGGCTGCTGCCAGGGGTGTCCTGGGTGCTGCCCTCAGTTTTGCTTACGGAGACCGTCGCAGGATCATATGGTTGGAGGTATTGGCAGGGGAGAAGGCGTATCGAGAAACAGGGGAATGGCTTCCGAATGAGACCCTGCAAGCGATAAAGCATCATGTGGTAGCCATCAAGGGGCCATTGACCACGCCGGTGGGGGAAGGGATTCGTAGCGTCAATGTCGCGTTGCGACAAAGACTCGACCTGTATGCCTGTGTTCGACCCATTCGATATATCAAAGGTGTTCCCAGTCCAATGAGGCACCCTGAAAGGGTGAACATGGTAGTGTTTCGGGAAAATACAGAAGATGTCTATGCCGGGATCGAATGGGAGGCCGAAAGCGGCGAGGCCCAGGCGATCATTGCCTTCATCAAGGGTAAGATGGGAGTTGATGTTGCCAGGGGTTCTGCCATTGGCATGAAGCCGATGAGCCGAAGGGCTTCAAGGCGGCTGGTGGCAAGGGCCATCCAATATGCCTTGGACTACGACCTTCCCAGTGTGACCTTGGTACACAAGGGAAATATTATGAAGTATACTGAAGGGGCCTTTATGAAGTGGGGCTATGAGGTGGCTCGTGAGATGTTCGGGGACCATATTGTGGATGAGTCAGATGGCAGCCTTGAGCCTGACGGTAAAGTGCCACCGGGTAAAGTGTTGATCAAAGACAGGATCGCAGATATGATGTTTCAGCAAGTGCTGCTCAGGCCGGAGGCCTACCATGTGATTGCCACCTCCAATCTGAATGGGGACTATCTCTCTGATGCCCTGGCCGCCCAGGTAGGCGGCCTTGGGGTGGCCCCGGGGGCCAATTTTGGGGAGAGCTATGCGGTTTTTGAGGCCATTCACGGCACAGCGCCCAAATACGCCGGTGAGGACAGGGCAAATCCAATCTCACTGATACTATCCGGGGTTATGATGCTGGAGTATTTGGGATGGGCAGAGGCAGCTTCGGCCATTGAGCAGGCCATCCAGAAAAGCATTTCCGATGGCCTTGTGACTCACGATCTGGCCCCCCACATGCCGGGCAGCCGAGAGCTCAGATGCTCTGAATTTGCAGAGGCTGTGGTTGAACGTTTGATTTGAGCGTTTCAGTTCGCTCTATATTGCTTGCCATTCTTTCTCAATGCTCACTAAGGGCTTGCGCAAGAATAACTTGGCAGAATTGGCGCTCAGATTTGGGTTAGATTTGGACGATCCGATTGAGCAAAACCACAGGAATAGCTGGCTATTTCGCGGATTTTGCGAATGAGTATCGGTCAAAGATGGCCTGAAGC
>JAUWXF010000240.1 GCA_030616475.1 Desulfobacterales bacterium
CCGTTTTTCTTCTTTGTTACTTCATATCGACACCTTTCACACGGACAAACAAGTTTGTCCATGGCACCACACATATTCACAACACGGTATTGTTAAACCAAATCGGAAACTCAATCATAATCCATGTCTTATCCTTAACCTTACTATTCCATAATTCCTATAACGGTAGAACCTTCTTATGATACCACTACCAGAGGTAGTGGTTTAGGCCGATGAATCAAAAACTGATCCCCAAGGCTTCATACAATCTTGCAAAATTGACCTTTTCTTCGATCAGGCGAATACCGCAATAAACCTTTTCTTTTTCTCTGAGGCGAAGCTTGCGCGAGACCTCTTGGACCTTTTTTGCCACCGAATAGGTGTCGTCCCGGACCACGACAATCGGCACACCTCTCATTTCAGCTCTGGAGATCACAATTTCATTCGGGTAAAGATTGCCGGTCAGGATGAGACATTGGGTCGCGGCCTCAATGGCGGCAAGCTGGATATCGGCCCGGTCACCCCCCACGATCACGGCATTGTTTCTTGCCTTTCTGATATATTCAAGGGCACGGTCCACCTGCATTCCGCCAATCAGAAAGTGCTCGATCAGACCGTCTATCTTGTTTCGGCAGCAAAGCACATCCCCGGCAAGGGCCTCCACAATATCTGCAATTATCACTGAGCCAAGCACAGCATCATAGGGAAGGATGCCAAAGACCGGGATCCCTTTCCGTTCAAGGAACGGGACAATTAAGTCCTGGAGCTTTTCAACATAACCTGCGTGTACTCTGTTCAGGATGCCCCCCAGGAGGCGTTCTCCCAGGCGCCCGTGGGCATCCAGGACCGCATCCAGATAGAATTCCCTGTCGTAGCGATCCACAAGAATGGCACTGGCATTGAGTTTTTCGACGAGGTCATATCCTGATATATTAAAGGATTTGCCCGACTCAAGTTTGCCTGCCCCTCCGATGAGCACTACGTCTTTTCCTTTTGATACCGCTTCAAAGGCCTTTAGGATTTTTCCCTTTAATCCTGGGACTTCTGCACGGCAGCCTTCCACCATCATGTCGTGAGTCATAACGACTGGGCAAAGCGTTTCCAAAGGATCCTTCAACATGAGCACCCTGTGGATAAACCACGCGTCTTTGTCGGTCAGCACACCTTCTATCTTGATAGGCAACCGACCAAAGGGCTTAAAGTAGCCCACCTTGAGCCCGTCTTTGAGGAATCGCTGGCCGATCCCCATGACTGTGAGGTTTTTTCCTGAATATCCCTTTGTGGATCCTACATATACAGAAACCATTTCTTTTGCCCCCTCATCACTGCCATATAGTTTTTCAGATAACTAATTTCAAAAAATAAATCCGAAATCCGAATATCGAAACCTGCCCGCCATTGCCATGTATGCTGACATTGAGGCTATATGCTGGGCCTGGCGATGGCAGGCGGGTCCGAAACAAATCCGACACGAAGTGAAGCCTGCGCTCAATTCAAATGTCTAAATGTTCAAAACTGTATTTACGCTGTGTGCTATTTATTATTAAGCCATTCGAGTTTGTTTCGAATTTCGTGTTTCGAATTTCGAATTTTTCCTCCGAAAGCCGCAATCCAAAATCCGAAATCGACTAATCTCACTCATGTATAGTAATCCTGGCATCCACGGCCACCGCCCCCTGTCCCTCGGGGCATACCAGGAGTGGATTGATATCTGCTTCGATGATTTCAGGAAAGTCTATGGCCATCTGAGACAGCCGCAGCAGTCCATCCAGGATCCCTTCGATATCAGCAGGCGCCTCGCCCCGCACCCCGCGCAGCAGAGGGAACGATCGGATGTCGCGAATCATGGCATCGGCTTCCTCCACGCTCAACGGGGCGATTCGAAAGGCCACGTCTTTTAAGACTTCCACATAGATCCCCCCAAGGCCAAACATAATCATAGGGCCAAACTGGATGTCCCGGGTGATCCCCAGAATAACTTCCCTGCCCCGCTGTATCATTTCTTGAACCATGACTCCCAGAATACGGGCCCTGGGCTGGCGCAGTTGAATGTTGGAGGTTATCTCAAAAAAGGCGTCCTCCACCATAGCCTCGTTTTCGAGTCCGACCCTAACGCCTCCCATATCGCTTTTATGGAGCACATCAGGCGAGGCAATCTTCATGACGACCGGATATCCGATTTCTGAAGCCGTTGCTACCGCCTCCCTGGTGGTCCTGGCAATGCGATTCTCAGGGAGTCTGAATCCATAAGCCTTGAGGATCTGGCGGGCCTCACTCTCGATGAGATCGTGCCGGTGCTGCTTGATGACCGATGCAAAGACCTTGCGCACCTTTCCGGTGTTTGCCTCAAAACGCCGGTACTGTTTCTCTGGCTTTTCGAGCCACTGGCGATAGCGGAGCATCGCATTTAGGGCCGCTACAGCATCTTCCGGATAATCATAGGTCGGAATGGCATGATCCTGGAAGATCTTGCGAGCCCCCCTTACCCGTTTTTCCCCCATGAAAGCGGTCACGATCGGTTTGTCAGCATCCTTGGCCAAGCCTGCAATCTCCCGGGCCACAGACTCTGCGTCCACGGCTGCCGTGGGTGTCAAGAGTATCAGGACAGCATGGATTAACTGATCTTTCAGGATGACCTTTAGGGTTTTTTCATATCTTTCGTGCGAGGCATCACCGATGATGTCTATGGGATTATAGAGCGAGGCTGTAGGCGGGAGAAACTCTCGGAGGCGATCTGCTGTTTCCTTTCGGATCGGGGTGAGATGAAGAGAGCTGCGGTCACTGGCATCTGCGGCCAGGATGCCCGGCCCCCCGGAATTGGTAATGATGGCAAGGCTCGGGCCTTCCGGCAGGGATTGATTGGCAAAGGCTATGGCGTATCCAAAAAGGGCCTGCATCGATTCAGCATGTATGATGCCGGACTGCTTGAAAGCCGCCCGATACGCATGCTCCGACCCTGCCAAAGCGCCGGTGTGAGAAGAAGCGGCCTTGGCCCCTGCGCTGGTGGTGCCTGACTTAATAATAATAATTGGTTTCGTTTTGGAGACATGGTGAGCCGCCTTCATAAAACGTGGCCCGTCCTCAATGCTTTCCAAATATCCGAGGATCACCCGGGTATTTTCATCCTGTCCCATGGAAAGCATGATCTCTGTTTCTGAGATGTCCATCTTGTTGCCCAGGCTTACAAACCTTGAAAAGCCAACATTTTCCCCTAGGGCCCAGTCCAGGATAGCTACACACATGGCACCGGATTGCGAAAAAAAACCGATGTGCCCGCCAAGAGGCATGCCGGCCGCAAAAGAGGCATTCAGGGCGCTTGCCGTATCAATAACCCCTAAACAATTAGGACCAAGGATCCGTATGCCGAACTCCCTGGCTTGCGTGGCCAACCGCTCTTCCAGGCGCGCGCCTTCGGGTCCGGTTTCTTTAAAGCCTGCCGTAATGACAATGACCGAATCAACACCATTCTTGCCGCACTGCTCCAAAACATCCATAACCGCTGGAGCAGGCACGGCAACCACCGCAAGATCTATCTTGGAAGGAACTGTAGCGAGGTCCGGATATGCCTTGTGTCCCAGGATCTCTTGGGCCCTGGGGTTTATTGGGTACACAGCACCACCATAACCGTACCGGACTATATTGTTCAAAATGTCATGGCCGATCTTGGCGGGGTTTTGCGAGGCCCCAACTACAGCTACAGAGGATGGATTAAAAAAGTGTTGCAACATCTTTGATCTTGGAATTTCTACAACTTATTGAAATGATAGGGTGTAAATCAAGATTGTTGGTTATTGAGTTCAATAGCCAGGTGTCAGTGTTCAGCCTGCCCTGGCGCTTCGGTGTCTCCGATGGACTACCAAAGCACCAATCCAGGTCTGGGCCAGGGGTTTCAGCTCTTTAAGTTTCTCAATCCTGACACC
>JAUWXF010000273.1 GCA_030616475.1 Desulfobacterales bacterium
AGGGTGTCAGGAGCGACAAACGCGAGACCTGCCCGCCATTGCCGTGTATGCGGGCATTGTAACCTGGGTGTGACCCAGGCGTTGGCAGGCGGGTCTGAAACCTGAACACTGAAACCAGGTACCAGGTGTCAGGTGTCAGGAACTGAAAAAGCAAGACCTGAAACCTGAACACTGAAACCTGAACACTGGTCAATAGGTGTAAACTACTTTATGGCGAAAATGAAGGATGCCCGGGATTTCTATTTTTGCCTAATGAATCTGATGCCATAGGATTGGCTATGTCCATATTCCGTATTTGTCTCATTCCGCAATCCGCAATCCGAAATCTGAAATACTATGTGTGGGCCATGGGTGTGACCCTATTGGTCTGTATGCCGGTTCGAGCCGATATTTACCGCTATGTTGACAGCCGGGGTATCATCTGTTTTACGAATGTGCCCACGATGCCGGGATATCGTATCTATATCCGCGAGGGCACCCTGCTACCTGCTGATGACCTGTCCGGGCGTTATGACATGTATATCTCAGAAGCGGCCCGTAAATACGGGGTATCATTTTCCCTGATCAAGGCAGTTATTAAGGTAGAGTCGAACTTCGATCCCTATGCTGTGTCCAGATCAGGCGCGTGTGGATTGATGCAGATTATGCCGGAAACTGCAAAGGCCCTGGGTATAATAGATTCATTTGACCCCAGAGAGAACATCTTGGGGGGCGTACGTTATCTCAAAGAGCTGCTGGCACGATTTCAAGGGAACTTGTCTCTGGCTTTGGCAGCCTATAACGCAGGTCCCGGCAAGGTTCAGTCCCTCAAGCGTATGCCACCCATTGAGGAGACCCGGAGTTTTGTGCGCAGGGTCATGCAATATCTTAACCTCTACTGAGTTTCACAATCCCTCCGGGGCGTAGGCCCCTACGGGCCGGAGGCCGAAATCCGAAATACTATGGAGACCATCATGAAGACTTTTGGACGCTTGTCTGCTATGTTTTTGAGTACTCCCAACCGTTTGACACTTTACAGGATTGCGAGCATTCCGGTGCTCATCGTGCTCCTTTTGTTTTCAAACAAGGTGTGCGCATTTCTGGCCGCTATTGTCTTTTCAGCAGCGTCCGTGACTGATCTGCTTGATGGCCTGTTTGCCCGGCGTCGAGGTCTTGAGTCAACCCTCGGCAAATTCTTGGACCCGTTGGCCGACAAGCTCCTCATCTCAGCGGCTTTGATCATGCTAATTTCTCACGGGCGGGTACCAGCCTGGATAGCCTTTGTCATTATTGGACGCGAAATAGCGGTAACAGGACTGCGTGCAATCTTGTCTGAAAAGGGTGTGGTAATGGGTGCCGATAAACTGGGAAAGTACAAGACCGGCTTTCAGATAGCGGCCATCATCCCGCTTCTGTTCCATTACACCTATTTTGATATCGATTTTCACAGCATAGGCATGGTGTTCCTGTGGATGGCGCTCATATTGACGGTATGGTCAGGGGCTATATACTTTGCGAAGTTCTGGAGTGTCGTAAAGGAATAAGGTGCTGACATCACTGGCGTACCAGATCTTGCCAAGGCACAGGCTGAGAGGGCACCAAAAGAATTTTTTGTTGACAAAGAAGCAAGAGGTCGTTATCTATGACTGACAATACCGGGCGGGAATAACTCAGTGGTAGAGTGCAACCTTGCCAAGGTTGAAGTCGAGGGTTCAAATCCCTTTTCCCGCTCCAATCCTCAGTTAGTGCCCATCCATGAATGAATCTATAAATGAAGGGCACTAACGTCAGTTTCCAATTCAGAAATGAGCAATTTTTCGCAAGGTCAAGGAAATCAAGGGATTGCGCGGAGGCGTACATTGGTACGTCGCACAAGCAATCCCGCAGATTGACGCCGAGATTGCGGAAAAGGGCCATTTCTGGATGGAAACTAGTTAAGATGGCGGCATAGCCAAGTGGTAAGGCAGCGGTCTGCAAAACCGTTATACACCGGTTCAAATCCGGTTGCCGCCTCCAATCATTTCAAGGGGTTAGCCAATGCTGTGTCTTTGAGATATTGTTTCAGCATTTCCTTATCCTCTTTCGTCATTTCAATGAACTTGACCCCCATTCCATCGGGAGAGCCATCCGTTTCTTCCTCCTGTTTTCTTGACCATGCCACTTCACACTTGATTCTCATTGGGTCTGAAAGGCCCGGTAATTGTAGTTTGAGCAAAAAGTGCTCACCCTGCTTGAGAGGGTTTTCGGTCTTAATGAAAAGGCCACCGCTACTCAGATCCCCTGTGTAAGCATTGACAAAGGACTTCTTGTCTTTGTATTTCAGAGACAAGGTCTTTAGAACACGAGTCTCTCTTCGTAATGAAAACCCGCTGCTCCGATCGATCAGCTTCTTGAACCTTTGCACCAAGGTCACCAGAATGCTCCTGAACTCTGAAGGGATTTTGTTGAATTCCCAATCCAAAAATTCTCGATCAATAACGCCGACTGTGGTTTCACCAACGGCCCGGGCTGTGGCAGTCCGCCTAACGCCACCCAAGAAACCGAGCTCGCCAAATACCTCATTCGGCTGAAGCAATTCGATGACAAATTCCTTTCCTCGAACCGTCTTAGAGATTTCCACAGAACCTGACAGGATCACATAGACCCAGTCTCCCGTAGTTCCCTCCTTGATGATGATCTGGCCATCCTGATAAGTCTCTTCAGATGCTATATTGAACATGGAAATACCTCCTCCTCATCCAAGTTTGCAGGATAATAGCGATTATTGATGGAGTGTAAATCACGGCTGTTGGCAATGAGAAAATCCGTGTCCGTCTGCTGCGTATTTAGTTTTGGGGAAAAGGTGTCAGGTTTCGGGTTTCAGGTGTCAGGATTGAGAAACTTAAAGAGCTGAAAC